>CAUZEO010000221.1:0-8892 GCA_963578625.1 Kiritimatiellia bacterium | reverse complement strand
CTGTCGTCCGTTGTCCGTTGACGGTTGACTACGGGTTTTTCCGGATGATGTTGGATGGGGTCGCGGTGGACAGCGTCACCAAGGGGGGCACCATGATCGGTGACGCGCTGCGCAGGGTCACGACGGAAGTCTTTGACGACCAGGACCGGGCATTCAAGGACCTGATTCTCATTACAGATGGGCAGGATCACGAAAGCTTTCCTCTGGAAGCGGCCAAGGCAGTCGGCGAGAAAGGCATCCGTCTCCTCGCTATTGGTTTGGGAGACGAAAAAGAGGGGCAGCCAATCCCGGTCACGGACAATCGCAACCAGAGAACGTTCCTTACGCACGACGGAGAAATCGTAAAGACCCGCCTGGACGGGTCGACACTGCGCGACATGGTGAAAGCTACGCCCGGCGGTAAATATTTCAATGTGGCAACCGGATCCATGGACCTGGGCGCGGTGTACCAGCAGCTCATTGCCGGCGCACAAAAACGATCCCTCCAGGATCAGGAAATCCAGAAGTATGAAGAAAAATTCCAGATCTTTCTGGCGACGGCATTTTTGCTTCTGATCGTGGAAGGGACCGCAGGGGATAAGCCGAAGGAGAAAATTCGTGCGTGATTTATCAGCTCCAGGCTTGATCATGGCGGCAGCTTTTGGGCTCTTCGCATGCACGCCACAACTCCACGCTGCCGAAGCGGGAAAACTCGTCGCTGATGGCAACACCAGGTACGACGCCGGTGAATTCGACATGGCGCTTTCCGCGTACGATGCCGCCTTGGACGCAGAGCCCGACCGGTCAGAAATCCTGTTCAATCGCGGCGCCGCGCTCTACCAGCAAGGCCGGTTCGAGGATGCCGCGGAGGCATTTCGGGACGCCACCGCGGCGGGCAACCGCCCGGACTTTATTGCCAGGAGCCACTACAACCTGGGCAACTGCGAGTTCAAACAAATCGAAAGCGCCGCCGGTGACATCGCAGCGGCAATCGAATCCTGCAAGAACAGCATCGCCCAATACCGCCAGGCCCTGAATGCCGATGGCGAACTGACCGCAGCCGCGGAAAATATGGAACTGGCGAAATTGAACCTCCAGGTCATGCTCCAGCAGCAACAACAGCAGCAAAAACAGGATCAGCAAAAGCAGGATGCGAGGGAAAAGCTCGAAGAGATGATCGAGAAGCAGGAGTCGCTCCAGGAGCAGACGGAAAAAACGGAACAGGATCAGCAACCTCCCGAGAGCCGCAATGAAGCTTTCGATGAGCAATCGAATCAGCAGCGCGAATTGGAGCAGGAATCTAAAGAGCTCGCGGAAAAAATGAGTCAGATGAGCGAGCCTTCCGAATCCTCCCCCGTGGAGGAAGCCAGGCAGCATGTCGAGGAGGCGGCCAAGGCACAGAAGGCCGCGGCCGAAGAGCTGGAGAAGAAACAGGGAAGGGAAGCTGCCGAAAAACAAAAGGAAGCTGCCGACGAACTCCGGGAGGCGCTGGCCGGGCTGGAAGAGAAAGAGAAGGAGCAGCAGGATGGCAATTCCGACCAGGAGCAGGCCTCCAACCAACCACCGGAGGGAGAAGAGAACCAGGACCCGCAACAGCAGCAGGATCAACCATCCCAGGAACAACCGCCGAATGGCGAAGAATCCGGGCAGCAGCACGAAATGGATCTTGCCCAACTAGAAGACGAGGCGAAGGATATTCTTGAAGAAGAACGCGAGAACCGGGAACTTCGTAAGGTGTTTTTCAAGAGTGACGGAAGAACGGTAGAAAAAGACTGGTAGAAGAGATGCTTCTAGACCGCTATATCGTACGAATGCTGTGTGTGGCAGGGCTCTGCGCCGTTTCCAGCGAGAGCTTCGCGCAGAAAATCTCGGCGAAAGCAATGGTTGAAAACGACTCGGTCTTCGTGGGAGAGCCGTTCCGGTTCGAAATTCACGTCCACGGCGTGGATCGCTCTGAACAACCGGACCTAGTCGGGCTGAAGGGATTCCGGGCTCAATATGGGGGCGGCCGAAATAATTCTAGCCAGCAGGTGACCATTGTAAACGGGAACATGAGAACGACGAATAAGCGCACTTACATTCACAGTTTCCTGCTGGTTGCCGAGCAGGCCGGCGTGCTGAAAATTCCCCGCTTTGCAGTTCAAGCCGACGGGAAAACCGTCTACACCCAGCCCATCCAAGTGCAGGTTCAGAAACCACAGGATGTCGAAGGATTCAAACTTCACATGGAAATTTCCAACGACTCCCCCTACGTGGGCGAGCCGATATTGCTTACCGTTACGTGGTATATCGACAGCGACGTCAACAACATCCTGTTCAACGTTCCGGCAATGGAAGATGACCTGTTCTACGTCGCGAATCGCACCGTGGACAGAAGCAGGAACTTGTTCGAAGTGCCGGTAGGCACGGAGGACGCAATTGCGGAGAAGACCAGGACAACGCTTGACGGCAAGCAGTACACCGCTGTCCGCTTCCACAAAATTTTGATCCCGAAGAAAAGCGGGGAAATAGAACTGGATCCGGCAACAGTAACTTTTCAGGCGGTCGTCGGCCACCGGACGCTGCAGCGCCGGCGCAGCCTGTTCGATGGCTTTACCGGCGGCAACAGAAGACAACCGGTTTACAAGAAAATGGTTATTCCTTCCAAGTCCCTGGTCATGCAGGTAAAGCCTCTTCCACTGGAAGGGCGCCCGGATGAATTCGCCGGGCATGTCGGGACCTTCCGGATCAAAGCGTCCGCAACACCAGCCAAGGTTAACGTGGGAGACCCCGTGCAACTGGTCGTCTGGGTATCGGGAACGGAGTACCTCAACCACATTGCCCCGCCGCCGCTGGGCACCCAAGATTCGCTCACCCGAGACTTCAAGGTGCCCTCTCAGTCACCGGAAGGAGACACCCAGGGAGCAGCCCGGGTTTTCACTCAGACAATTCGGGCTTTGCGCCCCGACGTCGAGTGGGTCCCGCCGATAGAACTGCCCTATTTCGATACCCGAAAAGGCTCCTACGAAGTGGCGAGATCCGAGCCCATCAGAATCGACGTGAAGGAGTCACGGGTGATTACCGCATTTGATGCCGAGGGGATCGAACTGGCGGACGGATCGGCGGCGGTCGAAGGATGGGCCGGAGGAATAGCACACAACTACGAGGATCCCGGCGTGCTGGTAAACCAGGTCTACGGTCCGGTCGCGTGGATCTCTTCTCCCGTCTGGATCGCGGCGCTATCTATGCCGCCACTTATCTATGGACTTGCCGCCTCGGTGATCCTGGTACGTAAGACACGGCGGCGGGAATCCCTCTCCACCCGCACCCGGCGAGCCCTGCGCCGGCTCGACGAGGTCGCCGCCGAAGCCGGAGAAAAAGAACCTTCTTCGGTCGCAGGCGAAACGCTTGCGGCGGTGCGACTTTACCTTGGCAGCAAACTCGATATTCCCACCAGCGCACTCACCTTCGCCGAGGCGAAAAAACCGTTGGATGCCCTGGGCATTGAAGAAGATGTGCTGTCTGAGTTGCGCGCAGTTTTCAATGCCTGCGAAGCCGGCCGCTACGGTGGCGCAACAGAAAACGAACTACGGCGCGTCGCGGAGCGCGCGCAAAAACTCGCGCAAAAACTTGAGGAGTCTCTGTAGTGCGTTCCCTTCTTCGAGTCGTGCTCGGCGCGATGCCCATGCTTTTGTGCCTCCCCCACCCCGCCGCCGCGGAATCATCCGACGAGATTGATATCGAGGCCTTGTTTCGGGAAGGGAACGATTTATTTCGCGAAGCGAATGAATCTGCGCAAGCGGATCGATCCGCGGCCGAGATGCTCTACCTGAAAGCGATCCTGCGATACGAACGAATCGTACAGGAAGGTGGCATTCGGAATGGAAAACTTTTCTACAACATCGGAAACAGCTACTTCAGAATGAACGATGTGGGACGGGCCATTCTCAATTACAACCGTGCGGCACTTTATACGCCTCACAATGCCGACCTGAGGCAGAATCTGGAGTTCGCGCGCAGCCGCCGCCTGGACGACATTCCGGTCCCGCAAACCCGCAAGATTCTGCAAACGATCTTTTTCTGGCACTACGACGTTTCCACAAGGGTCCGCTCCGCAATTTTTCTCGGCGGTTTCCTGCTTTGCTGGATCGCGCTGGGGGTGAAGCTAGTTTTGAAACGTCCCATCTTCAAGCGCGCCGCGTGGGTTGGCGGCATGGTCGCCGTTCTTTTTCTAGCCTCGCTGTCCATCGAAACGCGTGCTCAACAACACTCCAACCTCGGTGTAATCGTGAAACCCGACGTCACCGCGCGAAAGGGAAACAGTAATTCCTATAAACCAAGCTTCACGGAGCCGCTCCACGCCGGCACCGAATTCAGCATCCTCGAAGAGCGCAGTGACTGGGTCCACGTGGAACTCATGGACGAACGCCGGTGCTGGCTTCCCGCCGAAAGCATCGAGCGCGTTCGCAATTCATCCGCGGATTTAGCAGTTCGGGTTGATTCGTAAAACATTTTACTCTGCACGGGTTCGGTCTACAATGGGGCCATTTGGGAGGTAGACACGATAGATGATCGCCTGTGTGGACATTCAGGCTGCGGTGGGCAGGCGCACCGGTGTAGGCCGGTATGTCAAATGCCTGGCTGAAAATCTCGGGGCCCATAGAGGCTCCGACGAACTACGCCTGGTATCCTTCGATTTTAAACGAAACGGAGTTCCGCTACCTTTGGGTGGCGGAGAAAGAAAAACGATCCGATGGGTTCCAGGCCGCATTGTGCAACAGGGCTGGAAATGGCTGGGGTGGCCGCCCTACGATGCACTCTCCGGCCCGGCGGACCTGTTCCATTTCACCAACTTTATCCGCCCTCCCCTTCGACGCGGCAAGTCGGTAGTGAATATTTACGATACATCGTTCTTCCGATTTCCGGAGGCGACGGAACCAAAGAATCTCACGTATTTGACATCTCACATCGAGCAGACCGTAAAGCAGGTAGACGCGGTGATTACGATCTCCGAATTCTCGCGCGCCGAGATTGCCGACCTGCTTCCAATCTCAATGGACCGTATCGTGTCGGTGCACCCGGGTCTGGATCCCGAACTCCAACGCCCGGACAAGGACCGAATCCAGGCCGTTCGTGCTCGTCACGGCCTCGACCGTCCCTACCTGCTGTTTGTCGGAACCATCGAGCCGCGGAAGAACCTTCCGTTCCTCGTCGATGTATTCGACTCGCTTGATGGATTCGATGGCGAGCTCGTGCTGGTGGGAATGCCGGGGTGGAAAACAGAATCCATTTTCAACCACATCCGGGAAGCCCGGCGATCGAAATCGATCCGGCGGCTGGACTTTGTGGACGACAACGATCTGTCCTCGCTGTATGCAGGCGCGGAACTGTTTATCTTTCCCTCCCTCTACGAAGGATTCGGATTTACGCCGGTGGAGTCGATGGCGTGCGGTACGCCCGTCGTTTCTTCCACCGGAGGCTCGTTACCCGAAGTCCTGGGGGATGCCGCAATGATTATCGAAGGATTCGACCGGGATGCCTGGGCCGCGGAGATCGGCTCCCTGCTGGCGGATTCGGCGCGCCGGGCGGCCTTGAGCGCGAAGGGTCTCTCCTATGTCGAGCGGTTCACGTGGGATCGGGTCGCGGAACGCACGTGGGAACTGTACAGGAACGTGTGCGCATGAGGATCGTTCTCGATGCGAGGTGGATCTTCGAGGAAATCTCCGGAGTCCCTTCCTACACCACGGAACTGATCACGCACCTGGGACGGATCGATTCGGGGAATCGCTACACTCTCCTTTTCAGCGACCCTGCCCTGATGGAACGCACCGATCAACAGACCGGATTCAGCCGGACGGGGATGATGGAAGGACGTCTTTTCAGGCATGGGATTTTCTCTCCCAAAAGCCAACTCGCACTGCCCCGACTCCTTCAAAAACTGGATGCGGATCTATTCCACTCGCCGAACTACATGATTCCTATCCTCCCGCTCGGCGCGGGTATTTCCTCCAGGGTCAAGATTGTGGTGACAATTCATGACGTGATTCCCCTAAAATTTCCAGAATTCACCCCTCGATCCAAAAAGCGGAAAATTCTCCCCGTTTATCGCGGGATGATGCGGAGGATCGGTCGGCTTGCGGACGCGATCATCACGGTAAGCAACGCATCGAAAACCGATTTAATCGAGCATTTGAACCTTTCCGCCGACGGAATCGACAGTGTGAAGGTCGTATATAACGGCGTATCGGATCGCTATGTTCCAGGGCAGGCTCGGCCGGAATCTGTGAAAAAAACAATTTTGTGTGTCGGCCGGCAGGACCCATACAAGAATATCGAGACGCTGATTGAAGCGTTCGCAAAGATTCGGGAAGCAAAAAGCACGGATGCGACGCTGCGAATCGTAGGTCCGGACGATCCGCGATATCCTGAAGCGAAGAACCGGGCGAAAGCACATCGACTGCACGAATCGGTCCGATGGGAAGGACACCTGGACTCAAACGAGCTACTCGAAGCCTACCAGGCCGCAGATGTCTTCATTTCGCCGTCTCGGTACGAAGGGTTCGGGCTGCCGGTTCTCGAAGCGATGGCCTGCGGAGCGCCCGTGGTCTGCACCGACGCCGGATCGCTTCCGGAAATTGCCGGAGACGCCGCCATCTACGTGAATCCGGAGGACCCCGAGGGCATGGCATCCGCGCTCACCCGCGTCCTCACCGACTCCCGGGAAGCAGAACGCCTCCGCGAAGCTGGTGTCCGGCAGGCACAGGCCTTCTCCTGGGATCGCACTGTGAAAGAGACGTTGGAAGTCTATGCCTCGCTGGGTGCGGGAAAAGCGTAAGATGCCGTATACCATTCCATCTTCGTGGCAGAGTCTGGATGTGAACCTCGCGCACGATTGGCTCACAGGCATGCGCGGTGGTGAAAGATGCCTGGAACTGCTGTGCGAAGGTTTCCCCGACGCCACGATCTACACGCTGATTCACAACGCCGAACAAATCAGCGACACCATCAATCGACATCAAGTTCAAGCTTCGGCGATGAACCGGCTGCCGTGGATAAGAAATCACTTTCGCGTTCTTTTGCCATTCTTTCCCCGGTTCGTGGAGGCCATCAAACCGGCCAACTCGGATGTGATGATCAGCACCAGCCACAGCGTAATCAAGGGATTGCGGCTCCCGGCGGATACGCGGCACATCTGCTACTGCTTCACTCCCATGCGATACGGCATGTTTTATCATGAATATTTCGGGACAAATCCGGCCAAACAACTCATTGTCCGGCCCATGCTCTCGCGGTTGCGCGCCTGGGATACGCGGGTGTCCGTCCGGGTCGACCGGTTCATCGCCATCAGCGAACATGTGAAGCGGCGAATTCGTTATTTTTACGGACGCGAGTCGGATGTTGTCTATCCCCCCGTTGATCTGGATCGGTGTACCCCCGGCAGAAACGGCACGCATGATTATGACCTCATTGTTTCCGCCCTGGTTCCTTACAAACGAGTCGAGCTTGCGGTGGAGGCGTACAATCATCTCGGCTATCCGCTGAAAGTTGTAGGGACCGGAAGCCAGCACAGGAAACTGCGAAGGATGGCAGGGCCCTCGGTTGAATTTCTTGGCTGGCGGGAAGACCAAGAGGTCCTGGATCTCTATCGCAACTGCCGGTTTCTGATCTTCCCGGGGGAAGAGGACTTCGGCATCGTTCCCCTGGAGGCACAGGCTTGCGGAAGACCGGTAGTGGCGTTAGGCCGGGGCGGCGCGCTTGAATCCATTGTGCACGGAGAAACCGGCATCCATTTCCGGAAGCAAAGCCCCGAAGATCTCCTGGCGGGAATCGAAGAGGCCGCCGGGCAAACCTGGGATTCCGACAAGATTCGTAAGCATTCAGAAAAATTTGGAATCCAGCAATTCATCGACGGCATCGCGCGCAATATCACCGCCTGTTTTGAGTAGCTAATGGGCGGCATCCATCACATAGAAATGACCGTTCAATCATAAGGACACGACGCATGAAAACCGGCACCGAGACCCATTCGTCCGTGACGGGTTTTATGTATTCGAAAGCGTCCTCGATCGCCCCTTGCTGGATCGGTTGATCAGCTTCAACGATGAAATGCCTGCCCGGCAGGAGCCGGAGCATTTCGAGAAAAATCGATCACCCGGCAGCATGGTCATGATCGACTCGAACATGGTCGCGCACGCTCAAGGGAAGCCGCGGCCCGAATCGCCCGGGCGAAGGAAGAGATGTTCAGTTGTATTGACCGGTAGGCGAGGACCCCGCGGGCTTGTCCCGCAGGAGCCCGGAGAGAGCGCCCGCGAAGTAACCGCGCGGGCACAGGAACTCGTCGAGCGGGGCGATCCCGGTTCCGGTACGCAAAGGCGGTGTGCTCCTCATGACCAATCGAACACCACACGCAAGCTTCGAGAACAAGAGCGCCGGCGTACGCTGGAGCATGGACCTGCGTTATCAGGGCGCGTCGCTACCCAACAACGCTTCTCGCGCTCGAGTCGAGGACGAACACGAGACCTTCGACCGCGAGTCGGTCCCCGCGGCCTGCTATCCCCCGGCGAAGGATTTTCTCGTACGTAGTCAGAAACACCCGGAAGACCTCATCACCGATGCCTCGGTCTTCCACGACCTCCGCGCCCGTCATCGCGCGGCCTACGACTCGGGCTTCGCCAATGTCAAACCGGTAGCGGAGCGCAGAAACATCAATCCGTTCTCGTTACGACGTTGGGAGCGTAACTAGGCGTGGCAAAAATCGTCGTCGTTGGCAGCTTCGTTGTCGGTCTGACGATTCGTGTTCTCCGCATGCCGGTCATCGGGGAGGGCCTCATCGGCGACGACCTGCTTTCGAAAATGGCCTTCGACACTTTCCAGAAGGAAGGGATCTCGCTCGATCACATTCACCGCATCGAGGGCGTCAACACGGCCGTCGGC
>CAUZEO010000220.1:0-8907 GCA_963578625.1 Kiritimatiellia bacterium | reverse complement strand
TGATCCAGACATACGGACGCTACCACCCGGTACATCCAAGTATAAAACGAGGATCTTTGCTGAAATGTTGCAAGTTTCTTCCAAGCACGAATCCAGGCCTTCTGCGCCATATCCGCGGCGTCTTCGGTATTCTGGACATATCGAAAGGCCACCGCGTAAACGCGATCATGAAAAACGCGCACAATTTCGCTGAACGCTTCTTCATCGCCATTCTTCGCTCTTTCCAGAAACGGTCCAATATCGGACATAGTGTCAGCCTGATCCGTCTCCTTGTTTGACGCCTCGAAACCGGATTTATTCACCTTTTCCGCCATCATTCTGACAAAGTACCGGACTCCGCCCCGGTGATCGATTTTCCCCGTAAACGGCTTGCTGCCAAGAGGTAAAGACTGCTGCAAGCCAGGATCCATCCCGCCCCGATCGCCAGCATTCGGAAAATTACCTGCAGAATCGTCAATCGGGTCACAACATGGTTGCTCACCGGACTTCTGTAAAGCGCGTCCGGGTTTTGAGCCTCTTGGAGGGAGGAGACCGTATCGCGGCGAAGTCGGAAAATGGTGTTCGCATGGTGTGCGGGAAATAGCGCTCCATGATCAGATTTTCCCGGGATGCAATGATCGCGTACGCATCGGCTGCCTCCCGGTCCTCAGCCGCCGCCAGTCGATGCCGGTACCTGTCCCGGCGGAACAGGTGTACGCGAGCCTCATGAAGAAACGCATCTTTAGTCGAAGTGTATTCCGAAAGAAATTCCTGGTAGCTGTCGGGTCTGTGAAATGCGTCCAGACGATGTAGACCGAGCCGATCGAAACCAGCAGAATCATGGACATCCATTGGATGCGCCGGATGCCCTTCCACAGCTTTCCCGCAGCGAAGAGTCCGCCGACCAGAACAACGGCTATCACCAGGTATGCGGACCAAATCCGCCCGACGGCATCGTCCACATACGTGCGCAGGGCCGGGGCGAGCGGTATGGTCGAATAGATGAATACGGCCCACAACCCCGCTCACAACCAGGACGTTCGGTTCGATTCATGAGGATGATGCGAAATCATGCTCTGGCCCGAAGCCTATCAAAGCATGAGGGAAAGTGAAAAGTCCCCAGATCTGCCGGCTAACTCAGCGGCAGCGCCACTGCCTGCCCCAGCTTCGAGCTCCGATTCACGGCTTCAGTGAATTCCATGTACCAGACGCCTTCTTCGAACGTTGTGAGACGGATCTTCTCCTGCCCGCGAATGGCGCCAATGAACTCCTCTTCCACGCGCCAGTCCTGGGATTCTTCGTCGGGGATTTTGATGACCGCCATAGAAGCGTCGCCGCGCCGGGCCCCCAGAAGTTCATTCGAGTTGAGATCCAGCTTCAGCATTCCTTCGGTGCCGTATATGTGGGCGGTATTGGAGGCGGGACTGAAGGCGGTGGTGTCGCTGAATCGGAGATGTGCCTGCACTCCGCAGATCAGCTCGGCCAGGATATCCACATGATCGGGAACCTCGATTCGTCTCGCATTCCCGTCCTCATCCTTTCTCGTATTCTCGAAGACCCGAGTGGTTGCCAGGACGCGCAATGCATGCCCCACCCAGCGAGCCATCGCTTCGTACCAGATTCCCATGCTCATGATATTGAGACCGCTGAGCCCTACATCCTGCCGCCAGGTCATGACCGCCGACGAGTCGGTGAACGAGCCGGTGCTGCCGTCAATGTCGACAACGCGCAGATCCCCGACATACCCTTCCTCGAGGAGACGGCGTATCGTCCGATCGAATCGAAGCGTCATGGGCGACGGGACAATCTGGGCCACAAGCTCGGGCCGGGCGAGCGATGCCTTCAGCATCTGATGCGCCTCCGCAGCATTCATGGCCATTCGCGCCTCGGTCATGACATGCTTTCCTGCTTCGAGCGCCGCACAGGTGGCCGGACAGTGCATATACGGCCAGGTGCCGATAACAATCGCATCGATTGCCTCGTCGTTCACCATCTCCACCCAATCGTTATACACTTGCGGTATCGCGAACTCATTGGCCACCCGGTCCCCCGATTCACGGCTCCGGTTGCACACCCCTGCCACCCTGACACCGCTGATGGCCTGTACCTTCGGAATATGGTGCAGCATCGAGTTCGCGCCCGCCCCGATAATTCCAACCTGGATCTCATTCAACATTCACGCATCCTCCATTTCAGAAAAACAATCGCAGGGCGCCTTGCTGCAGGCTTCATCGCAGATCTCAGCGTGCAGGATCGCATCCCGAAGAATGTCCCGAACGGATTCGCCCTGTTGCTGGCGCTCCAGCCAGCGCTGTGCGATCGAACCTTTCTCCATGATTCGGGTTACACCGCTGAAAAACCCGTCGAATGCCCCTGCCATCGCATACGGGCGGACCTCGTCCATCATCTCGTCGATCCATGTGCGCACCGGCACCCTGGCGCCGTCTGTCCAACGCCATACGGAGGAATCAAGGCTGGCAAGGCTTACTGCGGCTTCGTTCTCCGCCGCGTATTGAACCAACTCGTCGGCGCCGGCGACGCCCGAGATGAATGGATCCGCCTCGGGGTGATCCAGCAGGTAAAGGATCCGAGCCTCCAGCAGCGCCGTTACACCAAAGAGCGTACTCGGATAGGAAATTCGATCGCAAATCCGCAACTCTACGCGATTCAGAAGCCGCGGCAGTTCGTTGCCGTTGGGTCTCGCAGAGAGCCAAAGATGGCGCGTGTTCTGCATCTCTCCCGAGGTAAGCTTCACTCCCATCCACGTCGCATACTCCTCATGGTTTCTGAAAAACGGAACAACCGGCGGCGTTCTTGGAAATACATGCCAACGGGTCGAATGATATCCGGTGGCCTCCCCGTCAAGCCAGGGCGACGCCGCGGTGATGGCGAGGTAGAGAGCGGCCTCGCAGCGCAGCACTCTGTAGAGGCGAATGATCTCCTCCGTATCATCCACACCGACACTGATGTGGGTGCTGGCAGTGACGACGTTTGTGCCGTACGAGTCCCGGATGTACTGGTAATATTCATTGTCGGGATCGGTGATCTGAAACGCGGACGCGTCACCCAGGGAGAGAGCCCCGCCCGGCACCAGGGTATAATCCCCTCTCGATCGTATAAACTCGCGCAGGCGCATCCGATACCCCATGAATTCGTGAAAAAGTTGTTCGTAGTCACGATGCGGCGTCGTCGCAAATTCGGAATTCCTGCAGTCGGGCTCCGTATGAAAGTCAGGCATCGCCTCCTTCACCAGGTGAGACATGCCGACAATGTCTCCATCCGGCGTGCCGGTGTAGACTTCCTCTTCCAGCCCCTTCGTGAGGCGGCCTATGGTTGGGTCAGTTTTCAGTTTTTAGTTTTAGTTTTAGTTTTAGTTTTTAGTGAAAAGCGAACATGCCTTTCCAGTGATATCACCATACAAAACACTATGCACTACTTCCCAGACCGCACCTCTTTCTCCACAAACTCAATCACCCGGTCCTCCAGCTGGACATCGTAGAGCCGGTTCATTTCCTGCAGGCAGGTCGGGGAGGTGACGTTTACTTCGATTAGACAATCTCCAATTACGTCGATCCCGACAAAGCCCAATCCCAGATTGCGCAAATGCGGCGCAAGAGTGTCAATGATCTTTCGGTCCACAACCGTTACTTCCGCGGGGTGCGCACTCCCGCCTGCGAAGAAGTTGTTCCGGTGGTCGTCTGCACCGTGAAGTCGAAGCAGGCATCCTAGGGGCTCCCCGTTCAGCAGTAGAATTCGCTTATCTCCGGCCGCCGCTTCCGGGATGTACTTCTGGACGATCATTGCCTTCTTCCCCCCCTGGGTCAGCGACTCGAAAATGACATTGGTATTCGGATCGCCGTCCTGAAGAATGAAGACGCCCTTCCCTCCAAATCCGTCGGTTGGCTTTGCCGCGGCTTTTCCATGCTCCGCGAGGAAATCACGAGCTCTGGACAGTGACTGCGTTACCAGGGTAGGCGGGACCAGCCCGGTGAACTGGAGAGCCCAGATTTTTTCGTTCACGGTTCGGACGCCCGAGGGACTGTTGATCACGTAGAGATTCGGGGGCGCCTGGTCCAACAACAATGTGCGCGTGAGATACGGAGCATCGAAGGGAGGGTCGGTACGAATGAATACGGCATCCACTTCGCCCCCCTCCAGCCGTTTCTCCTCTTTCCTCGAGAACAGCTCCGGTTCGCCCGGTGTCGGCACGACCTCCTCCGCGTCAAAATGCAACCGGCTGTCAAGGAGCGTGATTCCGTCCGCGGCGAGATAGAAGACATCGTGACCGCGGCGCGACGCCCCGATCATCAATGCGTAAGAGGTGTCCTTGTGAGGATGCACCGTTTCGAGAGGATCCATGAGAAAAAGAAATTTCATGATTGTGCGACTACACCATATTCAATCTGTCAGACCGCAATTCTTGTCTTGGTCGGCGACGAATGTCCAATCTCGAATATCCGGTTCTCTATGGCGAACCGGGAAAAGTTTGCAGAAATGTTGTTGATCGGCGGGATAAGATCACGTCTAATGTTGTACTTGGACGCTTAGCTCAGTTGGCAGAGCAGCGGACTCTTAATCCGCGGGTCGGGGGTTCGAGCCCCCCAGCGTCCATTTTTCCTGCCATCCAGCGCGGGGTTCCGGTTGGGTTCCGCCGCACGGGATACCCGTGCTACGTTTCCTCAATCCCGGGTCGATTCGAAGGGGTCGAATCGATGAACCCTGGGACGTTCGATCGACGTGTCTCCCTCGTACTGCGAGACACCGGCGACAATCACGCTCCCTTCATCATTGTACCCGAGCGACGCTTCGGCCAGTTGCCGTGTGTAGAATTTTCGCTCGATTGCCGTCCCGTTCATGTTGTGGATGCCGTACGTGTAGCGTCGTGGCCTCGACAGGTGAAGAACGTGAATCCGGCCAGACGAGTCCGCCAGCAGTTTCGGCTTGGATGTGCTCAGGTATCGACCCAATTCATTCAAACCGTAACACATTGATCCTTGTTGATTCTCCACCCGGAGGAACGCAAATTGGGCGCCACCCCGGCCGATTGTTCGAACGCTGACCAGTCTCTTTTCGACGCCGGTGTCTCCGTCGAAAACGATCTTTTTCGATGCCACGTTGAAGCCCGGGACCACGTCCATCACCATCCGCGAGCCGGTGTACGTCTGCTCTTTATGAGTTACGATCGGCCACAGGGTGTACGGCCCCGTCTTTCCAATATCGTAGGAGCGGGTAATGCCCACTTCCAATGTCGCCTTCCGACCCGGGAGAATCTCGTACGGATCCACCTCGACCGGCACACCGGAATCCCGAGTTGTCTTGCCCGGCCGACGCTCAATGCGAAAGGCGATATCACCATTGCCGCCCTCACCGAAAATTATGGGCCACGGCGTCTGGTTCTGAATTGTCATCAGGGCCGGGATATCCTCGCATTGGAGGTACTGATCGTTGTACAGCCTGCAGGCCACTTCGATCTGGGCCGCGGCCAGGTGACCGAACACCAGGCACCCCGCGCATGTAGTGATAAAACGAACCATCATGTTACTTCTCATCCCGATCTCCAATGTAGTACGCCACGGAGAATACGAGGTTTCGTGGCATTGCGTTAAGCCGCCGCCGTCGTTCGGCAAAGTCGGGAGAGCGTGGAGGTCGCGGTCATCGGCCGATTGCGAGACGTGAGGCAAGCCGCTCCGGCAACCCATTCTCGAGAATTTTCTTCTGTGTTACAGTGAAGTCGTAAGGTATGCGGCGCAACTCGATCTGGTTGTTGATCATGTCGTAGATGACGTAGGCGGCACGGGGGTCTCCATCGCGGGGCTGGCCCACGCTGCCGACGTTCACAAAGTACTTTCTACCGTTCATGACCTTCAGCTTGCGAAATGATCCTGACTTGATGATTTCGGTCTGCTCGAAGGCGATCGGAACATGCGTGTGCCCGTAAAAGCATACCGACGTGACCTGGTAGCTGAAGTTGGCCTCTGCCTCAAGTTTGTCGAAGACATAGCACCAGCCACCCGGCGCATCCAGGGTACTATGGACGATCGTGAACGTTTCCACCGACAAGTTGTAGGGTAGTTGCCCGAGATAGACGCGCTGCTCATCAGTAAGCTGTTTTCGGGTCCAGTCCACAACATTGGCGGCAAGAGGATGGAAACCTTCCAGGCTGTCGGAATGGGCAACGTAATGGTCGTGATTTCCACGAACGGTGGGACACTCGAGGTCGCGAATGATCTCGAGGCACTCCACGGGATTGGCGTTATACCCGACGACGTCTCCGAGGCAGGCAAAATGGGAAACCTCCTGCTCCTTCGAATCCTTTAGTACCGCCTGGAGCGCCTCCAGATTGGCGTGAATATCTCCAATAATCGCGTATCGCATACCGTCGTGCCTGGCCGACCCGCGTTGGTTGCGGGTACAAAAATCGCGCCACTAAACCACATATCCACATCGAGTTGCAATGGCCTTCTGACCCGGCCCGATTCAGAAGTTTGAAATCGAGAACGAGGAGTACCGTCCTGTCGGGGAAAGTGGCTCGGTGTGCAGGTGCCCGATCAGGGGACCCAGCCGGGATTCCCGAATTCCTTCCAGGAGCTGATCGACCGCTTCAGCCGGTCCCTCAGCAAGAAGCTCCACGGATCCGTCCGGCTCGTTTTTCACGTACCCGGTCACGGACAGGCCGTCGGCAATTTCAACCGCAGTATAGCGGAAACCAACGCCCTGGACCCGCCCGGTAAACCGGGCAAGCACTGCAACCGCCAATCTACATCACCTTCATCAAGGCGCTGACCACTACAAGATCATCCGCATTCCGGATCTTCACGTTGCTCGGCTCGGAAACAACCAGGTGAACCGGCTGTTTCATGGCATGAAGAGCTTCGCTCTCGTCGCCGAGAAGAATTTTGCCCTTGGTGGCTGCCTCAAGACCCTTTTCGATTAGATCCCGCTTGAAGGTCTGTGGAGTCTGCATCGCCCAGAGTTTTCCCCCTTCGAGAGATTTCTCTGAGGTCTGGCCTTTCTCGACTTCCTTTATCGCGTCTTCCACGCGGATTGCAGCCACGCCGGACCCGTACCGCTTGGCGGCCCGAACCGTTTCGCCGATCAACTCCGATCGAACGCAGGGCCGGGAAACGTCGTGAATCGACACCAACGACACTGATTCATCCATTACCTTGAGCGCATTCTGGATGGAAGTGGATCTCGATGCGGTGCCGGGAACAATCTTTCGAACCTTATTGCAGCCGTATAAACGAACTAGATTTGCTACATATTCGAGCTTTTCCTTATTCGCTACGATCACGATCCCCTCAATTTCCGCGCATTGTTCGAATGCGTTCATTGAGTACGCCAAAACCGGGCTGTCCCCCGAACTCAAAAACGCAACGTCAGCGCCACCATCAAGTTGCTCCGATTTTCCGCAAGCAACGATAATTCCCCATGCTACATGTATCATAATCTACCTTTTCCCTCACCGAGAGGGACTCTTAGTTCCTAAATGTTCAGAATGTTCCGAATCTTATAGTAAGATCGAAGGAAATTTCCAACCGAACGCCTATTGGATTAGGGAGAGTGTACAGAATACTTATGTCACCATCAAGCACCACTCTCAATTAAGGTTCCAACAACGGCCCTGAGTTGTCGCCGGACATCCGTCGATCTAGCCGATTAGACCCATATACGCAAATTTTGTTCAGTTCGAGTCAAGTTTTATCAATTTGGAGAATTGATAAGAAAACAGGGGATTCCAGTCGAAGAATACCCGATTCCCGGTCGCGTGGAATAACAAAATCGCTTGTCACACGGCGAATTTCCGCTACGGAGTGACCAAAAACCCCCTCCGTGGACTCCGTGCGCCCCGTGGTTAGTTTCGTTTGCTGCGGTACCGCGGATTCGTGCATTTCGCTTGCCGATCCGTAGCCCGACGAAGCCACGAAGGGAGAAGACGGGGCGAAGGCAGGTAGCTCAGATTCTTGGATGGGCCCCGCTGCTCTGAAAGTTGATTTCAGGCCTGGTCGGGCTTGTGCGTCGCCGATCGGAAGTCCTGGCGACTTCCGCTACATAAGATCCGTTCAATTCGAAATCGAAAACCCGAAACCCAAAATTTTCCATTGGTTCCTTCAGTGCTCTTGCGAAAGCGTCGGGCATTCGGCCCTGATCGATTTTTCGATGAGGGCCACCACCTCATCCAGAGACAGGCTTGTGGTGTTGATAATACTCGCGCCCTCCGGGATCTGGAGGGGAGCCGTCTGCCTGGAAGTGTCTTTCCGGTCTCGCCGGTCCAGCGAGTCCCGCACCGCAGCCAGTTTGTCTCCTCCCGATCCGGAATCCTGCTCGGCGAACCGCCGGCGAGCCCTCTCCTCGGGTTCGGCATCGAGGTAGAACTTGAACAACGTGTCCGGAAAAACAACCGACCCGATATCCCGTCCCTCCATGACCAGGTTTCCCATACGCGCGGCATCCCGCAGCCGGTCGACGACGAAGGTCCGGACCTCCGGGATTGCGGCAAGATCACTGACCCGCTCTACGACGGCCTCCGAACGCAACGCATCCCCCGGATCGATCGCGTTGACTTTGAATCGGAGATCTCTGCCGGTCAGATAGGGCTCGGCGACCAGGCCGTCGAGAAGCGATACGACCCCTGCCGTGTCGCCAGGGGGAATATCGTTTTCGTTGGCAGTCCAGGTAATCGCACGGTAGAGCGAGCCGGAGTCGACGTAAATGAAGTCAAGTTGCCCGGCGAGTCGCTTCGACACAGTTGATTTTCCGCTGGCGGAAGGTCCGTCCACGGCCACCAGGATCGTGCGTGGTGCGTCGCCAGGCTGATACGGGCTACACATCCGTGGTCCGATGCTCAGGCGACAACGAAATCAACCGTGACTCCCTGGTGCCTGAGATCTCCCCAGAATCCGGGATAGGAAGTTTCCGTGCAGGCAA
>CAUZEO010000219.1:0-8966 GCA_963578625.1 Kiritimatiellia bacterium | reverse complement strand
TATTCTCGGGCAGGCGGCCGACCCCGACGGGAATATCTTTTACGCCGTACACGGACGCACGGGGGGAAGCGCCGGGGGAATCCGGCGCTGGCAACAGCAGATCAGCTGGTGCAATCTGCGCAAGGTCTCGCCGGACGGCGAATTGATGTGGACCGCGGGAAGGAAAGCACGGACCTTCAAAAAGCCGGGCACGTGGTACTACGTAACCGGCGTCGATTTCGCGAGCGGGTACGCCTTTGTCGGCGACGAAGCGGGGCCGGTGGATATCTATTCGCAAGACGGTTTGTTTGTTTCCGCGGTATTGAATGACCCTACTCGCGGCCACCATCATCGCGTGGATGTCATGACGCACACCCCATCGGAATCCTGGCACATCGCGGCGTACCGCCATCCCGACACCGGCGCCACCTACCTGCTCACGCAATCTCACGAAGGCGGCCAACACCTGCGGAACTATGAAGTGCTGGGTCTGGACGATATCCGGCGGAGCGAGGGAACGCTCACGATCCGTCCCGAAGTGGCGCGGACATTCCGTCCACGCGGAACCGGCGTCGCGGCCGTTCCGAAGGAGAAATCGGAGAAGACCTGTTACGTGACACTTCGGCGCAGCGATCTGCCCGTTGACGGGCGCGCATCCGCCTGGCCTCGAATCAGTCCGGTAAAAATCACCGTGGACGATTCCGACCTCAGCGCCGAGATTCTTGCCTTCTACGATGCGGACTACTACTACGTTGCCGCCACCGTTCGCGGCGACGAGAGCCCGGGCGTAAACGTGAACGCGGAGTCGCTGGACACCGCGTGGTCCGGAGATTGCCTGGAGATCTACATCGGTGTGGATCCCGCCGCCGATCCGAAGCGCCAAAAGTACACGGAGACAGACTGCCAGATCCTGTTTCCGTCTGACGGAAACGTCCAGGGAAGGCAACCGATCGATCTGCACGGCCGGAAACGCATCCCCGGAGGACTCGTCGGCAGTCGGGCCGACCCAGGCAAGAAGGAATGGTCTGTCACCGGCAGGATTCCCTGGTCTTATCTGGGGACGTACCGGCCGACGCCGGAGAGTGTGATCACCGGAGGCTTCAAAGTGAATTTGGGCGACCACAGCGGCAGGAAGACAACCCTATCCATGTTCTGGTCCGGCTCGGGCAGGGAATGGGTCAATCCGAACGAATGGGGAAAACTACGCATGGTGTACGTGGATTAGGCCCGAAGATGAGTTCTTCCCCACAAATTTGATGTCGATGTCACTCCAAACGAAGAAGAGAATCAGGAGGAACTTGTTATCGCATCAGCTTTTATTGAGCGCCCCACAACCGCTCTATAGAAAATCGTGCCCCGTCTTCGTGCTCCGATTCCTCCGCCGAATCGCAAGACGAAGACGCGGGACGATTGAATGCTGTCATTGAATTTATCACTAGAGAACGACCGGAGTCAGGCGTTTAGTGTGTAGCGCAGCGGAGCACGAAATCTCCTGCACTCTGTTGTTCGAATTGCCCACTTCATTCTCATCAGACAGTCACAAGAAGTTACTTTCCAATGTCTTTTCGATGAACGATTACGAGACTCCTCCCTCGTCATCCGTAATCGTCGTCCGTCGTCGTCAACCGGTCCCATATTGCAAATCCGTTCACCATCTCGATTCGAACAGTTACTATTGTTACTAGTAAATAACGGCGACCGTATACGCCATCATATTGAAGGAAATGGATCGCGAGTGTTCGTAATCGTCGGGCCGAACAAACATGGATAGGCCGCGGGTTGACACCGGCAAATTCGTGAGGCGCGTTTCATAGAGCAGATCGTCGCGATCGTCCATGAGTACATCTTGTGGGCGTTGCTATTTCTTTTCGAGTTTATCCAGCGCCTGGTCCGCGGCGTGCCAACACATGGTTGCGCACTTGATGCGCATGGGAAAATGTTTCACCCCCTCGAGAGAAACGAGGTCACCGAGATCGTCTTCGGATAATTCCATTTCACCGCGCATGAGCCGAACGAAATTCTGAATCCTGTTTTTTACTTCCTCAATCGGCTTTCCGATCAGGTCCTCGGTCATCATCGAGGCAGAAGCCATGCTAATGGCACACCCACGCGCCTGGTATTTGATTTCCTTTACCAGACCGCCCTCGATGACGGCGGTGAGTCGAATCTGATCTCCACACAGCGGATTCTCTTCCTCTACAAGAAGCTCTTCATCTTCCACGATGCCGGCGCTCCTGGGATTCCGATAATGGTCCAGGATGATATCCTGGTACAACTCATCCATTTCCATGATGAAAAAAGTCCCTGGCCTTTCCTAGGGCCGCGCATAGCTGTTCGATGTCTTCTTCCGTTGAATACAGGCAGAAACTTGCGCGGCTCACCGCATTGGTTCCGAATCGGCGCAATAGCGGCTGGGCACAGCCGTGCCCGGCGCGGATCGCCACGCCTTCCCGGTCCACCATCTGGGCGATATCGTGCGGGTGGATGTCATCCATGAGAAACGAAAGAACGCCCCCGCGGTCCGGAGCATCGCCGAGGATCCTAATATCGGGCATGGATCTCAGGCGCTGCAGTGCGTACGCGGTAAGAGATTCCTCGTGGTCACGAATCGCCCCCATTCCAATGGACTGAAGGTAGCGAACGGCGGCGCGCAGGCCGATGGCTCCCGCAATATTCGGCGTTCCCGCTTCAAACTTATGGGGGATTTCGGCCCAGGTTGACTGTTCCAACGTCACCTTATGGATCATTTCGCCGCCACCCATGAACGGAGGCATTTCTTCCAATAGTTCGCGGCGCGCATATAAAATACCGATTCCAGTGGGTCCCAGCATCTTGTGCCCGGAGCACGCCAGAAAATCGCAATCCAGGTTCTGCACATCGACCTCGAAATGCGGAACACTCTGGGCGGCGTCGACCAGAAACTTTGCCCCGGCTGCATGCGCCGCGGAAATCATACGCGGCAGCGGATTGATAGTGCCGAGGATGTTCGACATATGCGTAACTGCGACCAGTTTGACGCGCGGAGAAAGGAGTGATTCATAAACATCAAGGTCGAGCGTCCCATCCTCGAGTACTGGTACCGTCAGCAAGTTTGCTCCTTTCTCCTTGGCGAGGATCTGCCATGGAACGAGGTTGCTGTGGTGCTCCATCTCCGTCGCGATGATTTGGTCGCCTTCGCAAATCGAAGCCCTCCCCCATGCGTACGCAACCAGGTTGATACTTTCGGTCGTCCCGCGCGTGAATACCACGCAAGCCGATTCCGGCGCATTGATAAATCCGGCGCAAACACCGCGCGCGTCCTCATAGGCCTCGGTGGCTTCCTGACCCAGCTCATGAATGGCCCTGTGCACGTTGGAATTATACGAAGAGTAGTATTCCTGCAGAGCATCTAGAACCGCGCGCGGCTTCTGGGTCGTCGCGGCATTGTCGAGATAGGCCAGCGGTCGCCCGTCCGCAACGGTTCGGCTCAGGATCGGAAAGTCCCCGCGTACCCGATGAGGGTCGAATCCGGCCGGCACTCCCACCGACTCGGCTATGGATGATTTTTCAGCCATTCTATCCAGTCAGACCTCGATAAAAATCTTCTGATCTTCGATCTTCACATTAAAAGTTTTCACGGGCCCCATCGCGGGAAGGGCCAGTGCCTCTCCGCTTCGGATGTCGTACCGGGCCCCGTGGAGCGGGCACATCAACTCATGGCCGTCGAGGTATCCGTGAACCATCTGCACCTGCTGGTGCGTGCAATACGCGCTGATCGCGTAGAACTCGTCGTCCACCTTGAACAGGCCGATCTGCTGCAGCCCGCCGAAGTCGACGAGTTTCCGGTTGGTTCTGTCGAAATCCGAAACTTCCGCCGCCTCCATCCACTCTTTCAACCGCCGAGCCTCCTACACTCCGAGTCTGGCATCGACGTGCCGGTGAACCTGGTCCCGTACCCAGGCGTAGGGAATTCGATCGGCGACTTCATCGTAAAATCCGCGCATCAGCAGCCGGCGAGCGTCCACCTCGGCCAGCCCGCGGGACCGCATGTAGAAAACCTGATCCGGGTCCAGGTTCCCGATCGTCGCCCCGTGACTGCATTTCAAATCATCGGCGTCGATCAGCAGTCCCGGAATCGTGTCCGCCTTTGCGCCATTACTTAACACCAGGTTATTGTTGGTTTGATACGCATCCACCTTTACTGCGCCCGGCCGGGCCTGGATCACGCCCTGGTACACGGAATGGCCTTCATCCTGCACTGCGCCTTTATAGAGAAGGCGGCTGTAGGTGTGCGGCGCGGAGTGAATCTGCAGCGTCTTCTGGTCGATGTGCTGTTTCTCGTTGCAGAAGAACAGGCCGTCGAGTTCGGCGCATGCTCCGGAACCGCAGACATCGCAGCCCAACTTCAATTTGCTGACCCCGGTTCCGAAATTGAGAGTAATCCAATCAATCTGCGCGTCGCTGTCCACCATCGCCATATCGTTGGCGATCTGACAGGCACCGCGGCCCCACTCCTGGTTCGTGACAAAAGTAAGACGCGCTGCAGGCTGCAGGTAGATCTCCTTGGTGGCAATGGAAAGGCACGAGGCATCGTCCGGGGAACTCATCGACTCAAGAATCGAGGCCTGGCTCTGCTCGCCGAGCACGATCAGCACTTGCGGCACCAGCGCATTTCCGTCCCCGCTCATCGAGTATTTCAGGTGGATGCCCTTTTCGAGTTCAACACCCGGCGGCACGTAAATAAACAATCCGAAATTCCAGAAGGCATCGTTCAGGGCGACAAATTTGTCCCAGTCCGAAGGAAGCGCCTGACCATTGAGATAGGGTTCGATCAGGTCGGCGCACGATTCAGACGCCTCGGCAAGAGGAAGCACCATGACCTGGCCTCCGCGAATCGCGCCGGTGCGGTCGTTGATGGAATACCCGTCGTTCCCGACGTTCACAACCACGTCAAAATCTTCGTCGTGCTCGCCGGGATCGTCGGGCTCAATACGCGGCAGTGCACCGCCCGCGCGGAAATCCGCGAACGGAAACAGCCGGGGATTGGTACGGCGCCACTCCTCATCGAAGGACGTCGGAGCCGGCAAGTTCTTGTAGACGTGAAAACCCTGTTCTCTTTTCGCGCGCAGCAGGGAAGGCTCCCCTTTTCCGCACACGTTGAACGCTTCCTCATCGAACGGACCGACCACGGTGTCCACCGCGCGCTCCGGCGCTAGATCAATCGTAGACATTGCTCCCACCTATCCAATACTGCCTTCGAGTTTCATTTCAAGAAGCTTGGTCGCCTCAACCGCAAACTCCATCGGCAGTTGCTTGAATACTTCTTTGCAAAATCCGTTTACCACCAGGTTGATCGCGCTTTCCTCATCGATCCCGCGACTCCGAATATAGAAGAGCTGGTCCTCGTTAATCCTGGATGTGGTCGCTTCGTGCTCGACAATAGCGCTGCTATTCTCCGCCTCGATGTACGGAACCGTATTCGCGCTGCATTCGCTGCCGACAAGCATCGAATCGCAGATGGAATAGTTTCGGCAATTCTCGGCGGTGGGCATGATCTGCACCATTCCCCGGTACGTATTCTTCGACTGGTCCGCCGAAATCCCTTTCGACACGATCGTGCTTTTGGTGTTGTTGCCGATGTGGATCATCTTGGTCCCGGTATCCGCCTGCATCCGGTTGTTCGTTACCGCAACCGAGTAGAATTCGCCGGTGGAGCCGTCACCCTGCAGGATACAGCTTGGATATTTCCAAGTGATGGCTGCGCCCGCCTCCACCTGCGTCCAGGAAATCTTGGCGTTCCTGCCGCGGCAGTGGCCTCGCTTGGTGACAAAGTTATAGATGCCGCCGACGCCCTCGGCATTCCCCGCATACCAGTTTTGAATCGTGGCATACTTTATTTGCGCGTCATCGAGGGCTATCAATTCCACGACGGCGGCATGAAGCTGGTTGGTATCCCGCATCGGCGCCGTACATCCTTCGAGATACGACACGTACGATCCCTTGTCGGCAACAATCAGCGTTCTTTCGAACTGGCCTGTGTCCATCGCGTTAATTCGGAAGTACGTTGACAGCTCCACCGGGCAGCGAACGCCCGGCGGGATATAGGCGAAGGAACCGTCGGTGAACACCGCGGAATTGAGGGAGGCAAAAAAATTGTCGGTGTACGGTACCACCGAACCCAGGTATTTTCGAACCAGGTCCGGATGCTCCCGCATCGCTTCAGAGATCGAGCAGAATATGATGCCATGCTCCTCCAGCACTTCGCGGTGCGTCGTCGCCACGGATACGCTGTCGAACACCGCGTCCACCGCCACGCCCTGCAACCGTTCCTGCTCTTCGACCGGGATTCCCAACTTTTCGAATGCGCGCTTAACCTCCGGATCGAGTTCTCCGTCCTCGCCCTTGAAGCGCTCCGACATCTGTTTCGGCGCGGAATAATACCGGATGTCCTGGTAGTCGATTTCAGGATAATCAAGCAATGCCCAGCGCGGCTCGTCCTTGGTGAGCCACCACTGGTACGCCTTCATCCGCCATTCGAGCATCCACTCCGGCTCACCCTTCTTCTCCGAGATGAAACGAATAATATCCTCGTTCAGGCCCTTGGGCGCCTCATCCATTTCCACGTCGGAAACGAAGCCGTACTTGTACTCGTTGTCGACCAGCTTATTTTCTGTGTCAATGTCAGCCATATCGTCTTCCAGGCTCCCTGCTAAACTACCGCGAGTGATTCATTGGCGTGGTGCTCGCGCACCCAGTCGTATCCATGCGCCTCCAAGTCTTTAACCAGGTTCGGGCCACCGGATACGACGATTTTCCCCTCGATCAGAATGTGAAGGTGCGTCGGTTTGATATAGGTAAGAATCCGTTCATAGTGCGTGATGATCAGGAGGCCGAAATTTTCGTTGGTCATCGCATTGACCCCGCGCGAAACAACTTTGAGCGCATCGATATCCAACCCTGAGTCGGTTTCGTCCATAATGACCATGCGTGGCTTCAGCATCAGCATCTGCAGGATTTCCATGCGCTTCTTCTCTCCACCGGAAAACCCGCTGTTGAGATAACGGTTTACGAAGGAGGAGTCGATTTCGAGCATCTCCATGTTCTTACGCAGCGCCTTCAGAAATTCGGTAGCGGACATTTTCTTCTCGCCGGAGACCGCGTCGTGGGCCGTCTTGAGAAAGTTTGCCACCGTAACTCCGGGAATTTCCACCGGGTACTGAAACGCAAGAAACAGTCCGGCACGCGCGCGCTCCTCCGGCTCCATTTCGAGCAAAGATTTCCCGCCCAGTTCTACCTTGCCCCCGGTCACTTCGTACCCGGGATGTCCCATCACAACGTTGGAGAGAGTGCTCTTCCCCGATCCGTTTGGTCCCATCAGGGCATGGATCTCGCCGCGCCGGACGGTCAGGTTCAGCCCTTTGAGGATCGCGGTACCCTCGACCTTCGCTCTCAAATCGTCTACTTCGAATAAAGTGTCATTACCCATTCCGTCCCTCCGTTCCTTATAAATGCCTGCTCCGCGTTCACGGATTTCCTGCTATAAATCGAATCCCAGCTCCAGCTTTGCCTCTTCGGTCATCCGGTCGGGGCCCCAGGGCGGATCCCACACGACATTGACCTCAGCATTCCGAATGTCCTTCATCGTAATCAGCGACTGCTTGACCCCGTGCAAAATGTAGGGCCCGTACGGGCATCCGGGAGACGTCAGCGTCAAATCGACTTCAATCAGGTCCTGTTTTTGTTCGACGCCGTACACCAGCCCCAAATCTACAATATTCATGTGCAACTCGGGATCGACCACCTGGCGCAACGTTTCGAGGATGTCCTCTTTGCTCCAGTTCGTCACCGTGCGCTGTACCAGCGGTTCCTCCGCCTGCTCCGGCCGCTCTTCCGTATGTTCCTGTTCCGCTTGATTCTCCATAATATTCACCTGACGATTGGTAGTAGCTCACCGGTCAGCCCCAGGACCTCGGGATTGGAGCGAAATTTGCTGAGGGAAAGGGAATAGAAAAACTCCCTGACCTCCTCCTGGATTCGCTGCACCGGGTTGCGGATGTTGCAGGTTTTTACCTGCCGGCAATCCATGGAACCATCGCAACAAGGAGTAATCACGATCGGCCCCTCCAGTTTCTCTATAACTTCGCCGAGACTCACACTTTCAATCGGAATGTTCAGACGATATCCGCCCTTTGCACCCTGCACTGATTCCACCAGTCCCTCGCGCGCCAGAGACTGCAACACTTTGCCCAAAAGCTCCGCGGGTAGTTGGTACGTTTCCGCGATCTCCTTGGCCGTAACCAGCCCACCGTCCTGCCAGGCATCAATGTGAAGGAGAGCGATCAGCCCGTATTCAGATTTTCGGGTAAGTTTCAACATGGTATAAAACCCGACGATTTTTGTCGTATTTCAGATCTAAACAAACGGGCGATCTCGGCCAAGACTCCAGCCAAGTGCCCGTTAAATATTCCCACCGTACCTCTCAGTCTGGGTCAAGTCAAGGTAATAGGACCTAAAAGGTCGGAATTACAAAAATGACAATATCCCCTGCAAACTCGGGCTATTTACAAATCCGGTGGGGGTTCGGACCGTTCATTTCGGAGGGCTTGCGCGGCCTGATAATACTTCAAGCTTTCTTCGAACCCCTCGCGGTTCCCGTCGCCGGCCTTGTCGACCGCTTCCTGTTGAATTTTCGCGGCGCCATCCAAGTCACCAAGGTAATATAGGGAAAGTGCGAGAGTTTCGAGGTGCTCCGGCTTCTTCCTGCCGGTCAATTCCACTGCCCGCTCCGCTCCATCGATTGCGATCTTCAAATCACGGTGCTGGCGGGGGAATTGCAACACGTTCCAGGCGATTTCACCGAGCACTTCCGGGGAATCATTCGAATCGCGCATTACTTTCCGGAACGCCTGTTGTGCCTCCCCGGCGCGGCCCTCCTCCATCAGAAGCTGGGCACGAAACAGGGCGACGCCGGCGGGGTTGGGATCGATTTCCGCAAGCTTGTCCAGGAT
>CAUZEO010000218.1:0-9032 GCA_963578625.1 Kiritimatiellia bacterium | reverse complement strand
TCAAGAACGGCGATGAAATAGAAGTGGGAGGGAGCGTAATTCGTTGTATCGAAGCGCCCGGTCATGCGAACAGTTGCGTAGTATACGAAATTGACCTTGGCGGCCGGCGGCTGTGGTTCGTCGGCGATGTGATCCTGACGGGACCGAAATGCAATTCAGCGATCCTGAGGTGGAACGGCGGACCGGATTACGATCGAGTCACCTACTTGCAGACACTGAAGAAGCTGTGCCACATGGAATGCGACTGTTTGTTTCCCGGCCATCGCTCGCCCTGCCTGAAGAAGGCCAAACGGATCGTGGAAATGGCATACGCGACGGCAATGACAGAATGGCGATAGGAACAAGTGTCTGCTGCCGGAAAGACAGGATCTTCGAGGACATTCCGCCCGTGAACAAGGATCCTGGTTGAAATTCGCACCCTTCTCGAGTACGGTTCGTTGGTACGTTTTTGGGCGGTGCAATGGTGACCATAATCAAAAAAGAGCAATCTCTGATCCGGATCCTCCTCCTCACCGGCGCCATGTCTCTGGGGAATGTGGGTTTGGCAAATGCCGACGCGCCGAGAGGCTTTATCGGCGATATCGGAAGCGGGTGGGATTCGACGAGCGCGGTCAGTGTACGCGTGGGCCACGAGCATATCGGGGGAAGCCGTCTTGCCATCGACACCATTAATGGGACCGGTATCAATGCCGCAGGTGAAGTTCACGATCAGAATCAAATGAGCATGTGGCTGAGCCTCGAATACACAGTCGCGGACCGGTTTGGTGTTTCTCCCGGCGGCCACTGGATTGAGTACGCGTTTGACCAGGTTTATGCCCTGACAAATATGTGGATCTGGAACTACTCCGAGGGCGATCCTGGAGGGTATGCCTGGTCGGCCCAGGGACTTCGAAATGTGACGATCAAGTATACCGCCATGGACGGACCCGGCGGCTGGGGAAGTCTTTCCCCCGGTGACTGGACCACGATTTTTGCCGGTGACATGGATGTCTATGATCCCGGGCAACCGCGAACGCCCAGCGAAATAATCGAATTCGGCGGTGCACCCGCGAAATACGTGCTGATCACGACGTCGACCGACGACACGACGATGAACTGGGTAGCCGAGCACAGGCTTACAAACTATCCCAATGACGACTCCGGATTGAGCGAGGTCCGCTTCTATCCAACCGCTCTATCACCGGCAAGTTTCCCCCTGCTCGGGTTGGAGTTCGACACCGTGACTTCCCTCACGTTCCAAAGCACCGCCGGTTCGACTTACTCCCTGGAGAAAAACATGACCGGTCTGCCGACGGACTGGATGCCCGCGGGACAAGAACTGGACGGGGATGGCAGTATCATGAAAATGCGCGACCCCGCGGGCTACTCCGCCCTCAATATGTATCGGATCAAGGAGCTGTAGACCGCGGGCTACTCCTCCGCCAAGCGATAGATTTTAGTTGGCGAGCGACCGTGCGCGTCGTAGGCGTTCATGACCGTTCCATCCCCGATTACTACGACTGGGGCTGCACGGGTCCATGACGGGGAGAACGGGTCGGTGGTGCTTTCCAGGTGATACCGCTTACCCGCTTCGCTCTGGAATGATATGACGGCCATTTCTTCGGAGATCGAACCCAGGGTGGGGATGATATCAGCCACAAATTTAAACTGGACTTCGCTCAGGCCGCTGCGAGAGGTGTCGGATCCATTGCTCCAGTTCATCCCCAATCCGATATCGCCGGTGAGCACGACCGTCCTTGCGTTTACTCCACTGAAATCCACGATTAAACTTACATCGGTGGCATTATTCGGCCCTGCCGTCGCCGCCATGGGTAGCACGCCGTCGTAGATGGTGGTCCAGTTGTTCGGGTTGATGCTACCGGTTTCGGAGTACTGGATCGTAATGTCCTTGAATCCCTGGCTGCGGAATGGGGCCTCGTTGAAGTTCCATATCCACATCTCGTCAACGGACTTTACGGAACCGAAATCAAACTCGATCCAATGACCGCCTGCTACCGTTCCGCCGCGCGCATTGGACACGCTCTCCGCCAGAATACTGCTCATCCACATGTTTCCCACGACGGCGTCGTGTTGTAGGCCGTCCTCGCTGAGGCCCGACCCGTTGCCTGCTTGTACGCCTTTGCGAGTGGGGTGTTGGCTGGAAACGGTTACGTTTACGATCCCCGCACCGGCGCCCTCGCTCACTCGGATATTGGAGAAACGACTTTCTGCGTTCGGGCTGCCCACGTCATGATCATTCACAAAAAAAAGGTAGTTCACGGCACCGGTATAAAATGCTCCGACCGGGATACGAAAATGCTGCCAGTCGGAGGAAGGCGCTCCCGGAGCATAAAAATCGTCAATGCTCCCCGCCCAGGCCTGCGTTCCGTGGAGCCGGAAGCCCATGGTGGCGCTCTCATTGTTGTCCGTGTCGAATCCAATGGCATGGACTTCTCCGAGCTGGCTCACCTTCAGATCGAATTCGAGCAGCGTATTCGCGGTGACGTTGTAGGAGAGATCGAGCTTCCGCCACACGTTTCCGGTCATCTGTAGGGTGGCATTGTTCTCTTCGAGTGTCGCGGAGCCATTCTCGGGCTGCGTTGCCGTGGCATACCTCGTCAGCGGCAGGGCGCCGAGATTCAGTGGTCCAGATACGACGGGCAAGGCCGGCGGTACAAACCGAAAGGGGTATTTCGCTTCGCCGTACTGCTGAATCAGGGCGTGTGCCTCCTGGTAGCGGGCCGGCAGCGGCCACGGATTGCCCAATGCAGCGGCGCGATCGCAAAACTCGTACCACCGGTTCACAAAGATATAGAGTATCGGGATCTGGGCTACGTGGATGCGTTTCAAAAGTTCCGGGTCCGACAAGACCGTCTG
Organism: Kiritimatiellia bacterium; assembly: GCA_963578625.1. Classification (GTDB taxonomy): domain Bacteria; phylum Verrucomicrobiota; class Kiritimatiellia; order SLOV01; family SLOV01; genus CAUZEO01. The sequence goes on along the minus strand of CAUZEO010000218.1, from coordinate 6,176 downwards.
CTCCCCGGCCGCCAGGTGATTCCACGATTGATTCATGGTGTCATAGGAAAGGTAGGGAGAATTGGGTCCGGTGCCCTGTGGCAACCACTCGCCACGTGCTTCAGCATCGTTGTGGAGGAGATCGATGTACGCGATGACGTTCGGCCCGGCGGCCTCGTAGTATCCGTTACAAAACGTCTCGATGAGGGTTTCCCCGTCGAGGGCCGGATTCCAATAGAGCTTGGCAAGCATCCAGGAGCGGATCTCCGCCATGTCCGTACCCATGCCGAAACTCCACCCTTCGCCATTCACACCCTTCACCCCCTCGGCCGCGTAAATTGCTTTGTTGGGAGCCTGCACGCGCAAATTCGGTATCGGCACATACGGGTCTTGGAAGGCAGTGGCGTACTCCCAGATATGTAACCTAGGACTGATCTGCGACCAGGCGACAATTTCATCGTGGAGCCACAGGTTCCGCGCATCATCAAGCGGTACGCTCCAGGACGGCTCTCCCCCCGGCGTGCCCAGCGACAGGATGGCTTCGGCAGCCGTTACCAGTTCCACGACTACGTTTGATCGGGGGACGGTAAGGGAGGGTGCGCGAACACTGTGGTGATAGGCCAGGGTGTGGATCGTCAGATCGGGGTTGCTCACTTCAAGGTCCGCGGCCGCATCGTTGACGAACCGCATAATCACCCCGGCATAGCTGCCTTCCTGGGCAACGATGGCATCGGATGCAGGCGTACTGCACGGGAGCCAGCCATCGTTCTGCGATACGGAAATCGTGGTGACGTCGTCCGTATTCAGAAGCCAGGTGTCGTGGATCGTGATCACCACCCACCGGGCCGAGGCACCGGCGAAATCGATGGCCATATCATGGGCGTGTCCAGGGTACCCCCATGCCTTATCCAGTTCGCCACTGAAGATTGTATTCCACTGCCCCGGTGTGCTTCCGGCAGTGGTTGAATACTGTATGGTTACATTCTTCGGTCCCTGAACATGCCACACCGGTTCGTTATCGTTCCAGACCCACATCTCTCCGAGTTGATAGACCTGGTCGAATTGAAATGCCACCCAGTGCATGCCGGCTACGGTGCCTGCATTGTACGGCGTGGCCGGGGCACTTGCGGCGGCGGTTCCTGAAACAAAGATGCCGGATAGGACATCCGTGGCATGGAAAAGTCCGGTGGCGGTATCCAACCCTGATCCATCAACGCAACGGGCAGGAGGACGCGTCGGATGAGAGCTGGAGGCGGACACGGTAACGCTCCCCGTGGTATCCCAGCCGCTACCCGCACCGGGGTTGCCCACGAAGTTGGAGGAATTGTGCAGATGAAATCGAACCTCGCTCAACCCGGTGTTGGAAGATTGCTGTGGGTTGTTTCCGTCGAGCATCAATTCAAGGTTGGCCACCACGGTGGACCGCATGCTTGCCTGGGTGAAATCATTGGCGACCAGACCATCCGGCGTACAGTACCATTGCGGATTGGATCCGCCGTAGGTTGTGATCGGTACCAAGGTCTGCATGGAGTGCGCCGACCATTTTTCGTTCGCGAGGTAGACCAACTTTCGACCACCGCGCTTCGCGTTGACCTGTTGCACATGGCCATTCAATTTGTTGCGCGCGGAAAAATCTTTGTCGCGGGCGTTCAGGTAACTGACCTGGCGATAGTCGAACGTCGGAACGTAGGTGAGATTCAGATCAGGGATGACCAGGGAAGGCGTGGATGGAATCGTGCTGTCGGTATCCGACCACCATCGGCATCCGACCTGGTCCTCAAGGAACGAATAGACGGCATAGAGCGTGCCCCTGGGCTTGCCTCCCGCCAGGATGATGTCGTCGCCTACGGTACGGATCACGGTTCCATCCTCTTCCAGGCCCGCGGTCGAAAACCCGGGATCGGCGATCAGCGCGGCATCGGGTCCAACGAATAAATTCGCTTTGACGGGATCGGCGATACTTACAATTGGGTATGTGCCGCCGGTGACCTGGTTCAGGAAATCGGCCAATTCTTCAGCGGCGTGCATCTCCGGTGGATCCGCCGCCGGGTCGAGCACAATGACCACGTCGCCGACTCCGCCCATGGAAATCGTCACGGCGGCCAGGACTTGGTACAGGGGATACAGAGCAAACGACATAGCGGAATACTGTAGCCGAATGACTGCTCAATTTCAACGGGGAAACTCCCCCCCCTACCCGGTCGATCAGTCGCACAAATCCACCGCGGTCTGCTTGCGGGCAAATCGTTGGGCGGTCATAGCCGCGGAGTGGCTACCTTACACTTTGAAGAGCGTAAAAATGGGCAGTCGAGCGTAGTCCAATAGAGGAAAAATCATTGGCAGGTCTTCTACCTCCTGATCATATTCCAATCTTGAGTCCCTGTCCCTGTCCCTGTCCCTGTCCCTGAATTGAAATAGCAGGGTAAATTCAACATTCTTGAGACTTGACTGAAACTACTCCAACATGGCCCGCATGGCTGCTTCGTCACCCCGATTCTCACCATGCTGGTTTATGACTAAGATGTGCTTCTTCAATGACGGCACCTTAGGAAATAGGGTTCACTACGAATGTCATCTGGTTTGAATTCCGAAGAACTCGGCATCATCGAAACCACCACCATTGGCCACTACAGTGCCAATGCCGTATCCTTCTGGGCAGGGACGAAGGACCACGACGTCTCACAAAACCTTGAAGCGTTTCTATCGGCTTGTCCCCGTGAAAATTCACTGGACATCCTGGATTTGGGTTGTGCGGGCGGGCGGGACATTGCGTCTTTCAAAGCGTTGGGACATCGACCTGTAGGCTTGGACGGCAGTGAAGAGTTTTGCAGGTTCGCGCGTCATTACACCAACTGCCCGATCCTCCAACAATCCTTTCTTACCTTGGAATTGCCCGAAAAAGCATTCGATGGCATATTCGCCAACGCCTCTCTTTTTCATATTCCCAGTCAGGAACTGCCCCGCGTTCTTAGCGAATTGCATCGTGCTCTTCGACCGGGCGGCATTTTATTTTCATCCAACCCCCGCGGTAACGGCGAAGGGTGGCAGGGACAACGCTACGGGCACTACATGGAGTTCGAAACGAGCAAGTCCTATCTCGAAGCATCTGGTTTCGAAATATTGCACCACTATTACCGCCCATCGGGAAACCCCCGGAATGAACAACCCTGGCTGGCAATCGTAAGCCGATCCCTTATCGACGAGGCGGCCGCTACTTCTCCCCCTGAATCAATTTCATGGAAAAAGTAACCACGTCCTGTACAAATTTTGCCTTTTCCGGATTGGATGTGGTGCGGTAGTGCAACTCGATCCCATCTTCTAACGTCACGCGATGCCACGGCAGTGCGATTGCACCGGTCCGCGTGGGATTGGTATCTGTTTTTCGCGTGTCACGGGTTTCTTTCGAATCGGGTGTGAACCCGTCGGTGGAGTCCTCCAAACCCTCCTCCGAAATAGATTCCAATAGATCAGGAAGGAAACGTTCCGAGTTCGATCGTTTTAGCGGAGAATCGCAGCTTTCTAAAATCTTCTCCATTTCGGTTATCTCCACCGTTTGCAGTGCATCGTGAATGACCTCGAGGGGTAAATACTCCGCCTTCAGTCGCTTAATCAGGTTTAGTCGCACCAGGTGCTCCCGTCCATAGATTCGGTATTGGCCACTGCCGGCAGGCAAAGGCAACAGCCCCTTCGATGTGTAATACCGTATGGTCCGGGGCGTCACCTCGCTTTCCCGGGCCAACGTGCCGATCGTCATCTCCGAATCACCTGTCATACAAACAACTATACACCTTTACGTCACGGTGTCAATGCGGAATCTGTTTCATCAAATCTTCCATGGATTTGGATTGCGGTCCCCGGATGCCGGCAGGAGAATGCACTCGTGAAATCGGAACAGAGAGCTCTCAGAAAATCGGCGGACGACTATGTGATGCGAGGTACGATCGGAGGCGTTGCAGAATACTTGGGATGGTCGCCGTCCAGACTCCGCACGGCGTACGTATTTCTGACGGTTTGCAGCGCCGCATTGCCGGGTCTCATTCTCTACATCACTCTGACGGTGGTCATGCCCGAGGCCGAGACTCCGTTTCGCCTCGAAGATTTGCGAGCCCAATAACCCCCATCCGCGATACCGGTACAGCATCCGCGGAAACCCCATGCGGAGCCCAGCATCCGCGGTACCGGTGTCTCATCCGCGGGAATCCCATGCGGAGCCCGGAACTCCAACGGGACGGAATCCACGCGACTGAAAAACGAATGCTAGAAAACGCTGCGCTTTCCGGGGTAGGATGAGGACCCAACTTCAAAAATGGGACGGGCAGATGAGAGCGATGGTATTGACCGGGATCCGCGGGATGGAAATGCGGGACGTTCCGGATCTCCACCTACAGAGTCCAACGGATGTCAAAATCCGGATGGAAGCGGTAGGCGTCTGCGGATCTGATATTCATTACTTCGTGAGCGGTCGTATCGGGAGCCAGGTCGTGGAATATCCTTTCACCGTCGGTCATGAGTGCGCCGGCACCGTGGTAGAAACGGGCTCCGCCGTGAGACAGGTGAGCGTGGGGGACCGAGTCGCGGTAGAACCGGCGATCACCTGCGGGGAATGCGATCAATGCAAAGCCGGTCGAAGTAACACCTGCCGGAACGGCCGGTTCCTCGGCTGCCCCGGACAGACAGAGGGAAGTCTGAGCGAATTCATTGTGATGCCGGAACAGAATTGTTTCTCGATACAGGACGGGACCTCATTCGGGGACGCCACTATTTCCGAACCGCTTGCCATCAGCGTATATGCGATCAAAAAATCCATCCCGCTCGCGGGCGCATCGGTCGGCATCCTGGGCATGGGACCGATTGGGATGTGCGTTCTCCTTCCTGCGAGAACCATGGGACCGGCAGGAGTGTATTGCACGGACAGGATTGACGCGCGGGTGGAACTGGCAAAAAAAGCAGGCGCGACCTGGGCCGGAAATCCCGATCGCGAAGACGTTCTCGCCGCGATCCGCGAACATCAACCGAACGGACTGGACGTCGTGTTCGAGTGTTGCGGTCAGCAGAGCGCGGTGGACCAATGCATCGAGATTCTTAAACCCGGGGGAAAACTGATGATGATAGGGATTCCGGAAGTAGACCGAATCTCTTTTCAAGTCGACCAGATGCGCCGCAAGGAAATTACCCTCTATAATGTCAGACGCCAGGAGGGTTGCGTACAGAGTGCCCTCGACTTCATCGAACAAGGAACCATCGATGTCGGCCCCATGGTTACACATCGGTTCCCATTCGACGCATCCACGGAGGCGTTCGATCTGGTGGCCGGATACGAGGACGGTGTGTTGAAGGCAATGATCGAATTCGACGTGTAGAAGACTGGCTCCCCCGCGAATGAACAGGAACGAAAAAAAGGTGCTTCTGCTCTGCGGCGCGGGGCATTTTATCGTCCACTTCTACATGCTGCTGTTTCCCACGCTGGCGCTGTTTCTCCACGAAGAGATGGGGCTCAGCCTCGCCGAAACGCTGAATTTAGCGTTCTGGATGTATCTTTTCTTCGGATTGTTCGCAGTGCCGCTCGGTTACATTGGCGATCGCTGGAAGAACAGGCCGATGCTAGTCGGCATGATGTTCGGGATTGGAGCGGGCTGTTTTTTGACCGGCATCGCCACGACGCCGGGCAAGCTGTCTCTTGGCCTCGCCGTCATCGGGTTCTTTGCCGCTATATATCATCCGGTGGGAATGGCGCTGATCAGCCATACCTGTAAAAACCGGGGACAAGCACTGGGGATCAATGGCGTATGGGGCAACCTGGGAATCGGTCTGGGACCCCTGTTTGCGGGACTCGCCGGCTATTTCGTGGGCTGGCAGTGGACATTTCACATCTACGGCGGCCTGACGATCCTTCTCGGGGTCCTGTTGGCATTTATCAAGATCGATGAATCCCTGGTGGAACGAGCAGGCATGAACGGCAATGCGCAGGAAGGCGAAGGCATGGTTTCGTATTTCGTCATGATGCTGGCGTGCATGGCGCTGCTGGGGCTCTCCTATCGCGGCACGGTGGTGGCAATTCCAGCACATTTTGAAGCCAGTATGGAATTCCTCACCGGCCTTTTTTCTATGGAGGGCCAGCTCGGAACGAAAAAGCTAGGGACGGCGATTCTGGTTTCCGCAATGTATCTCTTCGGCACCTTCGGCCAGGTCATCGGAGG
>CAUZEO010000217.1:0-9088 GCA_963578625.1 Kiritimatiellia bacterium | reverse complement strand
GTGAAGAGTACGGATCGGACGTATTCCATACAAACCCATGCCGCGGTTGCCACGATCATCAGCAGCAGGTTCGTCCCCCATCGCGCGCCGCCCCATCTGCGCAACCACAAATTCACAAACCAGGCGAACGCCGCAAAGTACAACGCGCAATAGGCGCACAGGATCAACCACCCTGCGTTGGTAACGTAACTGATCCACCAGATGCTCGGCAGCCAGAACGCAAGGCCCGCCACATAGCCGATCATGAACGATCGGCGCGAGCCGGCGCCGCGCACGACAAGAAGCAGGGGAACAAGAGCAAACCAGGCCATCCCCGGCATCTCCAACGGAGGAAAGGCAGCCCACATCGAAATCCCGGAAAGAATCGCGCCCAACCAGGGGAGCATCGCCCGAAGCCGGGGGGGAAGTCTACTCATGCGTCCCGACTACCCGGTGCCGCAGCATTTCTTGTACTTCTTTCCGCTCCCGCATGGACAGGGTTCGTTGCGGCCGACCTTCCCGGCTTCCCGGCGAATCGGGGTGGCCTTTGCATTGAGAGCGGCTTGCATGGCTTCCTCGGCTCCGGCGGGCGCCGAGGCTTTCGGGTCGGCCGGCTGAGGTTCCCCTACCTGCTGCCGCCGCTGATCCATCGCGGAAACATTCTCATGAACTTCCCGGCTCCCCGGTAGCGCGGCGATAAAATTCTGGGCGGCCTCGACCGATGTAAACCGGAACAGATGTGAAGAGATGTCTTCCTTGATCCGATCCATGAGATCGGAAAACATCTCGAAGGCCTCCTTCTTGTATTCGACCAGGGGATCCCGCTGGCCGTACGCCCGCAGTCCTACGCCCTGGCGCAGCGCGTCCATGTTGCGGAGATACTCCTGCCAGTGGTTGTCGATCCGCTCGAGGATGATGGCGCGCTCGAAAAACACGAGGCGCTCAGGGTGTTCCATCGATATTTTCAGCTCGTAGGCTTTCTTGATCGCTCCCAGCACGACTTCGGTCATCCGGTTTGCATCATCAGTTACCTTGTCCAGGTCCTTGACGCGCAGGCCGACGGGAAACGTGGTATTGACCCACTCCACGAACTCGTTCAACAGGTCCCCATCCGGTGAAGACGCCGCCACGCTGCTGCGTTCGTTGATGACATCTTCCAGGATATCGTACAGCTGCTCTCGGGGGTTCTCGGTCTTCAGCACTTCGGTTCGAAAGCCGTAGATTATCTCACGCTGCTTATTCATCACGTCGTCGTAATCCAACGTTCGCTTCCGGATGTGAAAGTACTGCTGCTCAACGCGCTTCTGGGCGGTTTCGACCGAGCGGTTCAACCAGGGGTGCTCAAGGACCTGGCCTTCTTCGAGGCCGAGCTTCTCCATCCAGCGGCCCATTTTATCGGAACCAAACAGCCGCATCAGGTCGTCTTCAAGTGAAATAAAGAAGCGCGAGGACCCCGGATCTCCCTGCCGGGCGCAGCGACCCCGGAGCTGCCGGTCGATGCGGCGCGACTCATGGCGCGTCGTTCCGAGCACATGAAGCCCGCAGGGTTCTTCTTCCAGGTGTTTTCCAAGCGTGGTGCCGTTGTATGCGTCCTTCAGTGCCGTACTTGATCTAACGATCTCTTCCGCGATGGTCACCACGCCCTGGCCCAGCTTGATGTCGGTTCCACGGCCCGCCATGTTCGTGGCGATCGTCACGCTGCCGGGCTGCCCGGCTCGAATCACGATATCCGCCTCCCTGGCATGATTCTTTGCATTGAGAACGCTGTGTGGAATGCGCAGGCGGCGAAGCATGCGGCTCACCAGTTCGGACGCCTCCACGGACACCGTGCCCACCAGCACCGGCTGCCCGCGCTTGAAGCACTCCTGGACTTCTTCCATGATCGCCGCGTATTTCTCGCGCTGCGTCTTGTAAATCGCGTCGTTGAAGTCGATGCGGCGCACCGGCCGGTTGGTGGGAATCACCACCACATCGAGCTTGTATATCTGGTGAAACTCGTCGGCCTCCGTCTCCGCGGTACCGGTCATGCCCGCCAGCTTGTCGTACATTCGGAAATAATTCTGAATCGTAACGGTGGCAAGAGTCTGGGATTCGCGTTCCACTTTCACGCCTTCCTTCGCCTCCACCGCCTGGTGGAGTCCGTCGCTCCACCGCCGGCCGACCATCATGCGACCGGTATTTTCATCGACGATAATCACCTGGTTTTCCTGCACCACGTATTCCACATCCCGTTCGTAGAGGCAGTAGGCGCGGATCAACTGGTCGACGGCATGAATTTTCTCGCTGCGATTCGCGAAGTCATCCTGCATCTGCTGGCGGAGTTTGACTTTTTCTTCGGTGGCCATTGCCGCATCCCCGTCCAGTTCGGCGAGTGTCGTCACCAGGTCAGGCAGGACATAGGAATCCGGGTCGCCGGGGTCGAGCGCAAGGCACCCTTTATCGGTCAGCGCCGCTTCCCGCGTTTTCTCGTCGATCGTAAAGAAGAGTTCCTCGCGCAACTCGCGGCCCTCCTCCTTCCGCATGTCGGTCAGCATCATGTCGCCGATTTTCTCGAGAATTCTGCGCGGGCCGGCGTCCTCCAGCATGTGAAGAAGCTGCTTGTTCTTCGGCATGCCCTGGTGAACCTGGTACAGCAACACCGCCAACTCTTCGTCATCGCCGGCTTCCTGCACCCGCTTCGCTTCCTGCATCTTCTTGTTCACGAGATCGCGCTGCTTGCGGACCAGGCGGTCCACCACCGGCTTAAGTTCCGAATACTGTTTCGTCGAGTAGGGCGCGGGACCGGAAATGATGAGCGGGGTCCGGGCCTCGTCCACCAGGATGCTGTCGATTTCGTCGACGATGGAGAAGGCATGCCCTTTCTGAACCTGGTGCTCCGCTTGCTGCGCCATGTTGTCGCGCAAATAATCAAAGCCGAATTCACTATTGGTCCCGTAGGTAATATCGCAGCCGTATTTCTCCAGCCGTTGCGGTGGTGGCATTTGGTTCTGAATGCAGCCGACGGTCAATCCGAGAAAGCGGTAGACGGATCCCATCCACTCCGAGTCGCGAAGTGCCAGGTAGTCGTTGACGGTGACGATATGCACGCCTCTTCCGGTCAGTGCGTTGAGATAGGCAGGGAGGGTGGCGACCAACGTCTTCCCCTCCCCCGTGGCCATCTCCGCGATCTTGCCCTGGTGAAGCACGATCCCTCCGATCAGTTGCACATCGTACGGCACCATGTCCCAGTCAAGGGGATGCCCGCAAACATCGATCGTCCGGCCGCAGAGCCTGCGGCAGGCATTCTTTACCACTGCGAACGCCTCGGGGAGGAGGTCCTCGATGGACTCTCCGTCCTCTACCCGCTTCTTGAACTCGGGCGTCTTGGCCTGTAAATCCTCTTCGGAAAGCTGCTGGTACTGCTCTTCCAGTTCGTTGATCTGCTTGATCAGAGGCTTGAGACGCTTCACGTCTCGATCGTTCTTGGACCCGAGGATTTTCTTAAGTATCCATTTCATAGTTGAAAAATCACAATTTGAAGGGGGCAGAGACTACGCCCGGTAAGGATATTTGGCAAGCGAACTGGCTAGGGGTCATGGCCAAGCCAACGTCACGGGGCATTTCGTCACTTGTCACTCGTCACTCGTAATTCGTCGTTTCATCCGGGTCCGGATACCGGTAGATCTCGCCATCCCTGTTCCGCAGCAGCAGGTCCGCCCCGTCCCGACCGGCGATAAAGTCAGGCGACAACGGCACCTTTCCGCCCCCGCCGGGCGCGTCAATCATGTATTGTGGCACCGCATACCCCGTCAACCGCCCATGCATGGCGCCGACGAGCTCCAGCCCCCGATCCACCCGGGTCTTGAAGTGCCACGATCCCTTCACATTGTCACATTGATGTAGATAGTAAGGTTTGACGCGAATCTTCAGCAGTCCGTTCATCAATGCTTCCAGTGTCCCGGCATCGTCGTTGACGCCTTTCAGGAGAACGGTCTGCGCCATGAGGGGAATGCCGGCACGACTCAGCCGGTCGCAGGCCGCAGCCACCTCGGGGCGCAGTTCCGCGGGATGCGTGAAGTGGATACTGAACCAGAGAGGATGATATCGCTGCAGGATCGACACCAGCCCGGGAGTGATCCGCTGGGGCAGCACCGCGGGGATTTTGGTCCCGATTCGAATCAGCGCTACGTGCGGGATTTCGGCGATTCGCGCCAGCAGTTCCTCGAGCTTATCGTCCGCGAGCGCCAGCGGGTCGCCTCCGGAGAGCAGCACGTCGTCAATCCCAGGGTTTTCGCGAATGTAGGTGAGCGCTTCCTCCCACCGCCGCCGGTCCGCAGGGACCTCCCCGCTGCCCACCATTCGGGACCGAGTACAGTAGCGGCAGTAGGTAGCGCAACGATCAGTGACCAGGAAGAGAACCTTGTTGGGGTAGGTATGTACCAGCCCCGGAACAACCTCGTGATCGCGCTCCCCCAGCGGATCCTCGCGCTCCCACGGCTTCGGCCGAAATTCCGCCATCCGCGGAATCATGGTTCGACGGAGGGGGTCGGATGGGTCGGATGGGTCCATTCCCGATATATAGTAAGGTGTGATTCCCACCGGCAGCGCCCCGCGATGAAACTGAACCGCCTCGCGCTCCTCGTCGGTCAACCGGAAGCATTCCTCGAGTCCAGCCAGATCCGTGACCCGCTGCCGCATCTGCCAGCGCCAGTCGTCCCACTCGCGACGAGACACCATTCGCCCGCGGAAGGGTACGGATTCATCTGCGGCGGGGGCCAACCGAATTTCTGGAAAAGGAGACTTCTGGGACATTCGTGCTGAAACACTACCACAGCACATGAATCACGACGAGTGCTGCTCGACAAAGTAGCTCGGGCTTCCAGCCCGAGCAGCGCAAGGGAAGGTCCCGGGGAAGCGAATGGATGGAGATGGCTCCTTCCAGCCTTGAGATGTGGGCAAAGAGCAGAAATCCGGGTTTTCCCGTTTTCCGAATCGGCCCAGCCTCGGTACACTACTGATCCAGTGAACAAAGAAGGCAATAATCTCAACGATACAACGCAGGTGGATCTGACTAAAACCGCGACGATTCGGGCTTCAAACAGTCCGGGTACGGGCGCTTCCGAATCTCTGTCGTTTGGCCGGGACGCGGAGCGCGAACACCCGGGATTGGGAAAACAGCAGCTGATCGAACGGTACAAATCGTTGATTAGAGACGGGTCGATCTACTATCCCGTCGCCTATCGCTTTCTGAAGGAACTGGGTCGTGGAAGGCAGGGAATCGTCTTTCTGGGGTTGCGGCACGGCGCGCGGGGATGCGTCACCCGGCACGCGATCAAAGTGTTCGACCCATCGCTCTACGCCGGAGCGAAAAGATACTGGACGGATATGGGTCGCATCGCGGTTCAGATCTCCCGCCTGCAGTCCGTCAACACGCCGCACCTGGTGGGCAGGGATGCGTACGAGGAAGCCAACGGCATCGGCTATTCGCAAATGGAGGCGATTGACGGCCTCGATCTGCGACGCATGCTGGGCTCGTGGCACCTGGCCATCACCCGGGACCGTTCCACAGAGCAGGAGTGGGGCCGGTTCTCAGATATAATCTTTCGGATCGCGGACGGCCGGGTCGCCATCCAACCCGGCGTCGTCATTCACATCATGCGCCAGATCCTGCGGGGGTTGGAGGTGCTGCACACCGCGGGCTTTGTCCACTGTGACATCAAGCCCTCCAACGTCATGGTGGACCGGCTGGGGAACACGAAGATCATCGATTACGGTCGGGCCGTGCGTGTCGAGGAGAAGGTCTCCATGCTGCTGGGCACCCCGTACTATATGGCGCCTGAAATTCATAACCGGGATGTAACCCGGGTCCAGTCGGATCTATACAGTGTCGGGATCCTCGGTCTGGAAATGCTGATGGGGGAACGACTCATCGATTCGAATGAGGAGGCGCTCCTGCTGAAATTCAAAATGGAGCTGCCGGGCCGCCTCCAGAATCTGCTGCCGAAGCACGTCCGGGAGAGCAATCCGCTGGTTCGGATGCTCCAGGGATTCATCGATCCGGACCCGAATAACCGGTATGTGAACGCCCGCGAGGCAGACGCGGGAACCATTGGGCTCGCCAACCTGCACCGGGAACTCGTCCTCATGGAGGCAGATGCAGATTATGGTCGTGAACTGGAGAACTATCTGAGTAGACTGGTAAATCCGGATACTAAACGCATTGAAAGATGACCGGGCAATGAGGTATAAGGGCGGATCATCTCAATTCCGAGATTCGCACGGAAGGGTAAGGAAGGACCGATTTCATGAACGTGTTGCATATTTGCGCAAATCCAAAACCGACGGAAGACTCTGCCTCGAAGCAGCTGGCTACCGCCTTTTTCGGGAAAATGATCGAAGTAAATCCGGATATTGAAATCCTCAATGTGGATCTTTACTCCGATCCGCCTCCATTTCTGACCTACGAGGCGATTCGCGGATTCTGGTTTCCGATCACCATCAACGGCTACACCGCCACCCGGGAAGAAACGAACGCGATGGAGTACGGGATCAAACAGGCGAGGCAGTTTAATACCGCGGATGTGGTCGTTTTGACGCTGCCGATGTGGAACTTCACAATCCCAGCGATCCTGAAGGCATGGATGGACCAGATTATCACTCCCGGATCCACCTTCTCGATCAGCAAGGAAAACGGCGTGAAACCCCTGCACCGGGTACAAAAACTGATCCTGCTCGTTTCATCCGGCGGCATCTACAAAGAAAGTGACCCCCGGGACGCGCTGACAAACCAGGTCGAGCACATCTTCTCCTGGATCGGGATCAACGACATCGGCATCGCATGGGCCGACGGCCAGGATGAATGCCTGTATACAGACGGTGCAGAGCACAAAGCCGTCGCAAAAGAAGCCGCACTCGAGCTGGCCGAAGAAGTCGGTGAAATGGCCGCCGCCGTAGGGTAAGCACGCGTAGCGCGGAATTCATTCCGCAGTGAGCAGGACAGAAGCTAGGCCGCCCAACCGGCACCGCGGATTCGCGGCCTTGGTTAATTTGCACATCTATTCCCACTGCGGACTGAAATCCGCTACTCCTGAACGCGGAATAAATTCCGCACTACGGAATAATTATTAATACCGGTAATGCTCTGGCTTGAATGGACCTTCCGGGGATATCCCCAGGTATTTCGCCTGGTTTCGGGATAACCGGTCGAGCTTGATTCCCAGCTTGTCGAGATGCAGCCTCGCCACTTCTTCATCCAGCGCCTTCGGCAGCGTGTACACATCGATCTCGTAGTTGTCGCGATGCTGATATAGTTCAATCTGGGCCAGGACCTGGTTGGTGAAGCTGTTGGACATCACGAAACTGGGATGTCCGGTTGCGCATCCGAGATTAACCAGGCGCCCTTCCGCCAACACCAGAATGCTGCGGCCGGACGGCATGGTCACTTTGTGGACCTGGGGCTTGATCTCGTCCCACTTGTACTTCCTCATCCGCTCGATCTGAAGCTCGCTGTCGAAATGCCCGATGTTACAGACGATTGCCATATTCTTCATCTTCTTCATGTGCTGCTCGGTGATGACATCGCAGCAGCCGGTGGTGGTGACGAAGATGTCGCCCAGCGTGCAGGCCTCGTCCATCGTCATCACTTCCAGCCCAGCCATGGCAGCCTGAAGCGCGCAAATCGGATCCACTTCCGTCACCACAACCCGCGCGGCCTGGCCCAACAACGACTGAACGGACCCTTTGCCCACATCCCCGTATCCGGCAACGACCGCGACTTTACCCGCGATCATGACATCGGTGGCTCGCATGATGGCATCCACCAGGGAATGGCGGCAGCCGTAAATATTGTCGAATTTCGACTTGGTTACGCTGTCGTTCACGTTGATCGCGGGGAACAGCAACTCCCCGCGCTCGTGCATCTGATAGAGACGGTGAACGCCCGTCGTGGTTTCCTCACTGACGCCGAGGATTTCCTTCGAAATTCGGTGAAATCGTTTCGGATCTTTCCTCAGCGATTTTCGAATCTGCTTCATCAACACCGCTTCCTCCGGTGAAGACGTCTTCCTTTTCAGAATAGAAGGATCAGCCTCCGCCTGGCGGCCGAGGTGAACGAGCAGGGTCGCATCACCCCCGTCATCGAGAATGATGTTGGGTCCTTTTCCATTCCCCCAGTCGAGGATTCGATCCGTGAATTCCCAGTATTTCTCCAGCGACTCCCCCTTGAATGCGAACACCGGTGTCCCCGTCTTCGCAATGGCCGCCGCCGCATGATCCTGCGTAGAATAAATATTGCAACTGGCCCAGCGGACTTTCGCGCCAAGGTGCTCCAATGTTTCGATCAGCACTGCCGTCTGAATCGTCATATGAAGAGAGCCCGCAATCCGCGCGCCTTTCAACGGCTGGGAAGCGCCGAATTTTTCGCGTAGCGAAATCAACCCGGGCATTTCTATTTCTGCCAGCTCAATTTCTTTGCGGCCAAAAGCAGCCAACCCGATGTCCGCGACAATGGATTCGCTCTTCTTTCTACTACGGCCCTTGGGCTTCAGTATGCTCGAATTCGTTTTACGCCCGCGGCCGTTTGATTTCGCGGTTTGCTTCTTCGCTACTGCATTCGCCATGTTCTCTTCTCTTCCTTTCGGTTTGCTCTACTTCCCAACATTGGACGGATTCTCCAACTCCTGGAAATCCAATAGCTTTCGGATATTATTTGCTCGTCACCGCATCGGTTTTAAATACTAAAATATAGCCGAAGCTTTCTTCCCCACCGCAAGCAATACCGCCAGCTCCGGCATCGACCCGGGCAACTGGTTGACTTCAACGGGCTCCAGTCCTGCCTCCCGGATCCAGCGATCCAGTTCGTCGGGTTCAAAACCCAGCCATTGGTCGGCCCACTGATCGCGGACCCATTCCTGCTCATGTCGGACCAAATCCAGAATGATCACGCTTCCGCCGGGACGAAGAACCCTCGCCGCCTCACGAATCGCCTGCACCGGGTTCGCGGCGTGGTGTAATGCCTGGCTCAGGAATACATTGTCGACACTTTCATCATCCATCGGCAGCGCTTCAATCTCGCCCTCCACGGCCCGGATCCGCTCGGAAAGCCCAGCCTGCTCTGCGTTGGCTTCCAGGG
>CAUZEO010000216.1:0-9122 GCA_963578625.1 Kiritimatiellia bacterium | reverse complement strand
GAACTCCTGGAAAGAATCTATGCGGAACCCATCAGCAAACCCTACCGGGGCATGGCGAACTTCATGTGTGACTCAAAGCTCACCGGCAGCCCCTGGGTCACCGCCACGGTGTGTCTGCACCACGCCAATCCTGACATCGGGGCGGGCGAATTCACAAAACAAGTGCTGCTGGAAATGGATGTGCCGAGCCTTCACTTTTTCGGCCCGCCGGCCACCGGCGAGTGGCCGAAAGGAAGGGGGTGGTACGCCACCAACTACCTGGGCCCGGTGTTCTGGTTGCATACGTATTACTACGGACGACATCACAGGTTCTGGTGAAGCGGGTCAGGGTATTCTTAGCGTTCGCGGCCATCTGGCTCCTATCGCTCACCCGCGCAGGGGCGGTCACGATCTGGCTCGAAGCCGAGTGGTTTGACAGCGCGGAAGTGGCCGCCCAGGATGGCGGCAGCGGCGGAAGCGTTGCGGTCACTCACCTCGGAACACCACCGGCCACATGGGACATGCGCCTTCCGGACGGAGGGAATTACCACGTGTGGGTCCGGGTGGCCGATGTGATCCGAGACGGCCGGCGCGGCGTCGTGAAGCTCAATGGGGCTGCGTCGCCTTCGTTGAGCGGAAACGCAAGCGGCCTGACCTGGTACCCGGCGGGACAGACCGCGGGGGGAGAGGTGAGGATCGAGATGACGGGGATCGAGGAATTCCCCGCGGACTGCTTGTACGACGCAGTGTTGGTGACCGACGACGGCACGTTGGACGGCAACACGATCGCGGTCCGGCAGGAAGAGTTGCGCCGTGCCGGTTGGGAAGGCCGGGGGCCGCGGGTTGCCCTTGTCCACAGCGATTACGCCCTGGGCGATTACCAGCCGTCCGCTGCCTGGGACGCCGGCCTTGCCCCCCTCCAGTGCCTGGTTGACAAGTGGCCCGCCGCGCGAGCAAGGGACTTGATGAAGAATCTGAGAGACTACGACGTAATCCTTTTCACCGTCATGTACCGGTACGGCGCGAGCGTCTTCTGGAACGATCTCGGGGCGGCCCTGACGCCCTGGCTTCGGGACGGCGGCCTGCTGATCGTGGCGGGCGCGAGAGAAGAAGCCGATATCGGCTGGCTCCGTAACATCCACCCCGCCTGGTCCATCGGCCTGGGCCGCTGCCCGACAGGCATGCCCGGCGCCATCACGGACGAGTTACGAACACCGAATGCGTTGACCGACGGGCTGAACGAACGGCCGCACGATTACGGGCGCCTGCCCAATCCCGTGTGGCCCGACTTTCGCTGGCGGCATTTCGAAAACGGGCCGGGCACGGCCCTGGTCAACTGCCCTTGTGGCAAATCCCTGCTCGTCCGCCTCACGTTGGGAAAGGGCGCAGTCGTGACCGGCGCCCTCTTCATGGGCAAAGGCCTGGACGGCCGTCTCTTCGAAAACCTATGGGCGGCTCACGCGGGGCGGCTCGGCCGTGCCTATGCGTCGCGCGCGGCGCGGCCCACCCTTGCCGAGCATCTCGCCGCGGTTCCCGGGCCGAAGGAAGAAGTGAACCCGCGGCTGCGCTTTGATGCCCAGGGTACCCTGCTCATCGAGGACGAGCCCTTCTTTCCGTTCGGATTCTATTGTGTGCGTCAGGAATCGTTGAAGCTTCTGGGCGACAGCGGGTTCAATTGCGTGTTTGGCGGCGGCGAAGCGTTCTTGGATGAGGCCCTGGAACGGGGAATCCGCGTGATCTCCAGCATGTCCTGGGACACGAAAGAGATCCCGGACAGTGTGTCGCTGTACCGCCGGCACCCCGCTTTCATCGGGTACGGAATCCTGGAGGAGCCGAGCAACACTCCCAGATCGATGCACGACATGATGCTCAGCGCGGCGGTGATTCGAAAATGCGACCCGGACAAACCCCGCTACGTGCTGCCCAATAACCCGGCCGTGTTCGGTACGGTGGCCGGGATGGGCGAGTTCATTATTGTCGATCCCTACTGTGTCCGACGCCCCGACTCGCCCGTCACCATGGTCGGCGACCATGTGCGTGAACTGCGCAAACTGCACCCGGGTAAGCCCGTCTGGACGCTGTTGCAGGCGCATCGGTCCGATGATCATCTCATCATTCCCAGTCCCTCTCAATTGCGGGCCATGAACTACCTCGCGATCGTGGAGGGAGCCCGCGGTGTCCTGTGGTTCGCCTTCGACGACGACCATAATTCCGGAATCTCGTTCATGCGGTACGCGGACGGCCACTTCGAGCAGCCCGCATGGGACACCCTCCGGGGACTCGCCGCCGAGATGATGGAGGTGGTTCCTGGAATTGTCCAGCCGGCCGACCCGAACCTGATCGCGGCCTGCGGTCCTGAACCCACCGTCCGCGCCGCCGCCTGGCAACGACCCGGGCACCTTCTGCTCATCGTGGTCAACACCATGCCAGATGCGCAGACAGCCCGGCTGACCTTGACCCGGCCCGTATTCCCTGGCGCCGAACATTTCGGATCGCCTCCCGCCTCATTGTCGGGCAACCGCCTGGACATTCCCCTGACCGGCTACGGCGTGGGCGTGTACACGCTCCGGGAGGAATAGGAGCCCGTGTATTCGGGCGTCAGGTTTCTTAACGATCTGAGTTTGTTCTGTCCGTGGCGGGTGGATTCATTCGCATCTCGATAAGGATCAACTCGCCGGGGCCAACGCCGGGTACGGTGATGGTCACCCAGCCGAGGTCATTCTGGACGACGGACAGTACCGCTTCTTTGGGATCGATCACCGCGGCGCTTTTCATCACCTGGCCTTCAGAGTAATACCTGATGCTGAGATTCTGTTCTGCCAGCATGATTCCGTTGACGGCGGCGATGACCAGTCGCTGCGGATCGGCCGGGTCGGTGAATACGCCAGCCACGTGAGGCCGGCCGATTTCAATCCGCCGATCGCGCTCTTCGGCCGGCAACGGCTGCACCCGCGTGAGGATGGGCGCGACACGGGCAAGACGTTCGTTGATGTCGGACACGGCGGAGCCCAGGTGAGTCGACTTGCCGGGTTTCTCGACGAGGGCAAGCCAGTCGTTCGGCGGGGCGCCGGGTGCATAGACAAAATACCAGATGCCTTCGGCGCCGCGGGCGATCAGCCCGTAGGCTTGCAATTTCACCTCGGCGGATAGAGGTATGCGCCAGTTGTAAGTCTCATCCTGTCCGGGGTGATATCCGAACGCCTGGATCACGGGCCAGATCGTACGCTCCGGGCCCATCTTGGCCCGGAGTTGGTCGTAGAGTTCCCAGATGTCGCCCGTGGTGTCCCCCCAGGCCACACTGACGTCTCCGGGGGGGGACTCCGGCACCTGACATGACGGCGAGCCCTGGTAGAGCGGGTAACAGTCGTAAACCAGGATACGCGGATTACACTGTTCGATGTATCGGGTGGCTCGATCGAAGCCCACGAGGATGGGTACCGGCGGGGCTTCGGGCCAATGTTTACGTAGCGCGGCATGATACACGGCAAGGTGGCCGATGCGCTCGAGCGGCGGTTCATCGGTGGTGGCGAGCCCGCCCAGGGCGGGGCTGGAGAACTGCGTCCGCCACTGTATGACCTCGTCGGCCGGCGATTGGCCGGTATCGGTGTCGCCGTCGCGGGCGTAGCCGTGCGCGGCGTCGAGCCAGGGATAAAGCTTGAGTTGGTATTGTTCCGCCAGTTCAAGAGCCAGTTCCAGGTAGGACCGGTCAAAATTCATCAGCTGCACACCCGTTGCGTGCATGCGGACGGCGTCGCTGAATCGGTCCGCAAAAAAACGTTGGGCTTCCCGCAGATCCTCGGGCCTGGGTTGGCCATAGGTCGCGTTATTGGTCAGACGGTTCAGGGCGGCGTCGATGATGATGACACTGACCATCTGCCTTCGAAAGACAATGGAGTCAACCGCGAACGCAGGGCCGCAAGCCGCCAGGAGGCCCAGCAGGGTCGCTACCACGATGGATTTCAGATTCAACATGGACCGTCCTCCGGATTGGTGACCGGGTAGGCCGACATCCCTTCCGGGCAGATCGTGATTCTCTTGAATTCTTCGTCCGTCAGCTCAAATTCAGCAGCTCTCATCGTATCCTCCATCTGTTCGTGCGAGTTGGGGCCGGCGATTGGAAAGGCGGGGAAGGCGTGATGGTTGATCCAGGCAAGAGCTAACTGATTGGCGGAGCAGTTTTTCTGTCGGGCAACTTCGATGGTCGCTTTGCGCCTGGTGCTGTTCAGATCGTTTCCATACCTGGCCGAAAGATTACGGATCGGAAAGTCGGGCGCCTCAAAATCAAGCCCGTCATACTTTTGGGCGAAGAAGCCGCATGCCTGCGAACTGTATGCCGCCGCAGGGAGGTCCGTCTCCACATGGAACCGGAACATATCGGGATCCATATACAGCATGTCAGCTGGATCGATGCCCGGAACTGACGGGTTTGCCCTGGCCAGGGACCAACCGACCTGGCTGGCAACAAACCCCGGGAGCCCGAGTGCAAGCGCCGCCTCGGCCGCCTCTTTCTGGCGTCGAATGCTCCAGTTGGAGCAGCCGATGGCCTTGATCCGTCCGGCGGCAACATGCCCGGCCAACATCCCCAGGATCTCGTCCGCAGGAATAGACGGCTCATCCTTGTGGACCCAGTACAGATCAATGGAATCAATCTTCAATCTCTGAAGACTCTCAGAGATATGAGCGTTGATATCTTCGGGGTTCATACGGGAAGTTCCCGTCTCAAGATCGGGATGTGCGCCCTTTGTGCCGACGGCAATGTTTTTGTGCATGCCCGTTTTCGCGAGCCACTCACCGATCACCTTTTCACTGTTGCCGTAGCCGCCGTTGTAGCCGGAAGGATCCCACGCTCCGTAGACGTGGGCGGTGTCGATGAACGTGCCTCCGAGCTCCGCAAACCGATCGAGGAGTCTGAACGAATCTGACGGTGAAATCCCCGAACCGTAATTTCCCGTCCCCAGGCAAATAACACTCAGTTCTTTTTCAACGTTCGGTAATACGGAATATTTCACGATTCCAGGTTTCCGTGTTTCACATAGCGATCATGGCATCGCGCCAGCGCCGCCGGATCGAGTGTCACGCCGAGCCCGGGCTCGTCCGGGATCGTGACACTGCCGGCCTGCGGCACAAAGCAGCCCTCGGCAATCACCTCGTCGGCGTGCCAACGCAGCAGGGTCTGGCTCGGTTCTGACAGCTCTTCGACCGCCGCGACCAACTGAAGTTGTGCGGCGGTTGCCACCCCCGCATCCGGGCTCTTGAACCAGACGCTGATCCCGAACTCCGCGCAGGCGGCGACGAAGTTCGCGGTCCGGCGAATCCCGCCGAACATTCCGAAATGGACCACGAACGCATCCGGCACCCCGAGGGCAACGCCCTCCCGGAGATTCGCGCAGTGGGTCGAAAAGCCAATCGTAGTCGTCGAGCGGAGGCGTGCCAGTTCCTGCAGCGTGGCAACCGGCTCCTCGATGGAGACGACGTTGAGTTCTTCGAATCTCCGTAACGCCACGCGGGCTTCCCCCGTCGTCCAGGCCATGTTGGCATCGATACGCACCGGTGTCTCATCGCCGACTGCCGCTCGTATTTCGCGGACCATGGCGACCTCGGTTTCCAGATCCCGCGCGCCGACCTTGCCTTCGAAACGAACGGCTCCGTAGCGCTCCACCATCCCTGCGCAGTAGTTCGCCACATCCACCGGCGATTGCTCGCGACCATCGCGGAACGCGAAGTATTCCGTGAACGGCGCTGCATTTCGAATGCGTCCTCCGAGCAGACTGGAAACCGACCGTCCTTCCAGCTTCCCGACGACGTCCCACAAGGCGATCTCGATGCCGGTGAAAGCGTGCAGCGCCGAAAAGTCGCCGAGCGATCGCAAAGCGCGGGCGTCGGGCAGGCAGCGGCGCTCGCAGTCGATGAGGTCATACGGATTAGCGCCGATGAGGAGCTGGGCGAACATTGAGTTGATGAGCACCGCATCGGCGGATGAAGGCGATTCCCCGAGACCGACAGCGCCGTCGGACACCTCGATTTCGACGATCGTGCGTGAAAATCCGCCGTAGTTTCCGCCACTCCACTCATAGGCCGCCTCGAGGGGGATACTGATCGGCGTTGCGCGTATGGCGGTGATCGCAGTCATGACATTAAATTCCGTGCTCGAAGTGGGTGAGCAGCTCGTTTCCCGATGCCCGAACAATGAAAACGTCCTCGAGCCGCATCCCGCCCCAGCCGGGGCGGTAGATCGCCGGCTCGACGGCGAATACCATATCCTCCTCGATTTGCAATTGTTCGTACGGGACGATTCGCGGTTCTTCCGACCATGCCGCCCCAATGGCGTGGCCGGTGTGGTGGGGATAGGCCGGACCCCAATCGGACAAAGACTCGCGCACCGCGCGATCGACTTCGCACGCGATCGCACCAGGACGGCAGAGACCGATTGCGAGATCCAGAGCGCGCCGGACGGCATCGAACATTTTTCTCTGCTCGGCGTTGGCTTGGCCGACGATAACCACGCTGCAGGTATCCGACCAGGCGCCCTCAATCCACGGAGACGTGTCGGTGAGCACGATGTCTCCCTCGCAAAGGGTGTTGCCCGTGGGTTCGGCGCCCCCGGTCTGTGTCCCCAGGCCCGCGGTCAGGTGAAGGACCGCCGGGACCCGGCGGCCAGCCTGGTGATACATCGCCGACTGCGCGAGTCCCGCAAGCTCGGCCTCGCTCTGACCCGCCGCGGCGTGTTCCCTCACCGCGCTCTGAACGACGTCGGCGAGTTCACTCGCCCGTCGAATCGCCTCGATTTCGATCGGCAGCTTGCGTCGGCGGGCGGCGATGACAAGCTCATCGATCGGAACAAGTTCATGGGAGCTGGTCTTGAGCGCGTCGGCAAGGTACGCGGGAAGGAAGTGGGCCTCAACGCCCACCGGACCCGGCTCAAGCCCGATCTCGCTCAAGACCTGCCTCAGCTCGCCTGCGGGATCGGGCGGGCGATGAATGTCATACGAGCGATAGGTCGTCTGACTCACGCCGGCGGTGCGGGCGTGCTTCCGGTACACGTCGGCCATGACAAGCGTAGTGGTCGAGGACAATAACGCCAGGATCGCCGGGCCGCCGAGGTATGGGTCCGCGACCGGCCAATCCTCGACCGGATGACTGTACCCGGCGAGATGTGCGACCGACTCGGGGTGGCACAGAAGAGCCTGGCGGATTCCGCGCTCATCCAAGGCCTCCCTTAGTCTATCATGGAGAGGAGTCAACCCAGGATTAAGAATCCCGAAGCCTCCTCCATCTTTCAAATCATTCATGCATCAACCGATTTGTAAATTTCCACATAGCCGTCTTCATAGAATGCGATGTCCTTTGCTTTTCCCAGCAAAGAATCGTGATCGGAACTGGCCTCAATCACTTGTAAAGCTGCAGTGACTTTGTCCAGCGTGGGAAATTCACATTCCCAGATCAGTGTATTGGTGGGTTCGCGCCCGATATACGGACGATAACGTCTGCCTTCCGGAAACGCCGGATTGTTTCTCTCAAGTGCCGCGAATTGTTTTTCCAGATCCATGAAGGCTTCTTCATTTTCTGCGCGAAAACGTTGCACGAAGCGGAGTTTGAATGCCATCGTTTAATTCCTTTCTTGTATCGCACCACCGTACGGAGTGACATCGCAAATAAAGGATAAATGATAGCACCATGAAAGGTCTAAGAGATAAAATAGCCGTAGTAACGGGTGGCTGTAACGGCGTGGGGGAGGCCGTGGTCAGACGCCTGGCGAAGGAAGGGTGCCGCGTCGCCGCGTGGGATCGGGTGGAACCGGGATCGGAGTTGGCCGCGGAATGGGGTGGCCAGGTCCACTTTTTTCACGTGGAACTCACACAGGATGAGACCATCAAGGAGGCAGCGGAAGCGGTCCGGCAAAGGCTGGGACCCGCCAGTATCCTGGTAAACAATGCGGCGGTGTTTGTGTTGAAGGGTGTGGATGCTTCGGTTGAGGAGATTGAGCAGAGTTGCCAGGTAAATATCCGGGGGACATCACGGGCAGCGCATCACCTGGTAGGGCAGCTTCGAGAAAATGGAGGAGGCACCATCGTCAATATTTCTTCGACGAGTGGGTTTGTAGCCGAGGAGAACTGCGCCACCTACAACATGACCAAGTTTGCGATTCGGGGACTCACCAAGTGCTGGGCCCTGGACCTGGGCAAGGAGAATATCCGGGTCAACGCGGTTTGCCCCAGCTACGTGCTAACAAAAGCATTTTCCGACTATCTGGATTCGTTTGGACCGAACCGGGACGAGGAAAAGAGAAAGATTGACGAATTACACATCCTCGGACGCGTGGCAAGGGCGGAAGAAGTAGCCAGCGCCGTGGCCTTTCTTGCGAGCGAAGAGGCATCGTTTATCACCGGCAGTGACCTGGTGGTAGATGGCGGTCTTCTGGCGCGGTAGCGGAAGTCGCCAAGACTTCCGATCGGCGACTCACAGGCTCAACAGAAAAAATTGACCCGAAACATTGAGACCTAAATGAAGAAATTGAACCACGAAAGACACGAAATCGAGTCTCCGCAACCAAGCGGACTTTGAACAAAAGGTAATGAATAAAACGGAGGGAATTTTTGGTCACTCCGTGTGCTCCGTGCCTCTCCGTGGCAGAAAAATTGTCGTGGATAAGAACGATTACGGAGGGGGATAAAAAATGGAGGCGCGGACCGGGATCGAACCGGTGAATACAGGTTTTGCAAACCTCAAATATTAGCGTTTTTACTCTTATTTTTCCATTGGTTGACACTTTATTGACACTATACGTATATTTGCGTGTGTACGCACCGAGTCGCATTATCTCGCAAAGAAGGTAGGCCGATGAAAAAGCGAAGTCGCCGCAAGTACAAGGTCACGAACCACGCCGGATTCAATATTCGCCAGATAGGTGAAAACTCGTTCATGGCGGACGTGTGCAGTCACGGCCAGCGGGAACGAAAATGCTTCTCCAAGATTTCCGAGGCAAAGACATTCTGCGAACTAAAGGGAATCGAAGCACAAAACATTGGTGCCGCTGCATTCGATATCACTGACCGGGACAGAATCGAATTTGTGGAGGCAAGAAAACTCCTTGGGACGATTCCGGTACTGGAAGCAGTAGAGTTCTACTTGAAGCATCATCGTCC
>CAUZEO010000215.1:0-9137 GCA_963578625.1 Kiritimatiellia bacterium | reverse complement strand
GGTTCTCGCCACCGGTATCGAGTATCACACCGTGCCGCAGGATCACCTCGAGGAAATCATGCATGAACGGGCGCTCGCCACGATCCCGACATTGGACCGGCATTTGGGCATGTTGGCGGTTTTGGGAGGAGTTGCCCCCCTGTTGGGTCTCCTGGGGACCGTCACCGGCATGATTCACACCTTCGAACTGGTGACGATTTTCGGGACCGGGGATGCGAAGCTGCTGTCCGGCGGCATTACGGAGGCGCTGGTAACAACCGAAACCGGGCTCATAATCGCGGTGCCTGTTCTTCTGGTTCATGCGTACCTTTCGCGTAGGGTGCGCGGCATTGTTACTTCGCTGGAGCAAACAGTGGTTGGTTTCATGAATCGCATGCATCGGCAGGAAGCCGGCGGGTCATGATCGAAGATATCCTGAGATACTGGCAAACGGGAGGTGTCCTGATGCCGGTACTGTGCGTTATTTGTTTCTGCATCTGGTTCCATTTCCTGCGGCTGAGAGGAGAGATCCTGGCCGTGGCAAATGCGCCGCGCGATTTCAAAGATGAACTGGTACGAAATCTTTCCACGCAATCGATCAGCAAGAACCTGGATTACTACGGAGGGTTTTCCGACACTTTGTCGAGAGCGGTGCTGCATGTGATTGAGGCGACCGGGCGATCCCAGAAGCCTGGCGAGGCGTTCGATCAATTCCAGGGCGCTCATCTTGAAAAAATCAAAGGGGACACGCTGCTGTTGTCCGCCCTGACCGCGGCGGCGCCACTTCTCGGGCTCCTGGGAACGGTCATTGGAATGGTAGTGACATTCCGCGCCGTCTCGGGCGGATACGGGGATACCGCGGTCCAGGTGTCAGCCGGGATCAGCCAGGCGTTGATCACCACCCAGTGTGGTCTCTTGATCGCCATTCCCGGTCTTTTCGGTTTGGCTCGCATTCATCGCCTGGTAGACCATGCGAAAGTTCGGTTGGGCGAATGCAGAATTCATCTCGTTTTTATCCTTGAAGCATCGGCGCGCAACCCGGAGTCCGCATGAGACGCGTCGATTACGGAAGCCGGATGACCGAGCGGGGTGTCGACATCAACATGTCGCCCCTGATTGATGTCGTTTTTCTCCTGTTGATTTTCTTCGTGGTGACGACGGTGTTCGTTGAGGAGACCGGGGTTGAGGTGCAGAAGCCGTCTGCGGTCAGCGCGCGGGAATTGGAGAAGAAAAGCATCCTGTTCGCACTAACGTCGGACGGCGGTATTGTTTACGGAGGGCGCGCCATCACCCTGAACGCGGTTCGGGGAATCGTGGCACGACAACTTCGAGTTCGCCCTGCACCGGTTATTCTGATGGGGGACGAAAAGGCGCAGATGGGGATTCTGGTTGACCTGATTGACGAGTGTAAACTTGCCGGCGCAAAGCAAGTCAGTGTCGCAGCCCGGAGGGAACAGTGAGAAGTGGCGCGATTCTGAAAGACGGAGTGAATGCCACGCTGGCAGGTTTCTTCACGCTTGCGACGTTTGCAGGGTTGCCGCTGGCACATTATCTTGGTCACGGTGGCGTCCCGGACGTGAAGGTGTTCGAGATAGGCGTGGCGGAGTCGCCCCCCCCGCCCCCGCCCCCGCTTTCGCTCCGGTTGCGCGAGCGAAAGGCGATCACGAAACGGGTGGAAAAGCTGACGTTGACGAAACAGCGAACAATGATCCCGCTTCAGGCGGCTCTCCATCTCGATTTGTCTCTTGGAGATGTTGTTGGCGATTTTGCGCTGGATTTCGGCGTATCGGAGCCGCGGATCGAACCTGGGCCGGAATATAAAAGCTTTGGGATCTCTGAAATCGACACATCTCCGCGGGCAATCAGCCGGATCAATCCACTCTATCCTGTGCTGGCTCGCATGCGGAAGGTCGAGGGTCACGTCCAGGTAGAGTTTATCGTAGGCAGAGATGGGAAAGTCAGCGGTGTCGAAATCACGGACTCCAGCCCGGAAGGCGTCTTCGATGCAGCCGCCCTCCAGGCAGTGAGGCGCTGGCGATTCAAGTCCGGGACGAAAGGCGGACAGCCCGTTCCCGTGCGCGTAAGGCAAACCATGCAATTCAATTTGGAGCAGTAAGCAATGTGCCTCGCGAAGATAATGAGTGGAGTATGGCTTCTTCTGGTGCCGACGCTGGTGGTGGCGTATCCGGCCCGGGCGGCCGACTCGAGGCACTCGGAATTGTTCGAGCCGACCGTGACGCGGCAGGAGGCTGATGTTCTGCGGCAGGCTGAGGAGCTTTCAGAGGGCGAGCGTGCCGCCGCCATTGCGCTGGTCCGGGAAGAGCTTGCGGACACATCCAGCCCTGCCATGGATTTTGCGCTCGGTAATTTTCTCTACCAGGCGGAACGCCTGGATGAAGCGGAGCAGGCCTACCTGTTCGCCGTCGCAAAGATGCCGACGTTTCGCAGAGCCCTCAACAACCTTGCCCGTATTTACTTTGTGCAGGAAAAGCCGCGCAAAGCCATGAACGTGTTTCAGGGGCTGGTGCGCGCCGGCCAGGGAGACGCGCAAACCTTGCTGCTGCTTGGCCATTGCCTGCTGCTTCTCGACAAACCGGTGCAGGCGGAAGGCGCGTACCGGCAATCCCTCGTCCTGGAGCCGGATGACGCCGACGCAATGCGCGGGCTTATCAAGACTCTCATTGGGCAACAGCGCAATGCTGAGGTTTTGGCTCTCACCAAGACGCTGCAGACCGAACTACCCTGCGATGCGGAGTTATGGAATCTTCGAGCCAACGCGCACCTATCCCTGCATCAGCATGCCGAAGCCGTCACCAGCCTGGAATCCGCCCGGTTGCTGGGCTGCGCGACCCCGCGAATGCTGGTCAGCCTGGGGGACTTGTATGTTCATCGCGAGCAGCCCCGCGATGCTGTTGCGGTCTATCAGCAGGCGTTTTCCGCGGGGGACCCGAACGGGAGCCAGGTGATGAGGGCGGTTGAAGGTTTTCTTCTTATCGAAGCTTCGGACGAGGCTGAACGGCTTCTGGATCGGATTCGATCCGATGAATCGAGCAAAACGTTGTCCCCGAATGACCGGCTACGGCGCGACAAATTGGAGGGGCGCCTGGCCGCAATGCGGGGGAACCATGATGAAGCCAGGAGGCTCTACACATCCATCATTCGACAAGATCCGCTGGCCGGTGACGTCATGATTTCCCTGGCCGGGCTGCATCGAGCTTCCGGGGAGCAGGACGAAGCAAGAATGTACCTTGAACGCGCGTCACGCATTGAAGGGTTCGAGGCGAGGGCGCTGGTGCGACAGGCGGAGCTCGAAGTCGAACAGGGCCATTTCCCGGCGGCGGTACAACTGCTGGAAAGCGCGCAGACCTACGAGGAGCAAGCGCACGTAGGGCGTTACCTGGAACAGGTTCGGCGTTTTGACCTGGGGAATAGCGATCTATTCTGAGACTCCCGGCCGCAAGGGCCGGGGATCCTTATAACTTGTAAATACAGATTGGTTTGCAGAAGATCCCGGTCAAAGGAGAATTTGGTAATGAAAGACTTTTTCTTGGCACTCGTACAGCATGGGAGCCCCCTCGGTAGTACGGAAGAGAATCTAGAAGCGTCGGTGGGCTGGGTCGAGAAGGCCGCCCGGAAGGGTGCGGATATCGTATGTCTGCCGGAGTTGGGGATCACCGGGCACGGGGGCCATGTATCGATGATCGAGGACGCCGAACCGGTACCCGATGGTCTGTCCTGCCGTCGTTTATCCGAGGCTGCCGCCGAACACAAGATCCATGTCGTGGCGGGACTCGCCGAGAAGGAAGGCCCGATGGTCTACAACACGATGTTCATCGCGGGACCGGATGGCTATATCGGAAAACAAAGGAAAGTGCACCTCTCGAGAGACGAGTATTTCTTCTTCCGTCACGGTACCGAACTGCCTGTGTTTGATCTTCCATTTGCCCGGGTTGGGGTGGTGATCTGCTACGACAACCTTTTCCCCGAAATGTCCCGGTGCCTGGTGCTCGATGGTGCAGAGTTAATCCTCGCGCCGCATGCCGGGCGGACCTTTGACCGGTGGTCCAGGGATGCGTCGAAGCGATACCAGGCGATAAAAAACCTCAAAGAAGATTGGCGGCGTGTTCACTGTTGCAGGGCCCTGGACAACGCCTGTTATGTCGGCGTTTGCAACACCGCGGGCGCATCCACTCGACACATTAAGGGCGTCGAGGCGAATCACGTCGGTGGCTGTATGGTGATCAACCCGGATGGAGATGTCATCGCGGAAAGTCGTTCGCGAGATATTCGAGACGAGATGGTCATCACCAAGCTTTCCGCCCGCCGTCTCCACGATCGCCGCAACCAGTCGTGTCTGAATCTCCGCGTGCGCCGCCCGGAGGTTTTCGGTGCGATTACGAGGCCGACTACCTGAGCAATTCGCCGATGTATCCCCGCGGTCAGCTTGATCGAAACCGTGTAGGAATGCGTCCGCTTTCCGATCGTGAGAACCGGGCCGCCATCGCTCGGGATCATGTCAATCCCGATGCGACGCCTTCGGGGGCTGCGGCGGGCGCCGAATCCTTGCTCGACAACGTTGCGGAAAGAATACGGGTGGCCCGGGACAACGATCGTCCCGTGGTCATCGCTTTTGGCGCGCATACAATCAAGAACGGGTTGGGTCCCGTGCTCACTGCGCTGATGGAAGAAGGCTGGTTGACTCATCTTGCCACCAATGGAGCCGGGATCATTCACGATTGGGAGTTTAGTTTTCTCGGTGAAAGCAGTGAGCACGTCGAGAAAAATGTCGAGGCGGGATCTTTCGGCAACTGGGAGGAAACGGGGTATTACATTAATTTGGCATTAAACGTTGGCTCCTGGCTCGGGCTCGGGTATGGCGAGTCGATCGGCGCCATGATCGAACAGGAGGGGCTGACGATCCCTTCGGTGGAGGAACTTCGAGCTTTCGTGGATTCGGGATTGCGGGAAGATCCGGAACGGTGTGCCGCGGCGGCGGACCTGCTGGGCATCCTGAAAACATTCCCGCTGGAATCCGGGCGATTGGCGGTGCCACATCCATGGAAGCGGTTCAGTGCCCAGGCGACAGCGTACCGTCTTGGGGTTCCGTTCACAGGCCATCCCATGATCGGCCACGACGTCATATATAATCACCCGATGAATCATGGCGCCTCGTTGGGCAGAACCGCGTTGCGGGACTTTCTGACGTATGCGGATTCGATCAGCCGGATCGACGGCGGGGTGTATCTTTCTGTCGGCTCAGCCGTCATGTCTCCAATGATATTCGAAAAGTCCTTTTCCATGGCGCAGAATCTGGCGATGGGCGAAGGGGCGTCAATCCGGGATCACTTCATTCTGGTTGTTGATCTCGCGGAGAGCGCCTGGGACTGGACAAAGGGAGAGCCGCCGGAGGATGATCCTTCCTACTACCTCCGGTACAATAAAAGTTTCAGCCGCATGGGCGGAATGATGAAATATCTCCAAATGGATAACCGCGACTTCCTGCTGCACCTGCGCGGACGTTTAAAGGGGAAGTGAACGAGCGAAGGAGGTTCCTCTCGTGCGCCTTGTCGTAAAAGAATCATCTCTCCACCGCATCGAACTCAGTACCCGAATGCCTTTCAAATACGGCATTGCGACGATGACGGATCTTCCTCATGTCATTCTGCGCGTCGCAGTCGATACGGGTTCCAGGATCACGGAAGGATGGTCCGGCGACTGCCTGCCGCCAAAATGGTTCACCAAGGTGCCTGAGAAGGATCCCCTGGAGGAAGTGCAGGAAATGATCGAGGTGATTGTTCATGCGATGAACATCGGCGTGGGCCTGAGAGCCGGATCGGTCTTTGACTTGTGGTGGCAGTTGTACGAAGGTCAGATGGAGTGGGGGGAGGAGACCGGGTTGCCTCCGTTGCTGACTCATTTCGGGGTCAGTCTCGTCGAACGAGCCGTCATCGACGCGGTGTGCAGGGCTGAAGGTTCCCCGTTTCACCGGCTCTTGAAGCAGAACGCATTTCGAATTGACCTGGGAAAACTATTTCCCGAACTGGCCGGTTCACAACCTTCGGACTTTCTTCCGAACGATCCCCTGTCCGGGATCGCGTGCAGGCATACGGTGGGGCTTGCTGATCCGATCGTTGACGAAGACGTGGACGCATCTGAGAGGCTGGACGACGGGTTGCCCCAATCGCTGGCGGCAAGCGTACGACGTTATGGCCTACGAGAACTCAAAATTAAAATTTCCGGCGATATCGAGCGGGATGCTGAGCGATTGAATAAAATTTTGGTTATGGCCGCCGCCGAAATGCCGGGGGACTACCGATTTTCGTTGGATGGGAATGAACAGTTTCTTGCGGCCTCGGATTTCGCGGCAGCGTGGTCGAGCTACCTCGATCTGGTTCGGAATTCTTCATTCTGGCGCCGGCTCGTCTTTATTGAACAGCCGGTTCACCGGGAGCATACGTTTGAGGCGCCGATGCCGGAGATTCTTGATGGCGCCGGCCGTGCGGTGCCCGTCATCATTGATGAATCAGACGGGCGCGTAGGATCCCTGGCGGAGGCGCTGGCGCTTGGATACGCGGGCGTCAGTCACAAGAACTGCAAAGGCATTTGCAAGGGCGCGGCAAATCGATGCCTGGTTACGAGCAGGGCCCAGCTGTCCACCGGAGTTCGGACCCTGATGACAGGAGAAGACCTGGGAAGTATTGGCCCGGTTTCCATGGTCCAGGATCTTGCGGTACAGGCCGCATTCGGCATTTCAAGCGTGGAGCGTAACGGGCACCATTATTTTGCGGGGCTCAGCCAGTTGCCTCATGCACTGCAGCAACAGGCGCTGGTGCATTTGCCGGCCATGTACCACCGGAGCGAAGAAGGATGGCCGGCGCTCGAAATTCATGAAGGTATGATTGACGTGTCTGACGTGAATGCAGCGCCTTTTGGTGTTCCATTCAACCCCGATCTCTCCGATGGATACCACCAGATCGCCGGGGTCGGATGAAGGCCTGAGGGCCGAAGCTCTTGGGCTTCAGGTTTCAGTGCTGCCTCCGGCCCCCTCCGGGGGTAGCCAAAGCGCTGTCGCCGCTCTGCCACGACTTCGCCCTGCGTGGCTTCGTCGGGCCTCGCTCTGCCGGCGCGCGCCTTGCTCTCATTCTCGACTGCAGATATTCGAGACCCTGGATCAAACCGGGTTCATCGACGGCAGAAATTTCTATCCGCTCCTCAGCTACCAGGACCTTGTGACTTTCCGGGCGTCCGGAACGGGTTTTTTGAAGATTCGTCCCTTGGAGCCCTCGGTGTAGGACATGACGACGATGGGGATTCCCTGGTCCTGTCCTGCATCGAGGTACTGCTTCTTCAGTTTTTCGATTATGTCCCAGCCGTCCATCTCCCGCATCTGCAGGTCAAGGACCATGAGATTCGGTTCCCTTTCGTGCGTGATTCGAATTTCATCGATGAGGGCGAGTGCTTGAATGCCGTTCCCCGCTTCGTACATTCGAAGCTGTGGCACGGACTTATGGATGTCGTGTACGACGAGTTGCCTGATGTCCTCGTAGTCGTCGACAACCAGAACAATATCCTCGCGGTCTCCGGACTGCTTGTCCACCGCGTCGAAAAACTCGTTGTGCGAAGTGTCGGTGGGCAGGCTGGAAGATTCCATATTCATACGCGCCTAGCCTCCCCGCCATGCCGCGGATTTTCTAATTGGGCCGTGTGGTTCAACTACTTGCAGTGTCTAAAATCAGCGCGACCCTGATCCAGGCTCGAAGGAGCGTAGATTACGGAATTATTGGGGAAGACTGGAAATATGCACCCGCGAGCGGGGGGAGGTTGATGGCCATGGAGTATGGGAATTCCCCCCAGGGTTGCTCATCCGCCTCGATTGAGGTCTCGTTGATGAGGCCGCTTCCGCCAAAGATTCTTGCGTCTGAATTGAGGATCTCTGTGTACGTACCCGGCCCGGGAACACCGATGCGATAGTCTACTCGCGGTGCCGGCGCCAGGTTGAAAACGCACGCGATGTGATCGCTTGTGCCGGTGGCGATCCGCAGGAAGGATAGAATGCTGCTGCCGCCGTCGTGCGCATCGATCCATCGAAACCCTTCCTGGACGAAGTCCTCTTCGTGTAGCGACGGCACTTCCCGGTAGAGACGGTTCAAATTTCGAACCAGTTCGTGGACCTGCCGGTGCGAATCGAACTCCAGGAGATGCCAGTCCAGGCTGCTGTCATAGTTCCACTCGGAACGCTGTGCGAATTCGTCGCCCATAAAGAGAAGCTTCTTGCCGGGATGTGCGTACAGGTAGGCCAGGAGCAGACGCAGGTTAGCGAATTGTTGCCATGAGTCGCCCGGCATTCGGCTGAGCAGGCTGCCCTTTCCGTGGACTACTTCGTCGTGGGAAAACGGCAAGATGAAATTTTCGGTAAACGCGTAGACCATGGAGAACGTCAACTCGTTGTGATGATGCCTCCTGTGGACCGGATTTTTGCCGAAGTACTGGAGGGTATCGTTCATCCAGCCCATGTTCCATTTGAGGCCGAAGCCGAGCCCCCCGAGATAGACGGGCCGGGTGACCATGGGCCACGACGTGGATTCCTCCGCGAAGGTGAGGATCCCCGGGGACTCGCGATGGATAACGATATTGAATTGTTTGAGAAACTCGATCGCTTCCAGGTTTTCGTTGCCGCCGTGCTGATTCGGGGCCCATTCTCCCGGTTCCCTCGAGTAGTCGAGGTACAGCATGCTGGCAACCGCGTCCACTCGCAGCCCGTCTATGTGGAAGACGTCCGCCCAGTAGACGGCATTTGAGATCAGGAAGCTTCGCACTTCATTTCGGCCGTAGTTGAAGATCAGCGTACCCCAGTCGGTGTGCTCGCCTTTTCTCGGATCGCCGTACTCATAAAGATGGGTGCCGTCAAACATCCGCAATCCGAAATCGTCTTTGGGAAAGTGCGCCGGCACCCAATCGATGATTACGCCGAGTCCTGCGCGGTGGCATTGATCAATAAAATACTTGAGATCATCCGGCGACCCGTAGCGGGACGAGGGGGCGTAATAACCAAGTGTCTGGTATCCCCATGACCCGTCAAAAGGATGTTCTGAGACAGGCATGAGCTCGACGTGGGTGAAGCCGAGCTTGAGAACGTAGGGAATCAGCGAATCGGCCAG
>CAUZEO010000214.1:0-9214 GCA_963578625.1 Kiritimatiellia bacterium | reverse complement strand
CCCCCAGGCAGGTCGAAGCGGTGTTGATCACGCCCGCGCCCGCGACACGGTCCTTCTCGCTGCCGTACAGGCCCCCGGTCTCTTCGTCCTGATACTTGAGGACATGCGGGATGCCCTGCATCGAAATGTCGTAGGCCAGATTCACGTGGGCGGAAAAGATGACCCAGCTCGGCATGTACCGGCATTCTTGCATGCGCCCGACAATGCCTTCGCGGATCTCCGGCATGTCGAAATCGCCGTCCGGCGCGATGTATGTCTGCCTCATGTACGACAGCAGCCGCGTCGCTTCGTATGGCGCGCCGTTGTAGAGCAGGGAGGCGCCAAGCGCCATGTAGTGCGCCATGCTGTGCACCTCGCCGAAGCTTCCGCGCTCCTCCTGGTTGGGAAGCATCCACGCCATGGCTCGGTCGATGGATTGTTGGTATTGTGCTTTTCTTTCGGTCAACTTGCAGCGTACCTCCCTTTAATTCAGTTCATCTGTCCCATAGGTCCCATGCCCCCCATAGCTCCTATGGGATTCTTCGCAATCGGTTTACCCGTTTATTGATCAGCGCGACCAGGTCCACGCGCACCATGGCGATGTCGCCGCCGAGTCCGATCACCTGGAAGCCCGTGTCCCGGGCTTCTTCAAAGGCGCCCGTGAGAATTGCGGGGATCTTGTTGTATTGCCGGCATAGTTCCACGACCCGCTTTGCCGCCTCCAGGAAGGGCGGGTATGACCAGAGGTCCTGTCCCCGCCAGCCGTAGCTCAGGCTCAGGTCCTCGGGCCCGAACAGCACCCCGCTCACTCCCTCGACCGCAATGATTTCTTCGGCGTTCTCCAATCCTTTTGCCGACTCGATCTGGGGCAGCAGGATGGTGCGTTCGTTCGCCCGGTCGGGTTCGTCGCCGTAGAGGTGACGTCGCACGCTTCCGGCGAAGGAACGGTCCCCCTCGGGTGGAAAGTAAGCGGCCCGAACCAGTTTGCGCGCCTGCGCCGCCGACTCCACCAGCGGCACGACCAGCCCCATGTAGCCGATATCGAGCGACTGCTGAATCCAGTAGACGCTGTGATCCGGGAGACGGACCAGTGGAGTAATCTCCGGGTTAACCGCCTGTACGGACCGCAGCAGGGAGGCGGAATCATCGGCGCTGACGGGTGCGTGCTGGAGATCGGCGCCAAAGAAATCAAGGTCGGCGCCCGCGGCAATCAATTCGGCCACCGCCGGAGAGTTCAGGGCCATGAACATCCCGGCGGCAGTGCGGGATTCGGCTATGCACTGATGTAATCGCGTTGCAGATTCCAATGGGGTCGTCTCCTGTCTTATCCGGTGATCTTCAGCCGGTGCGCTTTAATTTTTCCCAGGCATTCCTCGATACACCAGTGTGCTGCGAGGTACTCATCTCCATCCAGGTGGAGCAGGGAGGGTTGCCCGAACTGAAGGGCGGCGAACTGTTCGATGATACCCTTGCTCGTGTCCTGCGCCTTGACCCCGCCCCAGATGACGACCTCTTCCACCACGTTCCACTTGTCGTTGGCGAAATCGACTCGCCGGAGATAGAGCCCGACGTCTCCGGCCCGGTGGGCGTGGATCGTGAGCAGCGTGTCCCCTTCCAGCCAGGAGACGTTCGAAGCCTGCGCCTGAATACCGGTGTCGATCGGGTCCGACCAGGTGTGACCGTTGTCGTGCGAAACGGTGACATGGTTCGTGAGGTGCTTTTCGTTTTCGAGGTCATAGCACCAGTTCATCGAGACGATCCGGCCGTCCTGCATTTCGCAGACCCTGGATTCCCAGGGGGTGATCCGGTTTCCCGGCGTCGTGAAGTACCTTGCGCTGCCGTCCCAATTCTTTCCACGGTCGGTGCTGCGCAGGGCCACCCCGACCTGGCCGGTGGGGTTCGAACCGTCCCACATTTTGAAGGGCGGGCCGACCGCGAGCAGATCGCCGTCGCGAAGTTGAATGCATGGGCCGCTGGTCTCGAGGACTTCCGGATACCCAGTATCGATCCGGGTCGGCAGGGCCCAGGATTCCCCTTCGTCGCTCGAGAACGTCACGACGTTGTATCCGGGCAGCAGCCCCTTGGTTTCCGGGTTCGTCGTATTCAGGTCGGGGTCGGTGCGGTCGAAAAAGTAGCCGATGCCGACGAGTGACCCATCGTCCAGCACGGTGGGTTTCACCGCGCCGGCCATGCGGCGGCCCGGTTCAACCGCGGTCATGTCGCATATCGGGCCCTCAAGGTTCCAGGTTCGCCCATCATCGCTTGAGCGGGTGACGTAGCCCCCTGAATCGACGCTGCCGAACGCTTCGCCAATTTCGAAAATTGCAATCAATTCGCCCGAAGGAAGTTTGGCGAGTCCCGGAAACTTGCCGTGACGGCTACGGAGCTTCGGTTCGGGATTCTCGTAAATCGTGTGTTCTTCGATCCTGGTAATGCCGGACACGTGACTTCCTTTCGAATAAAGCAGGGGGCATTAGAAGCCGGTCGGGAACAAAACGCAATCATTCAGTGTAGTTTCCTGCACCATGAACGGAGCCCCGGAACGTAGCACGGGTCGGATACCCGTGCTACGGAATACGAACTTCGACATTCGATATTCGACATTTTCCGCACAAACCGGTTGGGCTCCACAACACGGATCGGATACCCGTACTACTTACCGGGCTCCACATCCACTAGTAGCTCATAGATGTGGACGTAGGGATCCTGGTCCTCCGGGAACTTGGGTCTGTGGAAGGCGAGGGTGTTTTTTCCGTTTTTCAGCATCGATGCCGGCGGGCGGATCTCGATCAATTCATGCTCCGTGAGCGTGAATCCGGATTGGATCGGCCCCGCCGGCTGGGACATGCATTCAATCCGTGGGAGATCAATTTCCTCGCCATTGAGCAGATATTTCATCCACTCCGGCCCGACGGTGGGGGACTGTTCGTACGTGCCCTTGGCGTGGGGGTTTCTTTCCGCGACCTGTCGGAAACGGAGACAAACGTTCGTGTCGTTCCGCTCAAGATCCGGGTCGCTCACATGGAACGTGACGGTCTGGTAAAATTGGGGCGGCCGGGTCGATTCGATCGTAAGAGGAAGGTTTTGCCAAAAGACGTATTGCTTCGCCGTACCCCGTAAGGTCTCCGGCTCTCCAATTTGTGACAGCACGCCGTTGAGAAGTTTGAATTCGTTCTCGCCAACGCTGCTTCCGAATAGAAGGCACGGATAATTGAACATGTAGATTCCGTCGGGATGCTGGGCCAGGATGTTCTGGGCAGCCGCGCGCTGCCGCCTGACTACTTCGTCGGGCGTTTCCCGGACCACATGATTGTGAGCGGGCGCGTTGTCGCAGGGCCCGGCCTCCAGGGAAGGATAGAAATGAATGTCGTTCTCGCGGCACAACGCCTGCCACGGCTCGATCGTCAGGTCGTAGTTGTTCTTCAAGTGGCTCATCACGAGAATGTCGAGCAACTTGTCTTCAATCCATCGGTGGACATCCATGCCGGCGCGCTGCCGCTTTTCGTCCGAAAAAGGAATCCGGACCAGGAGGGTGACGGGTCGTCCTCTCCGCGTGGCCACATCCTCCGTCATGTTCCGGAACCGCCGGATGAAATCCGTCAGGATCTCCCGCTTTTCCCAGGCTTCGGACGGTTGAAAGGTGTGGGGATTCCGGCAGAAATCGAGTTCGATGCCGTCCACGTCATACTTGTTGGTGAACTCCTCAATCGCCGCGAAAATCCGCTCCCGCACTTCGCTGTAGGAGTAGTCCAGTGCGGCATTGTAGTAGGTTCGGCCGTCGAGGATCTCCCACAGCCGCCAGTCCTGGTGGTCCTTCCAGAACTGCGCCGCGTCTCCGGGCCGGGACCGGTGATGGCAGTCGTTCATGCGAAAGCTGGGGAAGAACTGGATGCCCCGCTTGCGGGTCTCTTCGATCAGGATCGGCAGGTAGTCGATGCCTTGCCGGTACAGATCGTACCGCATATGATTCGCTTTATGACCGGGATCCGTCTGTTTCGCGAAATACATTTCGTGTTCGGTTTCGCAGACCTTCGAATCCCAACCCGCGGTGAACCGCCGGTACACTTTCCAGCAGAGACAATCGACCTGGGACTCGGCCAGGTGATCGACGGCAAGATGAATGCGATCCGGGGAGATCGGCGGCTGGATGACGTTGAGCGAAGCCGAATCGTCGTTGTAGATGAATCTTGGAACTTTGTTTTTCATATACGCAGGAACTTAACATAACATCCGGCCCGGGTAGATGTACAGCAAGGAAGCTGGACACCGGTGTTGACGCTACGTGGCAAATCAGGATCTACTTGCCGTTCCATATCCCGGAAGAGCCGAAGTTTGAGCATGTCCTTACCGTCCTTGTTTAATATTGATGACGTACGCGATTTTGACGCGATGCTTCTTCGTCGCGTCGCCGGATTCCGGGAGAAGCTTCGCGACCAGCTTGCCGGCCATCGACTCACGCTCGCGGAGGCCCGGGTGCACAAGGTCCTGGTCCCGATGGTCGGGGTCTACACTCCGGGCTGGCAGGCCCTGCCTGCCTGTTCCTGGGCTTTCGTGGAACTGGTCACGAGCGAGGGGCTCGTTGGAACCGGTGAATGGTCGGTTGAACTGCCCGCCGGAACGCTCAACTGCATCGAGAAGCTGCGTGGAACTCCCGACCGTAACCTCCTCGATCCCGACCTGGAGGAACCCCTGTTCATGGCCTGGTGGGACCTCGTGGGACAAGTGTTGGGCAAGCCCCTGCATGTATTGTGGGGAGAGTTGTTCGAGCGCGGCTTTGATCCCCCGGATCGCGTTCCGATGGCGGCCTACACCTGGCAGCGGTTTCCGGACCGGGACGGCAACGATGCGGTCACCTTCGAATCCTGGCCGGATCATGCCCGGATGAGAGCCGAAGAGGGATGGCCTTCCATCAAGCTTTCCCTGACGGCGTATCAGCCCGAGGACCACATTCAGCTCATTCACCGGATTCGCGAGGCGGTGGGTCCCGGCACTCGTCTCCGGTTCGATTCTCACGGGTCCTGGAATTACCAGGAAGCGCGGAAGATTCTGCGTGGCGTGGAGGACTGTGACATTGAATTCGTGGAGCAGCCGATGAATGCCCTGATGCCGCAGCGGTTCTATCCGCCGTCCGCATCCCCGCCCGCGCGACCCGCCACGGAGGGAAGCTACCAGCACGAATTCTACTTTCGCCGGATGACCGAGCTGCGCAGGGACCAGTCGATCCCCTTGTCCTGTCACTGGTGGACGCCGCCTATCGTGCACCCCCCCGGCGCATCGCTCATGTCCAACCGGTGGGAGCCCAACTGGCATTTAATGGAGCGGTACGACGCGGCCGATGTCTCCGCGCCGGACATCGGTCTTGGTCCGTGGGGGCTGTGGCGGCAGTACGAACTTGCCCGCTTTATGGGAATGCACCTCACCCTTCACAGCAATTTCGAAATGTGCCTGCAGCTGAGTTTCCGGTGCGCCATGGCGTCCGCGCTGATGACCGATACGGAATCGGCGGGGCTTTACCTGGGCACCACACCGCGACTGTGCCACCCCATCGACAATGAGACCATCCAGGTCCGCGACGATGTCATCGAAGGAGGGCCATTCGACTGGACGGGCGGCCACCTCCAACTCTCGTCAAAACCTGGCCACGGATTGCGCCTGGACCCGGAACGGCTTGAGAAATACAGATACACGGAAGAGGCGGTTCGTCCCCACCGGGAATACGCGCAGGAAATCTACGCGAACTACCTTCTCGACCGGCCGCGCCGCACCACCCAGTCGGGCTGGCCGAAACCGCCGGGGCCCGAGACATTTCATCGTCACGCCTATCCCTATTCTCTGACCCAAATCCTGCAGGCGGAACAGGCCCAGGATGTGGATATCGAGCTGAACAAGTAAGGAACTACGCAATGAGCAGACTGAATGGAAAAATTGCAATCGTAACCGGCGGCGCATCCGGGATCGGCGAGGGAATTGTTCGAAAGCTTGCCGCGGAAGGCGCAACCGTTGTCTCCGCCGATATCCAGACGGAGTTGGGGCAGCAGGTGGTCGAGTCGGTGAACCAGGCGGGCGGGAAGGCGGAATACGTCACTGCCGATCTTCGGGACCTGGGCCAGATTCAATCGTTAGTGGACCACGTGGTCGCGACCCACGGCCGCATCGATGTTCTCGTTCCCAACGCGGGTCTGCAATACGAGAAGATTCTCACGGACACCAGCGAGAAAGAGTATGACCATATGATGGGTGTGAACATGAAGGGCACATTCTTCTTTTGTAAGTACGGCGTGGAGGCCATGCTCAAAACGGGTGGCGGAAACATCGTGGCCACCGGATCGGTATTGAGTCTGCTCGCGGAGCCCTCCCTCGCCGCCTATTGCGCGACCAAGGCTGGAATACTGAACCTCGTCAAAAGCATTTCCGCCGACTACGGGCGGCAGAATATTCGCGCGAACTGTGTCTGCCCCGGCTACATAAACACCCCCCTCGGTGACAGATATTTCGATGCGCTACCCGATCCCGCCGCGGCCCGCAAGGAAGCCGACGAGCTTCACGCCCTCGGCCGCATGGGAGAGCCGGAGGAAGTCGCGGCCTGCGTTGCTTTCCTTGCGAGTGATGAAGCTTCTTTCGTCACCGGTTCCGCGATGGTCGTAGACGGTGGTTTAACGGCGAAAATCTGATTATGAATCGCGCAACCAAATTCCGGCCGGGCATCCTTTGTGCCTGCATCATCACCCGGTGGACCCCGTGGCTTGTCCTCGGCATGCTGTTTCGTGTCGCGCGCAGCCTTCGCCTCCGGCCTCGTCGCCCACTGGAGTTTCGACGAAGGTTCGGGCGACATCGCTCGTGACACTGCCGGCAACGGATTTCACGCGACCCTTTCCGGTGCCTCATGGGTGGAGCAGGGGAGTGGCCATGCCCTCTACCTGGACGGCGGATTCCTGGACGGTTTTCTCGCCGGCTACGGCGGCATGTGGACCTACGATCGATGGGACGGGCACACCGCGCACATCGATTCGGCAACCAAGACGATTGTGCGCAAGATGGGATCCGTCATGCTGCTCTCGCAGCCCTCCATGATCGAGTATGCGCGTAAGATTCGAGACAAGGGCGGGGAGGTCATTGCACTGCATACCGTGCTTACCCGTGGCATTGCCAACGAAACGTACATCGGCTTTGCGAATGAATCCGCCTCCGGTCCGGAATTGCACCTGGCCTCCAGCGTGATGGCGCTGGCCTTCAACCGCGGGTTTAAATCGGAGCGGCATATCTACCTCGACATGCTGGACAAACTTCGATGGGGCGAGTTGTTCATTCACTACTCTGACGGCAGGGACCTTACCCACCGTTCCCTGGCATCGCGCTGCTACCCGATGACGTTCGAGGAGATTCGCCCAGGCCTGGTTCGGGGGAAGGAGCGGATCGTAACTTCGAATGCCGGCAATTACGGTTGGCCCGGCAATCGTCGCCTCCACCAGGTTCACGCGTTTGACGCCCGAGGCGCTCCGGTCCCGAACCCGTTTGTCACTACAGTCGATCGGCGCGGAGTCCGAACGAAACTCAACTTGGACGAACACGAATCCGCGGTCATCGAGCCCATTCCCGTGATCATCGAGTCGGGCGGCCCGGTGAATGCCCGCGTCATAGACTACGACGCCGACGGCCTCCGCCTGCGGATCAACGGAAAGGGCCCGACAACGCTTCTCGTTAGGTCCGGCGCGATGCCTATCGAGTCGGGAGCGCGTTTCCAGGTCTCGATCGGCCGAGCGCGCACTTGGGTCACGGAGGTTGATGGAGTCATTTCGATAGAAGCGCCGGTAAATGGAGAAGTCCACGTCTCCGCGGAGCGGTTCGAGTGAGTGACACCGCCGGCCCAATGATGTGATTTCCTTATCCTTGTTGGACTGACCAAAGGTTTATCTAGAGCATCAAGTACTTACACAAGCGATCTAGGCTTAGGTGGGGTCTTACCGTTTGTTTTTGATGTCCTTTTCAAGCCTTAAGATGAATTGGGACTCCGGTATCCTTGTCTGATGCCTCGTGGAAAACGATACATTGTCCCTGGTCACACCGATCACATCACACATTGACGCCATAACCGGGACTTCGTACTGAAATTTAAGAAAGACCGAACAAACTCCCGGAAATTTCTCAGTGAGCGGCTGCGGAATTTCGACATCTCGCTCTTCAACTACTGCATAACATCGAATCATGTGCATTTGTTGCTCCGGCCCGAACCTGGCGGAGCGATCCACGCTCGTAGCAGAAAAAGGGTGAGATATGCGGGCTAAGCCCCCAAATAACCGGATTCACAGTCGTAAGTCCTTGATGCTCTGGAGATCCCTGTGGTCAGTCCCAAATGACCCTATTCCTGCACCCAATGCCGATAGAGCGGCTTTACATTTTCGGGCAGGGATTCGAAGACTTCGCGCCGAATTGGGATCGCATCGTAATTCTTGCCGCCGGTATCCAGGACCATTCGCTGGTTGTCCGGCGTGCCTCGCATGGTGGGGGTTAGGTTCAGCCACCATGGGGCATAGCGAACGATCAGAGCCACTCGGTTGTCGCAGCTACGGTTGGGCGCCACGGCGTGCCAGAGACGGCTGTCGTAGAGCAGGACGTTTCCCGCGTCGCCCCGGACCTGGGTCTCGCCGGATTGCGGCGCATCCCGGTCGACTCCTTCCATTTGTCCGGTACCAGGATTGTTGTTGCGCATGTGGCTGCCGGGCAAGATGAAGGTCCCGCCGTTCTCCTCGGTGAACGGGGTCAACATCCAAATGGAGGAAAGGTGCATCATGACGGAAGGGTAGGGCGGCCTGACATGGGTGGAGTTGGTGCCGTTGTACGGCCAGTCGGCATGCCAATAGCCCCGCTCGTTTCCCGGCTCGTTGATTGCGCAATCAGTGCAAGAGATGCGGACGTAGTCACCGAAAAAGGATTCAGTGATTCCCAGGATGCGCGGGTCGGCAAGGTACTCGACAAAGCACCGCGTGGCATTGACCACTTGCTTCAGGCTCGCCACGCCTTTGGCTCCGACGCGATGGCCGCGCGCGCGGGTCTTCTCCAATTCTGCCTGCGCAGCCGCATGCTGTGCGCGCTGGGATGCAACAACTTCATCGCAAATCCCGGCAATGCGCCCCGAGGGAATTACATCCTCCAAGACGCAATAGCCCTTCCGGGTGATTTCGGACACCAGATCCGAAACGTTTGGTACTGTTGTTTCTTGACTCACGTGTGATCAGGG
>CAUZEO010000213.1:0-9256 GCA_963578625.1 Kiritimatiellia bacterium | reverse complement strand
CTTCCGCTCGGCGACGTACAAGTTCGACAGATCCACCAATCGTCAAGAGCATCTAACCCGAACGAAGAAATTGAACCACAAGCCTTTGCCCCGACTTCGCCCTTCGTGGCTTCGTCGGGCTCCAGCCGGGCAAGTGAAATCGAAGTTGGATGATCGTCACACGAACAGCGATTTTTTCACATTCCATCCTTGCTCCTCATCGTACTCGTAATCGCAGTTCGATGCGGGTTAGTAGAGGGCGTGAGAGGACAATGGCTCCACTGCGGAATCGCCTGGACTCGGAATGAATTCCTCGCTAGGGATAGGGCATGCGCGGAGCGCGCGATACGTTCCGTCTGATTGCCGTGCACGTTAATGATGCAGTTTGGATAGCAGTCCGCCGTCGATGACGATATTGGTTCCGTTGATGTAGGAGCCGAGATCGCTGCAGGCAAACGCGATTAAGTTGCCGATGTCTTCCGGTGTTCCCACCCTGCCTACCGGATGCATTGCAAATACCCGTGCCCATGTTTCTTCAACGTTGGGGGTGGATTCGGCCCAGGCCTGCGTCATCGGCGAGTCGACGAAGCCGGGGCTGATGCAGATGGCCCGGATGCCTTCCCGCCCCAGGTCCTGTGCGAGGCTTTTCGTTATGGCGACGATCCCTCCCTTGGTTGCCGCGTAGGCGCCGAGGTCGGGAATCGTGGCTACGGCGTGCACGCTCGCAATATTGATCACCACCCCGCTCTTCGATTTTCTCAGCATCGGCAATGCGGCCTTGGTCATGAGGAAGATCCCCTTGAGATTGACGGCCTGCGTGTGGTCCCACTCTTCGATGGAGGTGTCCTCGATGCTTCCGAAGTATTCGACTGCCGCGTTGTTGACCACGATGTCCAATCGGCCGAACAGCGCCGCAACCCGGTCCATCATGGCGGTCACTGCATCGGGAGTGGAGATGTCGGCTTGTACGAAGAGGCTTTTGCGCCCGAGTTCGGCGATCGCGTCTGCGGTGGCCTCTCCTCCTTCGGCATTGATATCACAAACCACGACTTCCGCGCCGGCGCGCGCGAGGACCATGGCTATGCCTTCCCCGATGCCCTGGGCGGCGCCGGATACGAGGGCGACTCGATTGGATAGCGAGATTTCGATAGTTGTACCTGCTGGCTTTGTGTTCCCGAAAAAACTCCGCTGGGGCCGGCACGTTGAGCCGACTGATCGGGAGTTCAGCACGCCCTGTTCCGA
Source organism: Kiritimatiellia bacterium (assembly GCA_963578625.1). Classification (GTDB taxonomy): domain Bacteria; phylum Verrucomicrobiota; class Kiritimatiellia; order SLOV01; family SLOV01; genus CAUZEO01. The sequence continues at coordinate 8,035 of CAUZEO010000213.1, read as the reverse complement.
AAGTAAAGCCGGTCGTATTTTTCAGGTAATGACGTAGCCGTCCCACAGGCGCCGCAGGAAATCTAGGGCCGGGGTGGCGCGGATTTCTCCCCAGGCGGATTTATGTGTACCCGGGTAGATTCCAAAGCATCGAACTCGTGAACCACCTAGTTCATCACGGAGACGATTCAATCCTCTGTTGAAGCGTTTATCCCAGTGTTGGGCCGCATTGATTTCCAGCGCCACGAATCCATTTGAGGTTTCGCAGAGGAGGTCGACTTCCACACCGTCATAACTTCGCCAGAAATGAACAGAATAGCGGCGCCCTGTGTATGCCAGATAGGCTCTCACCTCGTTGAATACCAACTCTCCAGGAGTGGCCCCGCCTCTTCAGGCATTGGTGGATAAGGCAGCCTGCCGGAAAGAGCCCTGGCAACGCCGGAGTCAAACAGGAGGAATTTTGAATGCGGCACTTGCTTTGTAGCCCGCTTTAATTTCCAGGGTTGCACCCAGAATCCGATCAGCGTATCAACCAGAATTTCAAAGTAATTCTGAACCGTCTGTCTGCTTACTGTCGCGTCGCAGTTTCCTGGCACTCGATCCGGAAAGTATGAATTTCAATCGCCGTGTTTCAATGAGACGATGAACCTCGTCAAGGAGCTCCGGAACTTTCTGAACTTCGTCGATGACAACTCAGGCGCTCGATGGAAGTGTTTCCAATCCACGAAACAGCACCGCGGGCTCCCGGCTGAGGCGCAGGGATACGCCGGTATTGAGGAGATCGTACATCCGCGCGTCGGCGAAATGCTCGCGAATCCAAGTCGATTTTCCCGTTCCCCGAGGTCCGAACAAGAAGAGCGATCCCGTCGGAACGTTTAGTAATCTTGCAAACACACGGCTGCTCTCCAAGCCTGGAACGCCCGCCAGCAGACTGCCCGTGGAGGAGGCGGAGCATCCACTCCTGTTAAATGGATATGCCAATCCGCTCCAAATGAAAGTGGCCACGTTTCCAGGATCCCTCAACCCAAGCGTTGAGATTTTACTCTGATTAGTGGAAGACTGCACGGGAGAATGGATTGAATTTCGACGTAATGCCCCTAAAAACCGCTGATTTTCAGTGCGCGCCGGGAAAACCTCGGATTCCAGAGGCCCTGGCCCGCATCTTTCACACTATTTCTACTGCGAATGCGGATGTCACGCCATACCATGTACTTAACCCGATGCTTCGACCTTGAAGTGTGCCTACACGTCATCGCCCGAAGCATCGGGTTAAGTACATGGTATGGCGCAACCTCCACCTTCTCGCTACGAAAGGGTGTGAAATCTGCGGGCTAGGCCGTAGTCGGTGGAGGGGAAATTCACCGATTTCGCACGGGTTAGCCGGCGATGGTAACGTTGTTCATGGAGAAAACGACCCCGGATTGTAAGCAGGCTCAGGTTCGTTTCTCCACCCTGATTCCGGCACGGCTTCCGAAAACGCGTGCGACCTGCGGGTCTGAAAATTTCTCATTGGCAGAGATCTTCTTGAGGGTATAACATTCCCTGCGTCTAAAACAAAAACACGAAGCAGGACGCCGTTGGTTTCACGAATCACAATCGGAGGATCTACCCATGTCTACAGCAACGCTTCCACCCACTGATATTCAAGCCTTTACCGCGGACGATTTTGTGGCGCCGGCCGCCTTCACTCAGTTCTGTTCCAATGGCGGACAGCCCCTCCAGGGCATCATCGGAGGCGAACGCGTACGTGGTTCGATGAATGCGGTTCTCGATATCATCAACCCCGGAACCCAGGAGGTTCTCGCCGGAGTCTGCGAAATGGGTTGGGACGAAGTGAACCTGGCGGTGGAGGGCGCGACCCAGGCGTTCAACGGCAATGGCGGTCCCGGGTGGAAAGACACGACGGTCGACGAGCGCGCGGCCCTGGTGATGAAACTGGTGGAACTGTGCGAGCGCGACGTCGAGATCTTCCGCGCGTGCGAGATTTTGAATGGCGGCAAGGTTTCAGAACTTGCGGAGGGGGATGTCACGGCGTTTCGGCCTTGCGCGGAGTACTATGTCGCTGTGGCAAAGAAGATGACTTTCGGCGACGGCGAGAGAGTAGAGGCAGCCGAAGGCATCCAGGGATTTCCCTATGTTGAACCGTGGGGTGTGGTAGCGGGGGTCATCCCCTGGAACTATCCCATTCTTCTTGCGGGCTGGTTTGCATTCCCCGCGCTGTTGGCGGGGAATTGTTTGATCATCAAACCAAGCGAGGAGACGCCCTTAAGCGCACTGTACTTTGCCCAGCTTGCGGAGGAAGCGGGCTTCCCGCCCGGCGTGATCAACGTGCTGCCCGGTCGCGGTGAGTTGACGGGCAAATTTATCGCCGAGCATCCGGGCATCCGTTACATCTCCTTCACCGGGTCCCCGGGCGTCGGTCAGAGCATCCTGGCAGCCGCGGACAAACACGGGACCCGCGTCAAACGCGAGATGGGTGGAAACGGCGCCGCCATTGTTTGCGCGGATGCCGATCCTGAAGTCGTTGCCCGTTTGATCGGAAAGAATGCAAACCAGCACTACGGTCAAACTTGCTGCACCATTCACCGCGTTTTTGCGGACCGGAGTATATTTGATGATTTGCTGAGTGCTTCGGAAGCATTTTTCAAGGAGCTGAAAATTGGAAACCAGGCGGTCAAGGGAACACAGCTCGGACCGGTCGTGAATTCCCGGCAGACCGTGCGGATCCTCGAAGGGATCGAATTCGCCAAGCAGAAAGGCGCGGAACCGATTCTGTCCGGCGGGCGGGCGGCGGTATCCGGATCCAACGGTTTCTACATGAAGCCCACGCTACTGAGGTCGGAGACGGGTTCGGACTGCAATCCCACGGAGGTTTTCCACACCTTCGTGAATATTCAGCCGGTCGATTCGCCGGAGCAGGCCATTCAGTTTGCCAACAATACGCGATACGGGTTGGGTTCGAGTGTCTGGACCAAGGACATTGAGCAGGGAATTAGAATTGCCAAGCAATTCCGGGATGGGACCGGCCAGATCAATTGCCACAACACGGTGTCCTACGGCCTGCCCTACGGCGGCCAGGGAATCTCCGGAGGACCCGGCGGCGGAGTCAATTGCGCCGATACGCTGCGCGATTACACCCAGACCAAGTCGATTTACGTGGGAGAGTATCCGGGTTCGTAACTTCAAACCGGGTCTAACGCCACTCCGCCATTACAATCGCGTGCCGGTGATCAGGCCGTACCGTATCGCGCCGGTACGCTGGCCGATCAGGATCCGTACCATGGTGAGGCCAAACGCGCGATTCGGATTGGAGGGATTCAGAAGAAATGAAAGGTAGCCGCGGCGTGTAAACGTGTTGCGAACGGCGCGTCCGATCGCGATCGGCCAGGACTTTCTGCAACGCAGCGTGAGGTCTTCGTGGCCGCACTGCGTAAAGCCCGCATCCCTCATGAGTTCCAACGTGCTTCCGGCCGTTCCCATCTCCGGCATCCGGCCTTCGCGGCAGACCGGATCCACCAGGAGTTTTCGTTCCCATCCCCTCGCATCCTTTTCCGTAAGCCATGCGCAGATCGCGAGGCGGCCGCCCGGACGCAGAACGCGAAACGCCTGGTCAAAGAACATTCTCTTGTCCGTCATATGACCCAGGCTTTCAATTGCCATGGCCGCATCACAGCAACTGTCTTCAGATCGTTCTCCAGCCAGTCCTGGACCCGGCACACGAACGTTCCCCGTTCCGTCTTCAACGTTGCGGCATAGGTCGCTTGACGCTTTGAAAGCGTATAGCCAGTGACGTGAGCGCCATACCTTTTCCCAAGCCATCTAGCAGTGCCGCCATACCCGCATCCGATATCGACGACCCGGAATCCCTCCTTGATCCCGGCCGCTTCGGCCACCCGTTCCACAAGACCTAGCACCGCTTCGGGCTGCGTTTCATGTCCCGTTTCCCACAATCCATGATGAAGATGTTCACCCCACACCTCGCGATAGAATTGATCCAGATCGTCATAGTGCGCGGCAACCGCGGCTGTAAACCGTGCTGAATGCGGCAAGGCGCCGCTGGGATCTGAAGAATTCGAAGCCATCGGAATTCGAAATGGTATTCGTAAACTGCCGGATTACCAGCCGGAAGCTTCCTCGCGCAGAGGGAAAGCTCCCCGCCGGCCCCGCGCCGGTGGAAGCGAGGTTGGAGAACTACGTAGGTTCGGTAGCGGTGATTCCAGGTGTCTTGTAGTGGTCAAACCATCTCACCCCCGGCGCGGGGCCGGGGGGGGCGCGAACGATCCGGCCGCCGGCTTGGGGCTGGTGGGGTCCTTTGCCGCTACTTTGAACGGTCCTTGACGATGGGACAAGCGATGCATCAATATCGTGTAAGGATGAACACTCAGGCAAAGTTGACGAAGTCCTCCAGGGGTTCGCTTGTAGAGTGCCTCCGGCTTCATGAACGGGGCGAGTTGAGCGTGGAGCAACTTCGTCTAGCGGTCGATGAACTGGAACAGCAACCGGCACTACGCCAGGACATCCTTTATATACAGACCCTGTTTTCATCCGTGACCTCACCTGTGAACGGGATGTCACTGATTCAAGGCGGGGAAGTATGGGGAATGCCGGATGACCCCGATGAGTGGCCGTACCAGTCGGTTCTCGAAGCAATCAACGACGGATGGCGCGTTATCAGTTTTCCAAATCTCGCGCTCATGATGGACACTTCGAAGACCTACGGCATGGGATGCGAGTTTATCCTCGAGAAATTGGGCTGAGTGATCGTCCCGAATCCCCGTCGACGATCTGGAGTTTGGTTTTGGACCAGGCTTTAAAATCTGGCTTGCAATGGGAACCGAAATGAAATTCCAAAACCAACATCTTCCGTAAATTGATGAGCGACCGGCAGGATCACGATCAAGCGGAGGCTGCAGTGCCTCCGTTGACGGCAAGATTGCGAATACTGGTTTTTGTCCGGTTACTTCTGTCCTTGCGCCGCCATGACTTTCGGGCGGCTCGCACCTTCATGAAAATGACATTTCCGAAGGACGGACCGTTTATGCGCGTAGTAAAGTTCACGGGCTGGGCGCTACGGCAGATGTGGTGCCATATTCCGGACGCGATGCGCACGAACCAATTTGCCGAAGAGGTGTCAAAGGTTCCATTCTGGCTCAAAGACGGTAATCCCCTGGCAAACCATCCCTGGACAAGCCGGCCGGATGCCGAATTGCCGGACAATGCGGACACCGTCGTGATCGGTTGCGGCCTTGGTGGCTGTGCCGCGGCATATCATTGGGGCCGAAATGCGCCGGCGGACCGGAAACTTGTCGTGCTTGATCTGGGTGATCCCGCATCCGGATCCGCCGGACGAAACGAGGGCCTGATTGTCATGGGCCGGTACTTCTACATGGTTTTCGAAACTGTGCTGGCTTACCTGGATCAGGTTCGTGGTGACCTTCCCGTGGAGCGGATGGAAAAGATGGCCAAGCAGTTTGCCGCCCAGTACGCGCACGGATGCTACCGCAATGCCGATATGATTGAAGAGACCATCCGCAACGAAGGCTTCGACTGCGACTATGCCCGTGAAGGATGGGTGCAGGCGCGAGACGAGGACGAGCAGGAATCCCTCGCCGCGTCCGTTCTCATGGCGGCGGAGGAGAGTTGGCCCGACTGGACACAAATCTCGGCGGCGGACGCCGGCCGTCGCACGGGGATGAAGGTGCGGCACAATGCGGGATTCTCGATCGCCGCCGCATCCTTTCACCCCGCAAAGTGGTGCTGGTCGTTGTTGGACCGTTCGCTGGCATCGGAGAAAGTCGAACTCTTTACCCGGACCAAAGTCACCGGGGTGGAGGACGAGGGAGAGCAGTATCGCGTGCGCACCGATCGCGGGACGATCCTGGCTCGCCACGTCCTTCTTTGCACCGAGTCCTATACGCCCTTGCTTATGCCCATGTTTCACGACATCATCCGGCCCACCCAGACGCAGGCGGCGACGGGCCCGGGCGGACCTTCCGGCATGAAGCCGCATGTAGGCATATCCAACAAACGCGGCTTCTTCGCGCGGCACGGTGATCAAACCATGGTCGGTTCCGACGCTACGCGCGTCCCTGATCGAGAGGCGGGCCGGATTCAGCCATCGCGTTTTTTGAGCCATTACCTATGCGCGGCGATGCAGGAGGCGTTCGGACGGAGCCGCTACACCATTACCAACGAATGGTCCGGAACCGTTACGTATACGCCCGACGAATATCCGGTCGTCGGCGTAGTGGACGACAAACGCCTCTTTATTCTGGGTGGGATGGCCGGTTCCGGCACCGCAGTTTCATTCAATGGTGGAAGATGCCTGGTGAACAGGATCCTCGGCGATACGACCGAACCCGACGATTATCCGGAGAGCTATTTCAGTCCGAAGCGTTTGCTCGATCCGGCGAATCATCAATGGCCTGTGATCAAGTAGTTGTCCGAAAAGGAGCAGCAAAAACAGTGGCGCAGAAACAGATTCCAGTGCGTCGCCGATTGGAAGTCTTGGCGACTTCCGTTACTTTATGAATGTCGGTACTACACCGATTTACCGCCAGGAGATTGCGCCCGCAGGATCTGATATTGACAACGTTCGAGCTGTGCGACAATCTGTTCGGGGTCATGGTAGACGAGACACAACCCGATATCACTCACTGGAGCGACGTTCAGATCGACGAACTTCCGCGCGATCTGAAATTTCATCCGAGCACGACAGAAGACCTTACTCGTCTTACCTCCCAACAAATCGAAACGTATAACCGGGAAGGATACCTTTTGGGCATTTCAATCCTTCCGGCCGATGAGATCGACGATCTCCGGAACTATTTTGACGCGTTGCTTACAAAAGTCATCGCGGAAGGGGGAGACGGATACTCAATCTCTTCTGCTCATCTCAGCTATGCCCGGGTATACGATTTGATGAAGGACCCACGCATCGTGGACTGCGTCAGGGATCTGATCGGCCCAAACATCATTGGATGGGGATCCCATTTATTCTGCAAGATGCCGCGTGATGCGAAGCGGGTCTCCTGGCACCAGGATGCGAGCTATTGGCCGATGACGCCTTCGAAGGTTGTCACGGTGTGGCTGGCCATCGATGACGCGGATACAGGGAATGCCTGTATGCGTTTCATTCCCGGTTCTCATCGCCACGGCCCGTTGCGTTTTCATGAGAGCGGGGAAGAGGAGAACAACGTTCTCTTTCAGACGGTCGAGAACGCGGAGCAGTATGGCTCGCCGGTGGATGTCGTTTTGAAGGCGGGTGATGCATCGCTGCATGCAGACCTGCTGTTGCACGGATCGGAGCCCAATCACTCCGATCGCCGCCGGTGCGGCCTGACCCTTCGCTTTTGCTCACCCGATGTGCATGCGTACCAGGGCTGGAACGAAAAAGGAGTCGTTGTCAGTGGTTCCGATCCCACTGGTCACTGGGGAAACCCGGCTCGCCCGGCGTAACTTGTGGCACGGGCATCCTGCCCCCAAGCGGAGATGACACGCATTACTCGTCACGGCTTCCGCCGACATCCGGGACGGCATTGCAGTCCTATCCGTGGCCTGATCCTTGTCCCACCTGCACCGGCGACATGGACCTGGGGTGGCCGGGCGACAGCGGGTTGCCGTTGCCGGGATCGGGATTAATCGATCCGCCGGGTCCGATTCCCAATCCCACGAATCCCTCGATTTTTAAACCTTTTCACCCCACCAATCCGATTCCGGAGATCGGCTTGCAGCTCTCACCCAAGAATCCGGTAGTCGAAACGCATCTGCGTCTGGCGGTGGAAATGAATACGGTGGGCCGCCGCAAATCGTTTCCGCGCTGGAATGTTCCGCACTTCATTCTGCTACGATCGACGGGTACTTCGCTCCAGTACACGAAGAGGTACGACCAGTATCTGCCACCATGGGAAATGGCCGCCGCGAGAAGTTCTATGTCGGCAACTTCGACGGAGATGCCTCCGGCAAGGTGGACGTGGTTGTGCATGATCCCGGGACCTGGAGTCAGGCTCACATGCAGATCTACAAGTCCGACGGCGTCAAGCTGCATCTGATGGAC
>CAUZEO010000212.1:0-9292 GCA_963578625.1 Kiritimatiellia bacterium | reverse complement strand
AAAAAGACTTTCCCTGGACGTGGTTTTCATTCCGGTTTTGGGTCGTCGGATTTCGCTACTTTATCTTGGTCTGTCTTAGCGTCGCTCTAACGGTTGATGATCACTGCCAGGTTGTTTCCCACGTGTCGTTCGGACCCGTCCGACGGGCGATTGAGGACCTTTGGTTCCCCATCAGAACCGGCCATCACCATGGTTGCCGATCCTCCCCCATCGAAAGCGATGGCGTCGACGACGCCCAACCCGTTGAGAATGTTGGCTAGTTCCTCGTAGGTCATCCCCGCACTGAATTTGGGTTGGCGGCCGTCGGAAACAAAAAGAACCAGGCGATGGTCGGCGGTATGGCCGATTGCGGTTTGTGGATACGTGGGATCACCTCCTTTGGCTAGGATTTTCCCATCTCTGATTAAACGGACGTTACCGGCAATCGCATTATACAACTTGAGCTTTGGTTCTGTCATATAGCCGGTGGCATCATCATCGGATTGTTTCAGGAAAGCTACGCTGTTATCAGCCCCGATATTGACCGCATCTGTCTGGTTATGTCCCCAGGGAGATACTACTTCACCATCGGATATGGCAAGGGAAGTAAGATTGCATACCCCGAGGCGCCGCTCCTTTGATTTACGACTGAAGAAGCCGCCGTTGATGCCTATCTGCGCTTTACATCTCTTGACAAACTGACTGGTTCTTTCCAGGTCGGTCTCGCTGCCACTCTTTCCATTGGATTTGGTGGTTTTGAACCGGACTCCCGGTCGATTCAGATCGATGAAAACAATATGCATGTCAAGGGTACGTGGTTTTGCAACCTTGCGATGAATATACCGTACTCCTGGAAAGGGGGAGGTTTCCGTATCTTCGGAGAAAGCCAATCCCGGAAGGAAAAGGATGAGTCCGGAGAATAAGCAGATAACAACAACTATCGTGCGATTCGACATCTTTCTTTCAAGAAATAATTGCTGCAGATTCTTTCTTTAGTCAACTAGGACACGATGGTCATTGAGATCAACATTCATTATCCGACAGACAGCTCCCTGCTCTGGGACAGCTACCGGGTATTGACCCGTCTGTTCCGTGCGGTTCGGGACATCAAGCCTGCGTTGTGTCCGCATCGATTTCATGACAAGAAAGCGAAGAAAGACCTGGTGTATGTGCACCGCGACAAACGAAGTGGTTCAAAAGCGGGACAACGGGAACTGAAACGTAGTTTTCGTCGCCAATAAGAATTTGCTTTCCCGATCTCCCGGACAACACGTCTGCTGCGCCACGTGAAGCCCCAACTTTTGACCGAAGGATACGAGAAACCCGCCCGAGGGTCAAGCATTCGGCCGGCTGGGGTGATGGGGCTGGCCAGGGCGGGCCACGAGTTGGTAATGCTTTGCTCCAAGTGACCATTGGATGCGGGTTTCCAGACAAAGCATAAGGTCTACGTCGTTGCCGTTTTCCGATCCTGCAACAAGGCAATCTCCTGCTTTGCGACCGCTGGCAACGCTTCGGTCATCCAATCGTTGTCGCGTAGCCAGTTCAGGCATTCATCCGGAGACAAGCTGTCTGCGGAGATCAACTCCGATGGAACGATGGCGCTTGATCTGGTGAGCCCGAGTTCGATCAGTGAGATCTGCGTTGTCTGTGCGACTCCGAATTCAAGTAGGATGTTGAGGTCCAGCAACCGCACTCGCGCCGGTCAATGCCGACCCGCCCTCAACCCGAACACTGCCGGGTCGACAATGTTTCTCCTCGCACCAAGGCGGGCGCTCCGGTCGGGCTACGCCCTCCCTACGCCCCCGCCTTGACAATGCACCTATACTGCAGAGGTACTCAACCTATAACCTTGTGCCCGGACTAACATAACTACTGGGCCAGTTCGGTGAGCCCAGCCAGGGATAGCATGGGGCGTGACTGTTTTCGGCGGTGTCCTTTCCGGCCGCCTCATCACACTGTTTCCGATGACGGTCTCCTTGGATGCGGGACGCACTCGGTTCACGGACACAATCTCGCCCCCAAGGAACTGCTACGTACAATCTTCCCGACGGCCTTCTCGTCCTCATGTTTACTAATGCACGTTGCAGATCGTGGGGCGTCCCACGGCTTTGGAAGCTCCTTGTAACAAAGTGAGCACGTTCTTGATATCGTAAAGGCCTGAGATTCAGCCAAATGTGTATTTGGAAGCAGGACCGTTGCTCCATACCACACTGACCCGTTTTCCTGCGTTTCCCCCTTCGGGATCGAAAGGCGAAAGCAGTCGCGATTCGATCCCGAAAACGGAACCACCTCTCGGTTTGTGGTTATTCGCAAATCCCAATCGCACTGGTTTCCGGCCGTGCGGACATTTCCGACTCGCGAATGCGAGTGCGATGAGGAGGGGGGAATTGGAATTTTCGAAGCAAGGTATCAATCGACGTGCATGGGCAGGCACCCACCAACGTGGTTTTTCGACAGAATCCCATTTCATGGGCTGACCCCATAGCCGAGATGTCGGAATCGATTCTCGATGAACTCACCGTGACCGCATTCGAAGGAAGTCGTCGTGTGGGCCAGACTTCGCTCATCTGCCCGGATATCGGGATCACATCCGGCGAAGCGATTGTCTCTCAGGTGTACCTTTTGCGTGGCGGCCTCCACCAGAATGCCCGGCTTGGGGTTATGGGCATCTCCCTGGATGTCATTCTCCGAAAATTCCAGGTCGCGGGCAGGGCCGGCAATTACGATCTGGCCGCCCCCTTCCCGTTCGGCGTTGCCCTGGATCGAGCAATGTTTAAACCTGCAGGAATGAACTTCAACCGGCGAGCGATCCGGCCGCAGGAGCACCCCGGGACCGTGGTTGACATGGATGCGGCAGGCTTCGATCAGGTTGTGACAGTCCCTCGTGCCGATGGAAATTCCATCTCCATTCTCTTCGAACACTCCGTTCCGTACCGTGATGTGGTTGGCACGCACGCAGAAAAAAAAGCCGGAGTGCTCATTGCCTGTACTTCGGCAGTCATCGATCAGGCAGTTGGTGCTGCCCGCGCCCGGATGGATGCCGTTTCCACTGTTTCGGGAGAACTCGCTCTCCCGTACCACGACATCTCGGCACATCTGAAAACTGATGCCTTCGCCGTGGTAGTCGTATTGTCTTATGCCGGAGACCTCGGTCGCGGATGAGCGGGCTAAATAGATGGCGCCTCCGCGGCACCCTCCCATGGGAATTTCCTGGTCTTCCCGTCGGCCGTCCAACACCAGGTTCCGCACGGCCGCATTGGATATGCGGTGGCCGAAGATCATGGGATAGGCCGTAGTCAGCCTCGGTTGCTGGTCGGCGGTATAATCGGCGGACAGGCCGGTATCGATCCCGACCCAATCGCCGTCAATCCAGGTGATGCGGGCGAATGTTTCGTAGAAGCCCAGGCGAAGATTATCCAGCACGGACACGGTCATCCCAACCGCCAGGCCGGTGGTTGACGTCAATGGCACATCCTGCATGCCATAGTTATGGTAGCCGGACATGGGATAGATCCGGCCGGGCCCCTTGCGCAAGACGGTAGCACTTCCCTGCCCGACGAGTTCGATTCCGGATCGAAGCTCGATTCCCCGGTCGAGCAGGAGATCCATGGCGGGCAGGACCAGGCGCCCGTACCCGTCGAACGCGTCGATGGCCGTCTGGATCGCTTCGGCGGAAGCGGCCTCCGGGTGGGTCAGTATGCGCTCGATGGTCATCCGGACATATTCCCACGACGATGTAGCTCAACCTCAGTGATACCACTATATCTCAATGAGTTAGCACAAGATACTGCGAACAATATGACCGTGGCCCACGTGATCGTGAACGAAGCTCGCTTCCTCCGAGGTTTTGCATCATCGAACACCTTCTCATCCTCCAGTCTTGCTCAGAACTCTACTGTGAAGACCTCCCTTGCTCCACCCAAATAGCGAGCAGAACACCCCACCCACGATGCGGCCATTCAATACCTGACCTGGGTCACCCTCAATGGGTGGGTACAACACCCGGGACGATTGACGCCGGGGAGACAGCATTTGCCAGGAATATAGCAGGGCGATCTCACTCACCAATATGCGTTCCGTTGCGTTCTTGAAAAACCGGCGTCAGAAATTGTCAAGTTTTGAAATCACGTTCTGCCCCACTTTTCGATCCGGTATCCGGCTGAAGGAGAGGCGTTTATGCCGAACAGATTCGCTCGATCTGTGATAAAGAGGTTTGAGAATGGTGGGGCTCTCAACGTGACTCAATACTCGTTACCGAACGTGGAGACCCCTCCCTCGGTTTGCGTACAGATCTCCTCGTGGAACAAGGGAAGCAGCGGATCCTGATCCGTGTGAAGGGTGATCACGGGGAACTGAATCTGTCCCGTCGACGAATAGTTCTTGTCAACATAGTTTGCCGCATCCGGAGTCGCGGACAGCCACAGCTCATCTCCGGACACAATCTCGCCCCCAAGGAAGTTGAAACGCGTGAATGCCTGGGCCTCCCTCAAAGACGTGCTCGACCGGCTACCGACGGTCCCCGAGGACCAGATCGGAGAACACGTACCCCACGAGTGGATCAGGGATCATCCCGGCGCTCAGCTTCCCCAGCAGCAGTGAACACTATTGGTAAGTCCTGTTTCGGCCTGGCCGCAGCGCCTCGATTCAAAAGCGATATTATCCCTTCTGATGGACTAAATTTACAAGGCCAGGTCAGGCGCGTGAATAGGCCACCCGCCAGATATCGAGGCGTTCGTCTATGGTTGGTAATGCCATGTAAGCTCCCTCATTCATCCTCTAGCTTAGTGCCTTGCTTAAAGTAGTCGCGGATAGACGTTCCTGGCAAAGTTGGATAGGCCATCCTGTTTCCGTAAGCATCTGTTCCTACACGGACCCCTGGTTTTGAGTAATCGCGGAAACTTGTGCCTTTGAGTGTCGGATAAACAAGAATCGTACCGTCAGCTTCTTTCTCTATTTTAACGTCGTCATTACTCTTTGCGGCCGTGGTGCGGAACCGTGATGATCGTGATTGAATGGTGCTGTAGCTCGTATCATCCTCCATCTCGAACTTGCCTAAAGCGTTCTTCCGAACGCTATAGGTGTTGCCATCGTCATCGGTCACTTGATACCGTCCCGGGCTCCGTTCCTTTATGCGAAGGCTGGTTCCATCGGGATTCCTGACTCTAACGCTGCCGTCGAGTTCTTCGGCTATTGTAGCGACTACGATTGTGCGATGAGTAAGGCGAGAAGAGAGAAGAGTCATCTCCGTTATTGGCGCCGTAGAAGGATGTCTCACTGGTTCTTCGTCTGGCACCACCAACAATGCGTCCCGTCAGGCGCAAGTGTGGGCGTACGTCCACCAACATACGTTCCGTCAGGCGCAAGCGTGAGTTGTGCCTGAGCAGGCATAGCGAAAATCCAACACAGCATCAACGCTGCTATTGTCATCCGTTCCATGGTCCATCTCCCTTTCTATTTGGCGAACGTTGAGAGTGAGGATTTCCACGATGGCACTGCTATCATGGAATATCCTCCACTCTTTGGTAGGGCACTCCTGCGTATCAATATCCCCAATGTAGATATCAGCAAATCGGTTCCTCCGGGTACTTCTGCTGGGACGTTTTCGGTTAAGGCCAGACGTTGAAAGCACGCACTTTGTCAAACTCCGGAGGGAGGAGATTAGTTTCCGGTCGGATCAAACCAGCATCGAAAATCTGCTTATACTGTTCTTTAAGCTTGACCAGAATGGGTTCCGCATTTGCCGGGTCGGAATATTTTGCTGAAGCGTATGATCCCGTATTCCGGTTCCCGTAAGCCACGTTTCTTTCATACACGTTCCCCTTACTGCCGTTGTCTGTGAACCCGGTCGACAGATTGTTGAACGAGACGTTGCAGCGCACTGTGTGCCTCCCGCCGACCCACACAGCTCTCTCCGGATGATTGTCTTTCCAACGTCCCCCAAGCTTAAAACCATTACCATCGCCTTGTTTCTGGTCGCCATTCAAGGCAGCCAGATTGTATTCGATCAGACTTTCCATGGAGGTCCACATGTCTAAGCCGTCGTCGTTATTACCGACCAGCATGTTGTATCGGTACGTATTCTTTTTGCAGTCGTTGGATGCAATCCCGTCCGCATTTTCGCTGGACTTGTTGCCAAAGGCCAAGACATTTGCCTCCACAAGATTCCGAGTGCTTCCCCCTCCAATAAACAATCCACTGTCGTTGTAATAGCAGACGTTCCCCCGGACAATATTGTCGTTGCTGGATTGTAGTTTCACGCCGCCTCCTTTGCAGTCGTGGACGACATTCCCCTGGATTACGCAATGGTGAGAATCCTTCATAATAATCCCGTAGTTCCCCCCCCGCGCGATTTCAATTCCCTGAAGCCTCACATATGCACAGTCTGTAATCTGGATAGCGCGACCGCCAGAGTCTGAAAAGTCAAACAACACTCGTTGGGCCCCTCGGCATTTGATCACGATTGTTCGGTCCTTCTCTCCCAAAAGGCCTTTCAATTCAAACACTTCATCGTAGGTGCCACCGGTTATCAGAAGAACATCGCCTGGCGTCAGGGCTCGACTTGCTCTCACAACTGTCTCCCAGGGGCTTTTCTCGGTGCCCTCAGCCTTGTCATTCCCTTCTGGCGACACCACATAAGTTGCCGACAAGACCGCGTTCGCAAATGTGAGCAACCCCACAGATACACCCAGTATTATTGCCTGTGTTTTCACTTATGAACTCCTTTCAACGGGACACGCGGTGTCTGGTCGAGAATCAAACTGTCATTCGACTATATTGACCCCATCCAGCCTCACCTCACTCACTGGCCAACCCCCAAATCTCAACAAATACTACTTATTGTCCTCCCCTTTCACGGGGTCGGTCGTCGCGGCGGGCGACTTCTCTTCCACAGTTGAATAAGCCGGAAGGTAATCGGGGAACCACTTGTTGAGGTAGTCGAAGCGATAGAGAACGTAGCCGACGCCACACAAGATCACGAGCAGGAAAACAATCTTGAACCACAACGGCTTCTTGGGTGCGTACGGGTCAACGAGGGTGCGACGGGAGTTCGCTGGCAGCACCGCACACTGGGTCAACGCGGTGCCGAGCGGGATGTTGACCTTGGCCAGCGTGTTCACTGCCCAGCCGCCGGCATCGAGGATTGGCCCTAGGTTGCGCTGCCGCAGTTTGAGCCACGCGATCAGCATCGATGGCCCCGAGATACCGAGCAGGATGCCGAGCATGCCGACTGGGATCCAGATGCCGAGGCCGAAGAACGCCGCAAGGATGCCCGATAGCGCCGCGGTGATCCCGCCGACCGCGACGCCCAGCGCGGCGATGGTGCCAACCTCGAATTTAGGTTTTTGCGCCTCGCCCTTGGCGGCGGCCTCGCCGGTCTTGACAGCGCTCTTTTGCAGCTTCGAGGTGGCGGCAGCATCGGCTGCGGCGGCGTGCTTGGCGAACGACTCCTCGATAAAGTGCAGCACCTTCTTGTAGGGCGCCCAGAACGCCTGCCGAACGCTGATTGGGTTGTCGATGATCTTGGTGATGGTGGCGTACCAATCCTGGCCCTTGCGGTCGTAGAAAATGCCGTTGCGGCCGACGAAGATGTTATCGGAGTTGCCCGAGGTGATGGCTGCGGCGATCTCCTTCTGCGCGCCGCTCTTCGACGTACATGTGCAGTAGACCAGGTAGGCCTTCGACATCGCTGCGAGCCTGGCGTGCTTGGCGGGGTCGGTCATCTCGACGCACAAGTCGGCGGTGCGGCCGTCGAGGTGCAGGGTGCCGGCCTGGAAGATCGCAGTCTTGCGCGCGTAGAAATTGCTGAAGCTGACGAAGTTGTTAAGCACCTCGGCGATGTCGCGGTAGAGCAGGGTCAGCTTGTCCACCGAGGACAACGCTGCGACTGCGTCGGACACGGCGAGGTCATCGCCGATGGCCTTCTGCAGTTGCTGTTTGGCGTTGCCGGCGAGGATCTCACGGATTCGCTGAATGCCGAGTCCCTCGACGTCGCCGCCAGCTTTGCAGGCGACCCAGTCGCGGTAGCCGGCGAATTCTCCGTGCAGATCGATCCAGTCCTTGTCGGTGATCGAGTCCTTGTTTTTGCCCAGCACCGGCTTGACGCAGAGATCGCGCAGCATGCCCACCGCCACGCACCATGCAGGGTTGACGCCATCGGTGAGCGGGAGTGGCTTGTTGGGCTCGACCAGCGCCAGCGGGAAGTGGACAATTTCGCTGGCGTCGATGGAGAGGTCCTTGGCAGAAACCTCGAGAAAGGCGTTCTCTTGGCGGTTGATCACGGCCAGCGCGCGGCTGTCGAAGGCGGCGAGCCGCGCGCGGCCGAAGAAATCGTCAACCTTGGCCTTGACCGCGTCCAGAGCCTCCACGGCGGCGATGGTGTTCTCGCCCAGCGGCAGAACTGCGGTACCCTCGGACTCGCCGATCTTCCACCAAGTATCAAACGCCTCGCAGGCGGCGAAAAAAATATCCAGTTTCTCCTGGTCGAAGCCGGGCTTGCCGGAGCGGTCGTCAACTCCGCCGAGGCACTTGACGATCTCCGCGGCGACGACTTGGGCCACCTCGCCCTCGACCGACTCGGGCGGCACGACGCCGTCGCCGTTGTGGGTGGCATGGATCAGGGTCTCGATCGCCTGCAGCGTATCGTCGGTCGTGATGTTCACCGACTTGACGCCATGCGTGTTCAGGATGTGCTCGGCGGCGGCCAGCACTTTTCTGCCCTCCGCAGTGTCCGTGCGGATGTTCTCGAGAGGTACACCGTCGCGTCCTTCCAGCAGCGCGTCCGGCTTGCGGATGACCTCGCCGAGCCACTTCACCACGGCGAGGATCTCGGGTGGCCGCACATAGCCATCGCCGTCCTGGTCGAGCACCTTGAGCGTGCGCTCGTCGAGCTCCACGCCCTCGGTCGGACAGCTTAGCGCAACCCAGAGCCGCTGGTCGAGCTGATCCAGGTTGAGGATGTCGGCCCCGGAGTCAATGCGGACCTGATCGACTCCGCCAGCGCGGTAGAAGTGCCAGCGATGGGAGGGGGGATTGGTCGTAGTTTTGGCCATGGCATACGGTCGGGCGAAGCCTGCCTCTGCGCTCAGTGACGCGGCTGCAGATCGTTCGCCTCGGTGTTGGAGCTGATCACTGATAAATCAAGAGATTTGAAGGACTCTTAGAAAAATTGATAGGAAATCGCTTTTCCTGAGGCATGAGCACTCGCCCGCTGGGCCCGGCCTGAAGGAGCGCTTTCATGGGGGAAACGGTAGCTGAAGCGGGGTGGATGGGTCAAGACGAACGTCGTGGTGCCCTCCGGGCGGGTCGGGGCGGC
>CAUZEO010000211.1:0-9298 GCA_963578625.1 Kiritimatiellia bacterium | reverse complement strand
ATTACGTTTGCTCGGTGACCAACGTAACCGCGGATTTCACGAACATCGTCAGTGTAGCCGGCACGCCTCCTGCGGGGCCGGACGCGTCGGACATGTCCGACGGAATCGTTGATGTGATCGATCCGTCGATTCAGATCAGCAAAGACCCGGCGCAGCAGCAGATTGTATCCGGTTCGAATGCCGTATTCACAATTACGGTGATGAATACCGGGGATGTCGCTCTAAGCAACGTGATGGTGAGCGATCCGTTGACCCCTGGCTGCGACCTGGTGATAACGACGCTCCTTGCCGGCGCGAGCACCAGTTACGTTTGCTCGGTGACCAACGTAACCGCGGATTTCACGAACACTGCCGGTGTGGTCGGCACGCCGCCCGAGGGGCCCGAGGTGTCCGACCAGTCGGACGCTGTCGTCGATGTGCTGATTCCCTCGATTGTGATAGCCCAAACTCCTTCCTCGCAGCGGGTGGTTTCGGGCTCCGATGTGATTTTCACCATTACGATAACCAACACCGGTGATGTCGCTCTGAGCAACGTGATGGTGAGCGATCCGCTGACCCCTGGCTGCGACCTGGTGATCACGGCGTTCCTTGCCGGCGCGAGCACCAGTTACGTTTGCTCGGTGACCAACGTAACCGCGGATTTCACGAACATCGTCAGCGTGGTCGGCACTCCTCCGGCAGGGTTCGACGTGTCCGACATGGCCGACTCGTTCGTCGATGTGATCAACCCGTCGATTCAGATCCACAAGAGCCCGACGCAGCAGCAGACCGTATCCGGTTCGAATGCCGTATTCACAATTACGGTGACGAATACCGGTGATGTCGCTCTAAGCAACGTGATGGTGAGCGATCCGCTGACCCCTGGCTGCGACCTGGTGATCACGGCGTTCCTTGCCGGAGCGAGCACCAGTTACGTTTGCTCGGTGACCAACGTAATCGCGGATTTCACGAACATCGTCAGCGTGGTCGGCGCTCCTCCGGCAGGGCCCGACGTGTCCGACATGTCCGACTCTTCCGTTGATGTGATCAACCCTTCGATTCAGATCAGCAAAGACCCGGCGCTGCAGCAAATCGTATCTGGGTCGAATGCCGTATTCACGATCACAGTGACGAATACCGGTGATGTGGCGCTGAGCAACGTAGTGGTCAGCGACCCGCTGACCCCTGACTGCGCCCTGGTGATCACGACGTTCCTTGCCGGAGCGAGCACCAGTTACGTTTGCTCGGTGACCAACGTAACCGCGGACTTTACGAATACAGCCAGCGTAGCCGGCTCCCCTCCGACAGGGTCCGACGTGTCCGACATGGCCGATTCGTCCGTCGATGTGATCAATCCGTCGATTCAGATCCACAAGAGCCCGACGCAGCAGCAGATCGTATCCGGTTCGAATGCCGTATTCACAATTACGGTGACGAATACCGGTGATGTCGCTCTAAGCAACGTGATGGTGAGCGATCCGTTGGCGCCTGGCTGCGACCTGGTGATCACGACGTTTATTGCCGGAGCAAGCACC
The DNA here is from genome assembly GCA_963578625.1 of Kiritimatiellia bacterium. Taxonomy (GTDB): domain Bacteria; phylum Verrucomicrobiota; class Kiritimatiellia; order SLOV01; family SLOV01; genus CAUZEO01. The sequence goes on along the minus strand of CAUZEO010000211.1, from coordinate 7,784 downwards.
AGCTATGTCTGCACCGCAACCAATGTCGTGTCGGACTTCACGAACACAGTCAGTGTCGTCGGCACGCCCCCGGCTGGGTTGGACGTGTTGGACATGTCGGACTCGCCCGTTGATGTGATCGATCCGTCGATTCAGATCAGCAAAGACCCGGCGCTGCAGCAAATCCTACCCGGCTCAAACGCGGTATTCATGATCACAGTGACGAATACCGGCGATGTGGCGTTAAGCAACGTAGTGGTCAGCGATCCGCTGACCACTGGCTGCGACTTGGTGATCACGACGTTCTCTGCCGGCGCGAGCATCAGCTATGTCTGCACCGCAACCAATGTCGTGTCGGACTTCACGAACACAGTCAGCGTAGTCGGCACCCCTCCGTCGGGGCCGGATGTTGTAGACGTCGACCAGGCCGCTGTAGAGATCATTGTCCTGCCCGCAGACTTGCGAATGACCAAGGAAGTGTTTCCTTTGATTCTTACTTCCGGAAGCAATCTCACGTACTCGCTCACCATCACCAACCTGGGGCCCGGGGAGGCCGCCGCCGTTGTGGCCACCGACACATTGCCTGCTGAGGTTGTGTTCGAATTCTCTACGCCGGGTGCGCCGGATTGCGTTTTCAGCAATGGCATCTTGCAGTGCCAGCTCGAATCTCTTTCTCCCGGTTCGGTAACTTCAGTGCTCGTCGAAGTGTCCGTACCCACGAACTTGACTGGATTTGTCACAAACTCGGCGGCGGCATCTGCCTCGTCGCCGGATACAAACCTGGTAAACAATTCATCCGCTGCCATTGCCTCAATTCCTGACACCGATGGAGACGGGAGTCCCGACTTTCATGATGCAGATGACGACAATGACCAGATTCCCGATGCCTGGGAGATCCTGCGGGGACTCGATTCGCTGGATCTGTCTGATGCTACAGTTGACCAGGATGGCGATGGGTTCACTGCACTTGAAGAGTACGTATCGAACACCGACCCTTTCAATGTGGCGTCGTTCCTGAAAATCGAAACGATTGAAACGGATTCTCCGGTGACTATATCGTGGAGCGCCTCGGTGATCCGCGTCTATACCGTTGAGTACAACGCGGTACCCGACCTTGAATTGTGGACCGTTTTATTCGACGATCTTCCGGGTAGCAACGCGGTCATTTCTGCAACCGATACGAATGTCGATTCCGGTCGAAACTACCGGGTCGGTGTGAAAGTGCCTTGACCCGCGGATCCTATTTCTTCCATACCAGAACGGGTGAGGCTTTCAATCCTGCCGGAACCAACTGGTAGGCGTCGGACCACTCTTTACCTGTCGACTCGAACTGGTCCGGCCCGCAGAACTCCACATCCCGTTTCGTATGGTGAAGCGGTCCGTGTGAATTACGGCGATGGCCCAGCACCTCGATTCCGAGCAAAATGGTTTCTAATTTGCAGTAGTCGGTGATCTCTACTTCGAAAGGTTCCCACCCGGTGATTCCGGCAATATTTCCGTCCACCCACACGCGAATCGCTACGCCGTCGAAATCCGATGCGCGCACGAAGAGGCGCTCCTTGCCCTTCAAATCAGGTCTCACCTTTTTTAAGTAGGTAACAGAGCCCGAGTAGAATGCGAGGGATTGTCCGACCCAGTTCCCAAGGCGTAGTGACGCAGGCGGATTGGTCATGACCGCTCCCGTTCCTTTCAGTTTCGCGCCGAAATTGCCGAGAAGAAATACGGGTTCGAGACCGGGATGGTTTTCATCATACTTGCACCGCAGGATCAGCTCATTTTCGCCGATACGGAAGAGTGTCGGCGGGAACCCGATTTTTCGAAGGGACTTGTCCGTCCACCACCCGCATTCCGTGTCGGTGTTGAGCTGATGACCGTTTAATGCCGCGTCGAACTGTTCGGGATTCTCCAGCGCGAGGCAGACGTCTCCGGAGGGTGATGAATCCACCTGGAAGCGGTACCTGAGTGCGATGGCGACACTGGGCGGGTTCTTTCGGCGTTTTATGGCCCACGGCTGCACCATGCTCCAGTGCCGTTCCGGGATGCTGGCTTCCTTCCGAACTGCGAGGTCTACGCGCAGAATTTCGTCCGCTTTTCTCCACCGGCCGCTGCCGATCCGGAACGCGGGCCGATCCAGCACAAAGTTATTATTCTCGCTCAGTGAAATGTCCCAGCGCTTGGCCGAGAGCGTGCGGGATCGCGCGATGCGCAGTGGCTTCGCGACGCGTACCGCGCTTTTGCCGGCGCGCTTCGGGATCACGAAGATTCGACTTCCGGAATGCCCCAGCGATGTCTCGATGGCCCAGCCGTCCCGGCGCCGTCTCGCGGAGGTTGTCATCACTTCACCCGTATTTGGGTCCAACTCGAGCGGCTTTCCTTTGCAGCCGACGAATCCGTGAATGGATGCTTTGGGAAATACTGACAAACGGTTCCTGATGTGTGGATCGAGCGGTTTCCCCCGGAAATCGTGACCGACGTTGCAGACAAAAAGGTACATGGCTTCGCTATCTTCGCGGAGCAGGTAGAGTGCGGGCACGATTTCCGATCCGTCTTCGTCGGTGATGGAGATGCGTCGACACAATGGGTCAACCGATTTGGCCAGCTGTTCTCCCTTTACGGGGGCGGAGACACAGCAGGCGGCGAATGTCTTCACCTCTTCCGACGGCATCGCATCGAGATATTTGCAGGCGGGTCCCGCAAACACAACCGTTCCACCGGCTTTCTGAAAGCGTTTCAGCAGTTTGAGTGTGGACGTACGCATCGTAATCAGCGGGGGGACGAGCACCGCTTTGTATCGCGCCTTTCCGAGCACGATCGAAGGTTCTTTTCCTCGCAATGAAAGTTTTCCGTGCCGCGAGAGGATCTCTTCATCCCCGTAATCAAAGTCGATATTCGCCCCCAGCAGGGCATCCCGAACGAGGGACAGGGTGTTGTCAAAGTCGATGACATGCTTCTTCGGCAGGTACTCGTCTCCCCACCAGTCTTGTCGGCACTGTACCCACATACTTTCCACCGGGTGAACCACCAGTAGATCACGGACCTCCTCCCCGCGCGTCATGGCGGCATGGACCCGGCCAAAATAGTCTTCCACCACGTGGTAGCTGTCCCACCAGGGCGACTGGTAGAAAATGCTCGCGGGGTAATCCCGTTTTGCCGTACCCCGCATGGTGTACCAGGACAGATGCTGGCAGCGCAGATTGATGCCCATGGCGACCTGCCAGTCGCCGATTGCCTTGTGGCCCTCGAACGGAAAGTCCCAGCCGGTGCAGCCGTACGTTTCGGTGAGACGCCAGGTTTTTCCGAACTGCCGTGCGGCGGAGCTGACCTGCTTGGCGGTGTCGTACTCCCGCCAGTACTGGGTGAGAAGATCCATGCCGGGCGCCTGCATGTGCTCGTAAAAGCGCATGCAGCTTCCTACGACCCAGGTTTGCGAACTCAGCGTCTGCTCCGCCAGGATGTGTCCGGTGTGGATCATTTCATTGCGATCGCACCACTCGCCGATCTGGCGGCCGAAAGCATCGGCAAACAGAAAGGTGGTGCAGTCATGAAAATTGTGACGCGCGGGGGTGACGCCGTCGCCGTCTACATCGAGAAACAGCTCCGGTAAATGATCCAGCACGTCGTACCGGTATCGGCTCTGGAAAACAGAAGGCAGTTTGGTCGTCCAAGGAACGCTCTTGCCCCTGCTGGTCCATTGCATTTCATTGAAATATCCACCGTGATTCGGCTCGTCGGTAAACATCCCGGGTATGGTGCCGCCAAAGTCTTTTCCGAATCGGCGCCGGTATTCCTGGTGAGTCGAGTTGATGAATGCCTTCACGGACGCATGGTCCATGGTATCGAGGTAGGTCTCGCCATTGTACCAACTCGATTTCGGGGCTTCGCGCACGTAGAAGTCGAGAAAGGTTTCTCCCTGGTGTAGCCGAGGCCGTTCTCCGGATCGTAGGCGCCGGACATTGGTCGCGGTGCAGCCGTCCACTTTGGCGATAAACCGGGCAAGACGGGTACCCGGAGGATTCCTCAACTTCCCATTTGTTGATTCCCGCATCTCGAGATACTTCATCCGGTATCGCTTGTCGGCGGTTACGATGCCGCCCCCCGATCCCGACGGCCACCGGTCTTCATCGTACAACCAGGCCTCCATGCCAAGCTTGCGGGCCTCGTCGATGCAGGCATCAATGCATGCATGCCATTCTTCGGAGAGGTACTCTGTCTCCAGACCGATTCGGGAGTGCATGAAAAAGCCGCCCAAGCCCATTCTCTGCATTACGCGGACCTGCCAGCGTAACTCCTCCGGGTCCAATCGGCCGTTCCACGCCCAGAAAGGTTTCCCTCGATAGATTGCGGGTGGATTTCGAAAATTGCGCAGTAGTTCTTTGTTCATGATTCGGCGTTCTCCAGTTGCATGAATCTTCGCAGGAAAAAACGATTTGAAAAGCCATCACTGATTCAAGTAGCACGTGTAGCGGAGCCCAACCAGGACCCCAAGTGTCTTACGTGGCACGGCGCCTCCGGCCCGTGTCGGCACCAGGGACGAGGAAAAGGAGCGCACGAAAGGAGCTTGCTCTCTTCGTTCCCCATCCTTCCTCATTTCCTGCTCCGACACGGGCCGGAGGCGCCGTGCCGCGGCGTTGGCTTCGCACTTGGGGGGGGCGGGTACCCATGGGTGGTGGGAAGGATATTCGTTGCGGATCAACCCGGAAATGCGTATAGATTTGGCCGCAATTGCGATGCGCATACAAATCAGGAGTGACTTATGAAAAAACAGATCGCAATCCTCTGGTCAACGGCTCCCGGCCCCGGCGGAGTCGAGGTCGACTATGGTACGGTGGCGGGCAGCTCTTCGTTCGACGGGAATGAGGAGAATGGCCGGTTGGAATTGGAAATAGAGGCCGACAACCTATCTATCGGGAAGTTTCCCTCGATTATGCGCTTTTGCTCGGAGAGGGTGGCATTTTCGTTCTTCCTCCGGGATGTCGATGAATCGTGGCCCATATTGATTCCGGGCTATGAAATTGCGGTTACGTCCTCCGGCGATGCTCGATCTTATGCCCAGATCCTGGATGCGATTGAAAATAACGGACTGAAGACGACGCTGGAGCAGCTTGAGGCGGAACCAGAAGAGACGTTCAACGCAGCGGCGCGCCACACCCTCGTGCAGAAGTGCCAGATCTGGTTGGGATTGAGCCGGGACGTTCGGATTTTCGAAGTCGGGCTTCGGCAGCCGATGCTATACACGGACTGGATTCAGCCACGATTTTCCGGCCATGGATACTTCTGGAAGGAGGAGACCCACATGAGGCCGAGGTACGGATTCTCTGCCGGCCGAGGATGGGGCTGCGAGGATAAAGTTCGGCGTCGTCTCGACGGCGGCGTATTGCCGATTCTCAAGATTGAACGGGTCGATGACGAAGTTCGCTACGACCACATCTGCTATGCGTCTCTCGAGAAATCGCGGCTCCAGGAAAAAAATCTGCGGGGCACGGACTACCTCGTGGCGGATGGGTTGTCTGTGTGCAATGCGCTAACGGAAGAGCAGCGCGCCGAGTTCAAGTCCCGGCTAAAAACCGAATTCGATGGCGTGGAAGAGACCGTACTCTGCGTCCGCATCACCGCCGAGAATACCGGGTCGTCCCCGCGACACGCATTCTTCAAGACGATTTATCCGCACGACATCTACGGAAATGCGGTTCCGCACGACTATGATTGCGAAGCCGGGTTCAGCCTCCACAAAGATTCGGATGAAGTCTTCGGAATTTCACGAATTGACGGCAATCCACTCGGCCAGCCCGAGATCGCGGTCCTGCTTCCTCCGGGGGGGACGACCACCCTGGAATTCTATATTCCCCACAGCCCGCTTTCGAGAGAACGGGCGGCAGCGCTGCATGCGCGCGATTTCGATGCGGGGCTCGCCGACTGTCGCCGTTTCTGGAGGGGAAAACTAAATCGCGCGGCGCGGATCCGTGTGCCCGAGAAACGAATCGACGAATTGATTCGAGCCGGGCACCTGCACGTGGATCTGGTGAACTACGGCCGCGAGCCAGACGGCCCGATCGCCATGGCGAACGGGACCTATAGCCCGATCGGTTCGGAGACCTCAACCATCATCAACTATCTTGATTCGCTGGGGCTTCACGACATCTCGCGCCGGTGTATTGCCTACTATTTCGAGAAGCAGCATGAGAACGGATTCATGCAGAATTTCACCGGGTACATGCTCGAAACCGGATGCATCATGTGGCTGGTGGGAGAGCATTACCGCTATACCCGGGACAACGACTGGCTCCGAAGCATCCTCCCCGGTGTTCGAAAGTCTGTTGATTTTCTGCTCACCTGGCGCGCGCGGAACCAGGCCGACGAACAGAAAGGCGGGCGATTCGGATTGCTCGAGGGGAAAGTCGCCGATCCGGAGGACGACGAAATTATCTTCATGCTGAACGGGTATTTCTATCTCGGTCTCAGCCGGATCGCCGAAGTTGTGTCGGAGCTCGATGCCGACGAAGGCGGCCGTCTCCGGGATGCGTCGAACTCGCTCAAGGAGGATATCCTGAAAGCGTTCCGGCATGAACAGGCGCGCGGGCCCGCGGTGCCGTTGAGCGACGGGACGTGGTGCCCCACGGTAGCGCCGTGGCTGGGCCGCTCCGGCCCCTCGAGTCTGTTCACGGACGGCGGCAATTGGTGGACCCACGGCGCAGTGAATCTTCGAGATGATTCACTGGGACCCTTGATCCTGATTTACCATGAAATTGTCGAAGCGAACGAGCAGGCGGCCGATTTCCTGGTGAACAGCGACTGTGAGTTGTACCGTTCCCGGAACACATCCTTCAGTCAGCCCTATCTTGCGCGGCATCAGTACGCGCACCTCTACCGCGGCGAGGCCAAGGCGTTTCTCAAGGCCTATTACAATGCGCTGACAGCGCTCATCGACCGGGAGACCTACTCATGGTGGGAGCACTTCTACCATGAAGCACCGCACAAAATCGGCGAAGAAGGCCAGTTTCTTATGCATACCCGGCTCATGCTCTACATGGAGCAGGGGAACGCACTCTATCTGCTCCGATGCGTACCGCGGGCCTGGCTGGAAGACGGGAAAAAAATCGCGCTCGAGGGTGTCGCCAGCTACTTCGGGAAACTGGACGTTCACGTGCAGTCCCGGGTTGCGGAAGGGGTGATTGAAGCATCCATCTCATGCGATCCGGATCGCCGTCCCGATACCGTAGTCTTCCGTCTCCCGCACCCGGAAGAGAAACGGGCGACGAGTGTCGAGGGTGGAGACTACAACGCGGACAGCGAAGAAATCACAATCGAGAAATTCACCGGCGAAGCAAAAGTCGTCGCACGGTATTCGTAACCCACGAATCGACGCACTCTAAACCCTGATGTGAAAATCATGGACTGCGTCAAAACCCATATTCTTTCACCTTCGCTGCTGTTCGACGCTTTGCTTCGCGAGGCTCCAAGTCGGACCTGCGATTTCCGATGTGCGATTCGTGTTCGACTGCTCTCATCGCGATTGCTCTTTCCGTCAGGACATCCAGGCATCCCGGCGGAATCTTGATCACGCCCTCTTTGTTGGCATGGATGACGTCGCCCGGAGACACGGTGATACCGCCGATCTCCACGGGCTGATTTATTTTGCAGAATCGGATCGGGGTATGATGGATAACGGTGCCCTTGGAATAGACCGGGTACGGCACCGAAAGAAGCCCGTCCACGTCCCGGACGCCGCCGTTGGTCACCGCGCCTACGCTGCCCGCGGCGTATAACAGCTTGGCCATGCCGTCACCCATGATGCACTCGTGATCGGG
>CAUZEO010000210.1:0-9303 GCA_963578625.1 Kiritimatiellia bacterium | reverse complement strand
ACGGATACGCACTCGTCAGTTCCGGCGTGGTTACCGGCTCGTATGTTTTTCCCAGTCAGACCATGAATCCGGGCGACTACCTTGCGATTGACGAATCGACGCTTGGATTTGAACCCCTGGACGAGCACAAACTTTTCCTATATTCGACGAGCCCAACCAACGCAGTCCTCGACGCCGTGTTGGTTAAAATTTCTCACCGTGGAAGATTTCCGGAGGGGACAGGCCGCTGGCTGTACCCCGATGCGGAGACATGGGGCGCGGCGAATACGTTTGCCTTCCATGGCGACATCGTCATCAACGAGATCATGTATCATCATCCTCCCCAGTATGAGCCGTACCTGGAGAATCCGGAGGAATGGCTTGAGTTTTATAATCGAGGCGCCGCGAGTGTTGACTTGAGCGGCTGGAAGCTCGAAGAGGGAATCGACTACACCTTCGAACCCGGCACCACGCTTGGGGCCGGTCAATACCTGGTGGTCGCGAAAGACAAGGTTGCGCTGGCGGCAAAGTACCCGGCCATCAATATTGTGGGCGATTACGCTTCGTCGCTGTCCAACGGGGGCGAATTGATCCGGTTGGTGGATGCGCAAAAGAACCCGGCCGACGAGGTGTTTTACCGCGATGGCGCGCCCTGGGCCAGGAAAGCGGACGGGGGCGGGTCGAGCCTGGAACTGCGCGATCCCAGGGCAGACAACAGCGTACCCGAAGCCTGGGCCGGCAGCCTGGTGACGAATTCGGCCTGGGCCAATTACTCCTACACGATGACGGCGGCCAATCCCGTCTACAACCCCGATATCAGCTACTTTCACGAGCTTCGGGTTGGTCTTTTGAACTGGGGCGAGTGCCTGATCGATAATGTGACGGTGGTGGAAGACCCGAACGGCGCGGCCCTTCAACTCATTCAGAATACGACGTTTGAAGGCGACCCGATTGGGGGAGGCGCCAACAAGTGGCGGCTGCGCGGAACCCACTCGGCATCGACCGTCGTCGTCGATCCGGACAACCCGTCGAACCAGGCACTGGACATGGTGGCCTCGGCACCAACCTGGTACTTGAATAACCGGCTGGAAACAACCTTGAAGGACGGCGTCGGATTTCATCCCGTGGTCCAGGGCAAACAATACCAAATCTCTTTCGATGCCAAGTGGCTCGGCGGGTCGCCGCGAGTGTACAGTGAACTGTACTGCAAAAAGGTCGTCAAGACCATGATCCTCGACATGCCGGACCAGTTCGGATCGCCCGGTCGGCAGAACTCGGCGTATACCGGCAACATCGGCCCGACCTACAAGGATTTGTCGCATAGCCCGGTCGTGCCTGCCCCGAGCGAGAGCATTACCGTGTCTGTGTCCGTCGCAGATCCCAATGGCCTTGGTACCATCTCGCTCTGGTATAATGTGGACCAGGGCGGATGGTCGGTCGCGGGCATGACACCGCAGTCGGACGGCACGTACTCCGGGGTGATTCCCGGTCAGTCCGGCACATCGATTGTGCAGTTCTTTGTGCAGGGCTCCGACAGCGCCGGCGCCGGCGCATCGTGTCCGGCCGCGGGAGCGAAGTCGCGCGCGCTGATCAAGATCGATGACGGGTTGGCGGTGCCGGATAAGCACAATGTCCGGCTGATCCTCCGGGACAGCGATTCGGAATTATTGCACGAGTGGTACAACCTGTTGGGCAACGAACGATTCGGCGCCACGATCGTGTACAATGAAACGGAGGTTTTCTACGATGCGCGTGTGCGCCTTCGCGGATCGGGGGCGACCCGGGATGACAATCAAACCGGATACAATATCAACTTCCCTGCCGACAAAACTTTTCGCGGTATTTACGAGACAGTCAAACTGATAGGGTTGCACGGCAACTTCGATCGTCCCCACATCCGGGAACTCGTGATCTGGCACATGATCAATCATGCCGGCGGCATTCCCGGAACGTACGGCGACATGGTGAATATTATCGCGCACCGCAAGAGCTCGAGATTCCCCGGCGACGATACCGACGAAGGGACCACGATCATGTTTATGGCCCCCTACGGGGATGAATATCTCGATTCGGAGTTCGAAAACGGGTCGGACGGCACCGTGTTCAAGATGGAAGGAATCCGCGAGACCAAGTTGGCCGAGGGCAACAACCCGGAGGGCAGAAAGGACGGGGTGAACGGGACCGGATTCATCCAGTCGTATGACATTCGGGACCTGGGCGATGACAAGGAGCAGTACCGGTTCGGGTTCAGAATCAACAACAACCGCGGGCGTGACGACTACAGCAGCTTAATCGCCATGGCCAAGGTCTTCAGCCTGAGCGGAACCGCACTCGAGCAGGCCGTGCCCGACGTCATGGATGTTGACGAGTGGATGCGAACGTTCCCCATGCTCAACCTGTGCAGCGTGGTCGACAATTACGATTGGTACGCGCACAACTTCAGCATGTACGTCCGCCCAGGCGATGGCAAGATCATGGCATTCCCATTTGACCTGGACCGTGCTTGGTGGGGCGTTCCGCCGGCGGCGAAGGACGCGCCGTTCTATAATTCCGGAAAGAACCTTTCCAAGATCATTGAACGACCGATTTACAAACGGTTGTTCTGGGGTCATATGCGCGACATCCTGAATACGACGTACAATACGAGTTACATGACACGCTGGATCGAATATTACGGAAACCTCGCCGGAGAAAACCTGGCCAATATGCCGCCGACCGGCTCAAGCATCCTGGACATCATTACGGTTCGTGGCGCGCATGCATGGAGCCAGATTAACGCCAACGCCCCGTTTGTTGCCTTCGAAATTACCTCCAACGGCGGCGCCGGGTTCAGCGTAAATGACGATCAAATCACCATCGAGGGCACCGGCTGGATCGACGTGCGCGAATTCCGGTTGCAGGGGCAGAGTGCTTCGATTCCCGCCACCTGGACCGGTTTCAATACGTGGGAATTGACACTGCCCATTGCTCTGGGAAGCAACTTGCTCATTCTCGAGGTATACGACCACCAGAACAACCTGATCACCTCGGACAGCATTACCGTGACCAGCACCGTGAACGAACGGCCGCTGCGCGACTATCTTCGCGTCACCGAGGTCATGTACAACCCGGCCGGCGGCACCCCGCTGAGGGATCGCGAGTTTATAGAATTACACAATATCGGGGCGGTAGCGCTCGATCTTACCCCGGTGGTCATCACCAACGGTATCGACTTTGCTTTTGCAAACGGCAGTGTCACCAACCTGGCGCCCGGCGAATACGTTGTGGTGGTGAAGGATATCTCGGAATTCTCTTCGGCATACGATACGAACGGCATGCTCATCGCCGGCACCTACAGTGGAAGGCTGGCGAACAGCGGGGAACGCATCGTGGTTCAAGGAGCACTGAATGAGGACCTCGTAGCATTCGACTATGACGATGCGAGGGGCTGGCCGCTTGCCGCCGATGGGGCAGGACATTCATTGGTACCGCTGGCTTCCGCGATTCCCGGGGAGCCAGCCGGTTCGTTGGACCATGGCGGCAACTGGCGCCGGAGCGCATATATCGACGGTTCGCCCGGCGAGGCAGATCCCGATCCGATCGTGGATGTTGTGCTGAATGAGATTATGGCGCATACCGATGGCCCGCTGCCATGGGACTCCAATGACTGGATAGAATTGTACAATACGCGGCCGACAAACATCACAATCAGCAGCGGAACCTGGTATCTGAGCGACAACATTGACAATCTGACGAACTGGGCGATCCCGCCGTCAGCGGAGATTCCCGGTAACGGTTTCGTTACTTTTTACGAGACCAGCGATTTTCATAATCCAGTGACGTCCGGATTCGGGATCGACAAGGCGGGTGAGGAAATCTTTCTGACGTACCTGCCGCCGGTGGGGAAGGGGCGGGTTGCGGACTGGGTGACTTTCAAGGGCCAGGAGAACGATATATCGCTCGGCCGGTATCCTGACGGGGAGGAATACTGGTATGCACTTGCGCTGACTCCGGGCGAGACAAACGCGCTTCCGGCGCAGCACGTGGTGATCAACGAGGTTATGTACCATCCGTTGCCGACGGCAGCCAATCCGGAAGACAATACGAACCATGAGTATATAGAGCTCTATAATCCGACGGGGAGCGCCGTTCTCCTGGAAAGTGCGGCTGGAACCTGGCGAATTGACGGTGGAGTGGGATACACATTTCCGGCGAACATGATCCTGGCCGCGGGCGAGTACCTGGTGATTGTGCCATTCGACCCGCTTATCAACCTGGTTGCCAGAACCGCGTTCCTGGATGCGTATGTTCTGATCAATACGCAGGTGACGATGCTGGGTCCGTATGAGGGCAAGCTTTCGAATCGCGGTGAGCGAATCGCGCTTGAGCGACCGCAGGCGCCTGAACCGCCCGCCGGCACGGTTTCGTGGGTCATTGTGGATGAAGTGATTTACTCTGATCAGGCTCCGTGGTCTTTGGACACGGACGGGACCGGGAAACCGTTACAGCGTAATCTGATCACGACGTCGGGCAATAATCCGGGCAGTTGGGTCGTTGGTGTCACGGCGACGCCCGGGTTGCCGCCGGTCAAAGTGGCCATAACCAGTCCCGCGCACAATACCGGGTTTCTTGCGCCGTTCGAAACAACGATTACGGCGGTTGTCACCAATGAAGTTGGCGCCATCCAAAGAGTCGAATTCTTTGAGGGCATGAACTTTCTTGGTCAGGATACCAGCGCTCCGTACGAGGCTGTACTGAACATGCTGACCGATGAGGGAGATTACACGCTGACGGCGACCATGGTGGACGACACCGGCACGAATACCTCGCCCGAGGTGGCCATTACCGTGTATACGAACGCACCTGTCGGGGACGCGGGAAAGGACCAGACGATCAACGTTCTCTATCCCGCGGTCCTGGACTCCAGCGTGGATTACCGGGGTTTCCCGGCCGGCCAGGTGACCACAGCCTGGGCGGAATTCAGCGGGCCGGGAACGGTCACGTTCGGTGACGCGAGCGCCCAGGACACAACCGCCGGCTTTTCCGTGGCCGGAGTTTACGTTTTGTCCCTGACTACGAAATTCGTGGAACCGGGGCTCAAGGACTTCGTTACCATTACCGCGCTCAGTTCGAACACCGTGAATCGGATTCCGTACCGGGAGTCGTTTGAGTCGCACGTCGATGGCGCTAAAATCGTGGGGATCAAGGGTTGGTATGCCGGCGATATCGCCGCCGCAATCGTGGTCGAGAGCGACTACACCAATACGTACGCCGGCATTTATCCGATCCTGGAGGAGGCGCACGAGTTTGTCCTGGGTGTCGATGGGCCGGTCACCAACAAATTCGAAAATACCGCGGCCCACGAGAATATCTGGATCGACCTGGTGATGGAGTGCAAAACCTGGAACCAGGCCCAACCACCGGAAGCAGGGCCCGGCGTCCAATTCGGCGTGTACGTGAACACGAACAACCACCTGGTCGCGTGGCATTGCCCGGATCCTCTCGGCGCGCCCTCGGTGAACGCCTGGACAGAACTGACCGAGACGGACGTCGTGGCGGATGAGTGGATCAGGCTTACGCTAGAAGTGGATTACGAAAGAGATTTGAACAATTTCTTCTATTTCCGGCTGTGGACGAACAGCATCGCGATTACGAACACCTACGAGTGGTTTGCTACCGCGAATACCAACAACAATTTCTTCGGTGACCTATCCACGCTGGGCGAATTCCGATTTGATGATCTGGTTGTCGAAGATTACGACACGCTCAATTTCAGGAGGATCGCCGCATCTGCCGGCCTGTACGGCTCCATCGACCCCTCAGGCAATGTGCTCGTGGATATCGGCGGCGGTACCAGCTTCAGCATGGTGGCGACCAACTACTACCATGTTAATGACGTTGTTATTGACGGCACTGGGTCCCAAGGCGCCATCAGCAATTACACGTTTATGAATGTGACGGCAAATCGCACCATCGACGCAAGCTTTTCGGCCGATCTTGCATCGCACGAAACGCCGGTCTGGTGGTTGATTCAGAACAATCTCGGCACCAACGAGGCCGATGTGATTGCGGACGAAGATGGAGACCGGTCGCCGAACTGGAAGGAGTATATTGCCGGTACCGATCCGACCGCAAGCACGAGCGGTTTCCAGCTTGTGATTTCGGATTCGAGCGCAAATGTTTTCGTGAGCTATTCCACGATTGGGGCCGTGGGGGCGGGATACGAAGAAGTGGACCGCTACTACGATCTGCAGGACTCCTCCGATCCGTTGACCGGAACGTGGCAGTGTGTAACCGGCTATACGAATCTTGTCGGAGACGGCAGCACGGTCACCTACACGAATTCCCAGAGCAACCCGCCTCGCTTCTACCGCGTGAAAACGTGGTTAAAGTAAGGGTCGAAAAGCGATTTTTGAACAGAAGGTATCGAAGAGAGCGAAAAAGAGAGTCTCCATATTTCCACTTCGTTCTCTTCTGTTCAAAGGCGGATTTCCGAGCCTGTCTTGTCGGACTCGAAGCAGGCGTCGATCACCCTCTGGATCTCCGCGCCGCGGGCGAAATCGGGCTGATCGTTCACTCCGGTTCGGATGCTCTTGATGAACCGGTGAAACAAGTCGGGGGTTGGGGCGCAACGGATGGTTTTCCAGGCACTCTTGTGGCGATCCTTTCCTCGGCAGATCTGCAGGTCGGTGTGGGAATGATCGAGGTTGACCCGAATGCCGCCTTCGTCGCCGTAGATGTCCACCGCCACCGTGTTTAGGTGTCCCGTTGCCCAACGAGTGGTGTGAAGCGTGCCCAGTGCGCCGTTTTTGAACCCAATCTCCATCAGGGCCGAATCATTTGCGTCCAGCACATATTCTCCCAGACGATTCCCGGGATGTTTGGGGAAGGTTTTCAGTGTGCATCGAACGTGAGAGGCGGGACCCACGGGATACAAAGCAAAATCCAGGAGATGCACGCCCACGTCGCCCAGAACTCCTTTGCTGCCGTGGCGAGTCGATAGCCGCCATTGGAATGACTTTTTTTTTCGCCATTCTCCCCAACCGTTACTGGAAAGCCACGATTGCAGGTACGCGCCGTGAACGTGGATCGGCCTGCCGATGGATCCGGTTTCTACCAGTCGGCGGGCACGGTGAATCGCCGCCGCGTTTCGATAGGAAAAATTTACCATGTTGATGACGCCCTTGCGCTTTGCGGCCTGCGCCATCCTGCGCGCATTTGCGTACGTGGTCGCGAGCGGCTTTTCGCAGAGGACGTGTTTTCCCGCTTTGATCGCAGCCAGAGACACCGGAGCGTGTTCGCCGTCCGGCGTTACTACAGACACGGCCTCGATGTCGGCGTTCGCCAGCATCTCGGCAACTGAGGTGAACGCCTGGGGAACCTTGAATGTTTTCGAGAACTGCTTCACGGCGTTCTGGTTAACATCGCAGGCAGCATTCAACTTGACGCCCCTCATGCCGGCATACGCCCGCCCATGGGTGTGCCCCATTCCCCCGGTTCCGATGACGCCGATTTTAATCATTTCAGTTTTCCCTGGATTTCAGATTCATGCGAGATGCGGGTGCGGGGAGAATTGAACCACGAAGTTCGGAAAGGACACGAAGCTTTTTTTGAGTGCGGGGGAATTTTGAATCATGAAGATCTAGTGAAGGGAGAGATGCGGTCTGTGTGTGGGGCTGATTGCGACAATTCCATCAACCACGGAGTATCGGCAGCGCGGAATTCATTCCGCGTGTAGGGGTGCGGACTTTCCACCAAAGGCGGCCTGTCTTCGGCCTGGCAGTCCGCAGTGGAGTAATTGACCTCTCTCGCACACTACTCGAACCGCGTCGAGCTGCGATTACGAGTAGGATGGGGAGTGGGGAGGAGATTGCAGAATCCATTTTCGTGCCTCAGGCAAGCATTTTTGTCGCAGATCGGAAGTCTTGGCGACTTTCGCTCCTTTACGGACGGATTACGACGTAAACAGAACTACAATTTGACGTTTTTCTTCGTTCCCTTCTGTTCACGATTCGTTTTTTCTGTGATTTCGCGCTAAAATTCGTTTGGTTGCGGCGTTGCAGCTTCGTTTCCTTCGTGAACTTCTTGGTTCAACATCCCCGCATCCCGTTAATGGACGCTTTCGCCCCAGGGCTCGATGGGTTCCGGCGCTTGTTCAACCGGAATATTGGGGGCGGAATCGATCCACTGAGATGCCGGCTGCGCAGCCCACCGTACTGAATTTTTGAGAATCAGTTTCACGGTTTTGTCGTGGTAGATCGGATAGGTTTCGTGGCCGGGGCGGAAGTAGAAGATCTTTCCATTTCCACGTTTCCAGGTTTGTCCCGATCGGAATACCTCGCCGCCGGCAAACCAACTGATGAAAATCTGTTCGTCCGGCGGAGGAATTCCGAACGGCTCTCCATACATTTCCGAATGTTCGATTTCGAAATAACGATCGATGCCCTGCGCAATGGGATGCCCCGGGTTGCAGACCCAGACGCGCTCCTTTTCCCCTGCTTCGCGCCAGCACAGGCTGCAGGTGGTTCCCATAAGACGCCGGAAGATTTTCGAGTAGTGCCCGGAGTGAAGGACAATCAGGCCCATGCCCTCGAGCACCCGTTTTTGGACCCGGTCCACGATCTCGTTGCTCACCTTCTCGTGGGCGGCGTGGCCCCACCAGGTAAGCACGTCGGTCGCCTCCAGGATTTCCTCGGTCAGGCCGTGCTCCGGCTCGTCCAGGGTCGCGGTGCGCGCCTCCAGCCCGCCGTCCTCGTTCAGTCCTTCAGCAATGGCCGCGTGCATCCCCTCGGGGTAGATCTCCCGGACCACGGGACTCGATTTTTCGTGAACGAATTCACTCCATACTGTCACTTTGATCATCCGAATTCTCCTGTTTCGTTCGATTTGTCTGTAGCTTGCAGCCCGTTCGAGTACATAAATCCGGCCGTCCTGCAAACAACGAACTCGCCTCCCGAGTCATGTTTTTCGATGCGGCCATCGGAGGATATGCTATAGATGACTCGGATGGTATAGTGGAAGATTAAATAGGAGGGTTGAATGTCCGCTTCATTGCGGTACAGGCAGGTCCATCTCGATTTTCATACGAGTGAAGACATTGAAGGGATCGGGCGAAAATTCGATCCCGCTCTACGACATCCGATTTTCCATCCGCGATCCGAACGAGCGAATTGAATCCATCTCCCTGGAGCCCAGGAGCATGGCCATCGTTCCCGTCAACGCAAATGGCCGCACTCGATTCACCGTACCATTCCTGCAAGGACACCAGATCGTAAGCCTGCAATTGAAAAGCGGTAGGGGGATGCGGGATTAGGGATTGGGGTTGGGATCACATTCGATATTGAG
>CAUZEO010000209.1:0-9349 GCA_963578625.1 Kiritimatiellia bacterium | reverse complement strand
CGTCGCAAGCGTGTCGTAATAAAACAGCAGGGTTCGGGTTGCGTTGTCATAGGTGGCCACCACGTGATGAAACTGCCCGTGGGTTGGAATGTTGACCCCCGTATTGAACGCGCTCGCCGAATCGCCCTGGGATCCTCGAAACTCTGCGATGAACAGGTTGTTCAGGGGAATCGGGGAAAAGTTTGTGGTCGCCAGGTCGAGGGAGAACCGCGGCACGTGTCCGGGTGCGCGCAGCGAGCAGACCTGGTGCTCGTCGGCGAAGGCGTTGCCTTGTCTCCGCAGTCACAGCTCTACTGTCCAGCTCTCCACTGTGATATTCGGCTCACTGAGAAAGGGCGGATCGTTTTCGCCGAACGGGCCAAACACTGCGGCGGTGCCGACGGTCGTGTAAAAGGCGACATTGTTCGCATGGATCACACGGTTTTCCGCTCCGTTGGACGCGTGCATTCGCGCTTGGGTTCCGAAACCGCTGCCGTCATAGGAACTGGCAATGCTGCTGAGGTCCGCCCATTGATTGGTCGCGGCCAGGGGGTTGTCGGAAGCATCCAGGTTCAGCACCAAGCCGTTGGCCACGATGCCTGAGGATGCGATACCGGCGAGCGACAGGACAAGGAGTCCACACAGGCCGATCGGCGTGGAATGAGTGAATCTGCAACGAAGGCGCACCCTTATATTTTGATCGATGAGGCTAGAACTGAAATTATTGAAGACACGAAGCCCTAAATCCTCCGCGAGTAACCAGTTCGGCATGGACAACATTGCCTGAAAAGGACACCATGCTCTTCAGAATAAAAAGCAAGGTCGGTGCCTCGGTGGGTGCATGGGGTAGCGCGGAGTTCACTCCGCGCTACGCAGGATCCGAAAGGGGTTATGGTTGTACCAATGAAAGGATTTGGAATGAAGTATTTGTTTGTCGCCGCCGCGCTTGTTCTTACCATCTCCGGAGGCGACGCCTTCGCGCTGCTTCTAGTCGACGAAGGCCGGGGGAAGTCTTCCATTGTGGTGTCCGCGGAAGCGGCGCCTTCGGTCCGGTATTCGGCAGAGGAATTGCAGCATTTTCTTCGCGAGGTGACCGGAGCAAACCTGCCGATCCTGCATGAGAAGGCGGAGGGAAGTGCGAACATTTTAGTAGGCCCCGGGGCGGCAGTGCTCGGTGACCCTTCGTTTTCGACTGACGGCCTGGAGGACGAAGGGATCGTGATTCGCACGATTGGGAACAACTTGATCCTGGCCGGAGGGCATCCCCGGGGCACGCTCTATGCTGTGTACACATTTCTCGAGGACCAAGTGGGGTGCCGATGGTGGACCGCATCTGCGAGCACGATTCCAAGTACGGCGACATTGGAGATCCCGGATCTGGATGTCCGCCATGTGCCGCCCATCAAGTACCGCGACACCGATAATCCGGATGTGTCGGATCCTGACTTTTCCGTGCGCAACAAGTATAATGGGCACCATGCACCCCTGTTCATCGACAACTCCTTCAGCAATATCCAAGACGATCAGAGGCGCGGGGGGAGAAAGCTGGCCTTCATTCGCAGCGACAAGTGGCACTGCCACGGATTCTGGACGCTAATCGAGCCGGAGGTTTACTTCCAGGACCATCCGGAGTGGTATGCGCTGATCAACGGGGTGCGAACGCACGTGGCTCCCGATTACATTCTTTCCTCCCTGTGCCTGACCAACGAGGAGTTGCAGAAGGAAGTCGTGAACAACGCGAAACTGGCGCTGCGGTGGAATCCGCACGCCACCATGATGTCCATCGCGCAGCCCGATGACGGGGGACCGCAGAATCGCTGCGAGTGCGGGCCGTGCATGGCAATGGAGGCTGCGGGCACGCCGTCGGATCTCATGGTCTGGTTTGTCAACCGGGTAACGACGGAGCTGGTGAAGATGTATCCCGAGCTGGTCGTCACCACGCTCGCGTATCATTACACGCAGGCGCCGCCGAAGAACCACGTGCCGCATGAACAGATCGCGGTGCGCCTATCGACCATCAAATGTTCGTTCCGCGTGCCCATGTCGGATGAACGGAACCGGATATTACGGGATGATCTGGAAGGGTGGGGGAAGATCTCCAACCGGGTTCACATCTGGGACTACGTGGACAATTTCACGTACCCGATCCCTCATCCAAACCTTCGGGTGCTGGGGCCGAACGTGCGATACTACGCGGAGAATGGTGTTACCGGAATCTTCAACGAAGTGTTTCCGCGCCGCGGATGGCCGGGGTTCTCCGAGCTGAGGCTCTGGCTGCTGGGCAAGCTGATGTGGGATCCGTATGTGGACGACCAGGCGTTGATCGAGGATTTCGTTCAGGGCTACTACGGGCCGGCAGCGGAACATATTCTTGCCTACCTGGAACTGATTCACGACGCGGTGGAGCAGACCGACGACCATCTTGGGCTGAGCTCCCGGCCCGGTGCGGAATTTCAGACGTTTTTGATGTTGAACGAAGCGTGGGGTCACATGCAGCAGGCGGAACAGGCCGTGGCGGATGAGTCGAAATTGCGGGTACGGGTTCGATTGCAATGGGTCCCGGTGTTGTTCGAATTCATGTACGAGTGGGACCGTCTGAAGCGGGAAGCCGAAGCGGCGGGCATCGCGTGGCCGTTCGAGGGAACCCAAAAGGATCTGCATGGGCGCGTTGAGGAAATGGTTGGTGAGCACGGGCTCTCTTTCAAGGGGCAGTCGAGTCCGATCGCGTTCTGAGACTCCGCTGACTTCACCGCAGAGGACGCAAAGTTTGCAGAGGAAGAATTTTGGAGTGGACTGGCGCTTGTTTGCTCTACAATGTACGAAATGAAAGGCGCATTCACGCTGATCGAACTGCTGGTGGTCATCGCCATCATTGCCATTCTGGCCAGCCTGCTCATCCCTTCGCTGCGGGAGGCCCGGGAGGTGGCGCTCGACGCCCATTGCAAGTCCAACGAGCACCAATGGGGAGTGATTCTGGCTTTGTACCACGAGGACCTCTCAGGATATGTGGATATAGAGAGGAAATTCTGGCCCCACTCCGTGGAAGGGTATTCGGACAACGATGCGATTCTTTTCTGCCCCAAGGCCACAAAGACGAAACCTCCCGGGTATGGAAACGGTCCGGATCACCGGGGATTGGCGAGGTTCGCGTGGTTTAGAATATACTCTCACGCTGGCGAACTCGTGAATTCGTCCGGCAGCTACGGGAAAAACGGTTGGATCGCGCATACTCTTGCGGGTGGGTGGTTCGGCGCGGACTCGGAGAAAAACTTCTGGCACCACACCGCGGATGTAGAACGCTCGGACATCGTTCCGTTGATCATGGATTGCGCATGGGTGCATCCGCTGCCGTTGCACTCCGATGTTCCGCCGCCCTCGGCCGATTTCATGAATATTACTGGATTCGGTCAGAACATGTGGCTGGTGGCGATGGACCGGCATCAGCGCGCCATCAACGTGGGGTTTCTCGATGGGAGCGCGCGCCGCGTCAGATTGAAAGCGCTCTGGACGCTGAAGTGGCATCCCCTGTTCAACACCGAGGGCCGCTGGACCACCGTCGGCGGCGCGAAGCCGGGAGACTGGCCGGCGTGGATGCGGCAGATGGAAGATTTCTAGACCGAGAATATGTTGATATATTATTTTACTGTATGTCTATATGCTTATGAAAAGAACGACCTTGATTCTAGAGGAAGCTTGTATGGAAGGCGTGAGGATATTGGCTAGACGGGAGAAGCGCCCAATCTCTCATGTAGTCAACGAATTGCTGGTGGAAGGGCTTCAACGCCGGCGTCAGAAGAAGGCTGAAACCCCGTTTCAACTGCCTTTATATCCCATGGGCGTCCCCCGGGTGAACCTTGGTGACCGCAATGCCCTGAAAGCGTTGATGGATTCCTGATGGCTGGAATTATTGACGCGAGTATCCTTCTTTATGCGGCTAATAGCAGCGCGGAGGAACATCCCGCTGCGATGCGGTTCATCAACGCAGCGTCCGCGTCCGCGGACACCGGGTACTTTACGGAAGGCCTTTTGTATGAATTTCTCCGGGTCGCCACCCACCCGAAGATCTTTGAGCGCCCCTTGACCTGGAAAGAAAGCATGCGTTTCCTCACGTCGCTTTTTGATAGCGACAGGTTTCAAGCGCTGGGCGCTGGTGAGAACCACTGGTCGATCCTACCGACGATCCTGCAGCGACTTCAGTATCCCGCGGGCAATCTTTTCTTTGATATCCGAACCGTGACGCTCATGCACGAGCATGGCATCATGGAAATCCACAGGGCCGATACCGATTTTCTCCAATTCCCGGACATCCGCGTGTTTAATCCAATCCTGCCGGAAAATTAAGTCGTTACGCATCCTGAGGCCCAATGATGAGTCAACAAATCGAGCAAATCCGAATCGGCTTTGTCGGCGCCGGTGGCATGGGGTCGATTCATATCCAGAACCTGGCGCGAGTACCGGGCGCTGTGATCACAGCTGTTTGCGACGCCAGTGAGGAGAACGCGAGGCAAGCCGCCAAGTTCATCACGGATGCCGGGCATCCCGACCCGACTTTATACATCGGCGGCGATAGAGAATTTGAACGGCTTTGCGGGGAGGAGGATCTGGAGCTTGTCTATACGGCCTCGCCATGGGAGTGGCACACTCCGATCTGCGTGGCGGCGATGACGAATGGGAAACATGCCGCCACGGAGATTCCCGCCGCGGTCACGTTGGACGAGTGCTGGCAATTGGTGGAGACGGCCGAGAAGACCGGCAAGCACTGCGTCTTGATGGAGAATTGCTGCTACGACCAGGTGGAGTTGATGATCCTGAACATGGTTCGCAACGGATTGCTAGGTGATTTAATCCACGCGGAATGCGGGTACCTGCACGATTTGCGCGACTACAAATTCCGGCATGAAGGCGCATCGTCCTGGCGAACCGCGCACTCAACCAAGCGAAATGGAGACCTCTATCCCACGCACGGCCTGGGTCCGGTGGCTCAATGCATGAATATCAACCGAGGCAACACGTTTGCGCACCTCGTTTCCTTGAGTACCACGTCAAATGGACTGAACCTGTTTGCGTCGAGAGAGTTTGGCCCCGACAGTCCGCAGGCTACACAGAAGTATGCGCTCGGCGATGTAGTGACGACGCTTATTCAAACGGTGGCGGGCCAGACCATTATCGTGAAGCACGACACCGATTCACCGCGACCTTACAGCCGCGATATCTGCGTTCAGGGCACGCGGGGCATCGTGAGGAAGTATCCCGAGGAGAAGATTTTTATCGAGGGCAGAACCGAGGGGCATGAATGGGAGGCGCTATCAAATTATGAAACGGAATATGAGCACCCCCTGTGGAAGAGCCAGAGCCAGATGTCGACGGGCCTCGGACATGGTGGGATGGACTATATTGAGGACTACCGCCTGATCCATTGCCTTCGCACAGGGCAGCCCCCGGACATTGACGTGTACGATGCCGCCGCCTGGAGCGCGGTCTGCGAACTCAGCGAACGATCCATCGCTACCGGAAACCAGCCGGTTGAGTTTCCCGATTTCACAAGGGGGCTTTGGAAGAGGCGTGAGCCGCTGAGTATAGTTTCGTAACTTATCATGGTCAGCCATTGCTGTACGTTGATCGTAGTGGGATTCCTCGCTTCAGTTTTGAGCGGCGGCGCAGAGACATCGCCTCAAAGCAGCGTCCGACCGGTTTTGACGGATACCGCACGACTCTCCGAGCTGCGGCAGGTTCTGGTTGACGACCCCAAACTGTCCGGTGATGCGTATATTCGACTGGGTCTTGCGGTTGCGGAGTCGTTTGAGGGCCGGCCGAGAAACGGCGGACCCGCCGGCAAGGAGGACGACTGGTCCCGATTGCAACGCGACGAAGTGAAGCAGGTAATTCAATGGACCGAGGATCGGATCCAGGCACTGCTTCGAAACGAAGCCTCCAAGTGGGTTCCGGCCCGGATCCGGGGAGCGGTCGAGGTGGAGAACGGGATTCTGGTTGCTCCCACGTATACGGAGGATCTGCAACAGAGATACCGGCGGCCTTACTGGTTCGGCGGATACGGCGTGTGGAACGCGGCCGCCGCGGCAGTGCCTGAATTTCCGGAGTTCGGCGCAACGCTGATCCAGCAGGAGCGCGGTCCTGCCGGTCTCAAGGCAGATGGAAAGCTTACCGAGGGCGCGCAATCGATCCTGCCTGTTCTTGAGTCGGCGGCAGAGCATGGAGTGAAGGTGGATCTCCTTCTTTCTCCGCACTACATGCCGGAGTGGTCCCGAGCCGCGGAGGGTCTCACATCAATTATTCCGCAGGGGCACATCAAGTACAACATCGACCATCCTGCCGCGCGGCAGTTCATCGAGAAATGGCTCCGGACCATTGTGCCGATGGTCAAAGACTCACCTGCATTGTTCAGCTTTTGCCTTTCGAATGAACCTGAGTACGCCACCAGCGGTCGCGATTCGCACAGTCGGCCGCTATGGCCAGAGTTTCTTGCCGGGAGCCATGGAAGCATCGATGAACTCAATGCCCTGTACGGAACCAGGCACGGCAGTTTTGAAGAGGTACCGGTCCCCGCCTTCGAACTGCCTGAGGAGGCGGACATCGCGGTTCGCCGAGCCTATTTCGATTGGGCTTGCTTCAATCACCGTCACATGGCGAATTGGCATCGGTGGATGAACGGCATCATCAAGTCGATCGCCCCCAATGTCGCCACGCACGTGAAGGCGATGCGCGTTCTCAGCCTCGGGCACCGGGCCGCATTCGCGCAGATGCCCGATCCGGAGCTGTTTTGCGAGTTCACGGACCTGGCTGGATGCGATGCATGGGCCACTCTCCCTTCTCACGAAGGACCGGACGAATGGTGGTGGCGAAGCCAACAACTATATTATGACCTGTTACACGCCTTCCGCGGGCAGCCCGTTTTCGATTCGGAGAGCCATCTGATCGAGATTCCCTACGGTCCGGAGACCGTACCCGTTTCCCAGACGCGCTGCGCACTCTGGCAGGGTGCCCTGCATCACCGGGCCGCGACGGTTTTATGGGTGTGGGAGCCATGGGTGGAGGGCGTGGCGGACCTTCAGGGCACGATCTACTTCCGGCCCGCCAACATCCATGCCGCCGGACGGACGATGCTGGACCTGAACCGCCTGACGGACGAGGTGACCGCAGTGAGCCGAGTACGTCCGAAAGTGGCCCTGCTGTATTCGATGCCCTCGGTTTTCTGGGACGAGGACTACACGCGGGCGGTGCGGTCCGTCTATACTGCGCTGCTGTTCATGGGGCAACCCGTGACATTCGTCACCGAAAGGCAACTCGAGTCGGGAGGATTTTCCCTTCCGAACGGGGAAATCGACTGGATCATTGTACCCCGCGCGACGCATGTGACGGATGGGGCATACCAAGGGCTGGAGGCTTTCGTTCGGCGTGGAGGCCGAGTGATACGAATCGGTTCCGATTGCCTCGCATGGGACGAGTATCATCGGCGCCGTGATTTCACGGAGGCGATCGAGAAGAGCGCGGAAATGCGGACGAACCTCGCGGAGAAGGAGGTCATGGCCGCCCTCCGACCCGTGCTCGCTTCCGGAAACCTGGCTCTGGTGGATTTGCACGATACAGGAACCGGGAGCCACGCGTGGAACGTCGAATACCTGGTAACTCCTTTCCGTGGCGGTCTGCTGGTGCCGCTGGTAAACTACGGCACCCGGAAAACCGTGGCCTTGAACCGGAAGGGCACCGCCACCGACCTGCTGAACGGGGGCGCCGTCGAGTTGGACGCGATCGAACTGGCGCCCATGGAGCCCAGGCTTCTTTTCATTCCGGCCTCCGAGCACGCCGAAGTGTTCAATGAGGCGGAGGTTGGCCTTCCAAGGGCGACGCGGAGCGAGGGAAGACTATGAGAAAAGCGAATGGGGCAGCGCACTCTAGGCATCCTCCTTCACATGATCTTCTCTTGCACTGCTCTGGCAGGAAGCCAAAACTACGAGTGAGCCGACAATCATGACGCGGAAAACACAACTTCTGCCGACCGCCTTCCTTTGCTTGTCGGTGGTCTCCTCATTCGCCCTGGAGGGGACGGTGAAAGTGCACCGGGGAACGCCCAAGCTACACGTGAACGGTGACATCCTTGCCCCGTTGATTTTTTTTAACAATGTGACCCATCCGGTGGAGTCCACCCTTGAAACCGGATGGCGTGAAATCCGGTATTCGGTTGCGGCGGGATACCGCCATCATTCAACCGGCATTCGGCACAACTTGAAGATGCCCTGGCCGAGGCCGGGGGAGGAGGCTGACTACAGCGGCGTCAGGAAGACGATGGACGATTTCCTGAAACTTGCGCCGGAGGGTACACTGATTCTCCGCATCGATACCGATGCTCCCGCCTGGTGGACGGAGGCCAATCCGGAAGAGTGTATTCGCACGGAGGAAGGAAAGTCCTTCGGGCGAGTTTCCGCGGCATCGAAAAAGTGGCGATCCGAGGCGGAGGCCTCGCTGCGCGGAGCCGTGCGATTTCTGGAGGACAACTACGGGGATCACGTCCTCGGGTACCATCCGGGGGGTCAGGGGTACGAGCCGGGCGCCACCGAATGGATCCACCCTGCGGAGGACTTCGGGCCGGCCATGAGAGATGGGTTTCGGGATTGGCTCGCGCAGAAGTACAGTGAAGATCCAACCGCTCTCCAGCGGGCCTGGAAGAAAGCGGGGGTGGATTTCGATTCAGTCACCGTACCGACCTCGCGTGAACGATCTACCTATCTCCACGGCTCCTTCCGCGATCCGGCGCGGCAGCGGAGAACCATGGACTACCAGGAGTACGTGCAGGTTGCTATGGTGGAAGTCCTGGAGCAATTCGCGCATGCGATCAAGGAGGAGACGAACCGGCGAAAACTGGTGGTTCTCTTCTATGGATACTTATTTGAGATCAGTTCCCAGACGGGCCATCACCGGTTGACACGAATCCTGGAGTGCCCGGATATCGATGTTCTTTGCGGGCCCATTTCATATGGAGACAGGGCCCTGGCGGGCACGGCTCCCTTTATGGCGCCGGTCGATTCCATTCACCTTCATGGAAAGCTGTGGGTGAACGAGGATGATACGCGAACCCATCTCTCTGCGCCGGACATGGGATTTGGAAGAGTCTCCGAACCCGACCACACGACGTGGGTACTGCGACGCAATTTCGCGCAGGCACTGGCGCACCGGACGGGCGCCTGGTGGATGACCTCCGGCACCCGGGGATGGTTTGATTCGAAGGAGCTTTGGGACGATCTGGGAGCGCTTCTCCAGCTCTACGAAAAGCGTGCTGCCACCATGACTCGGTATGAGAGTGAGATTGCGGTGATCATTGACGAGGAAAGCGCTCTCCACACGCATTGGAACCAGG
>CAUZEO010000208.1:0-9382 GCA_963578625.1 Kiritimatiellia bacterium | reverse complement strand
TGGAAAACATCTTCATATGCGCCGGACAAAAACACCCGAACTCGGCCGGCGTGTGATTGAAAGTGCGAATGTCGTCTTCAACCCACAAAACCTTCGGACCCGTCTCCGCGTACAATCTCCACACCTCAAAAAAATACTCCCGCCAGCCTTGCGAAAGGGGGCATGCGCACTCCTTACACTTCGCGCCATCGTGCCCCACCAACCGCTCGATGTCCGGCGTGGACGAACCGTCCCAGCCGCGGTCGCAGTGTCCGAGAGTGAACCAGGGATTTATCGAGTACACGATCCCCAGCCGATCCATTGCATCTCTGACCCGAATCAGTTTTGGAAGATAATCGCGGACCCACTGAAGGGGGGTGTGACCGTGAGAGAAGGTCTCGGCATCGACCTTCACGATTATCTCGTCCACTCCGTACCGGGGAAGGCATGCGATCAACTCCGCCAGGTTGTCGTCAAACGACCAGGGAGGCATGGTTCGGCGCAATGCGTACCAGGCTTTTCGATTTCCCTCACTCATGATTTTCGAACAGCAGGGCGATTTGCATCAGCGACCGCGGCAAATGATATGCCGCCTTCCAGAGTGTTCCCTTGTCACTCAGCTTCACGCTGCCGTCACGGTACAATTCCGGATACCACTCACCGAACTCCGGATCGTAGAAATGTTCGCGGCAAAAGGTGTGTAATTTTTCAAAACGGTTCCACCAAGTTGTGTCACCGGTCTGGACGGCGCAAAGAGCCAGGGTGTACAGGGCTTCCGAATTCGCCCACCAACACTTGTCGTGCCACATTATGTTGGCCTCTTTGTGCCAGTCTTTCTGCCTCGGCTCCTTGCCGCTTGCATCGAGAAACGCAAAGATCCCCCCGTGCTCCCCGTCGTGTCCGCGCCGATACGTCCACTCGGCAACCTGGATGGCTCGGTCGATGATTGTCTGATCCCCGCGAAGCCTTCCTTCCGCAATGCAGAACCACGCCGACTCGAGCGCGTGCCCCGGATCGAGAATACGGCCCTCTTCATCGTCGATGATCGCACCGTCCCGACCGATCGACTCGAAAAGAGCTTCGAATTCATCCTTGGCGAATTCGAACAGCACTGCGTGAATGCAATAGTCGATCAGAGACCGGGTTCGATCTCTTCCCAAGACCTGCGACACCACGTCTGCCGTGTTGATGGAGATCATGTGGATTCCATGGCGCTTATACCGAGGGTTCCAGGTCCCGTGAAAAATATCCTTGAATTCAGGGTCCGTGACATTTTTCTCTATGCCCGCCATCGTCTCCTCAATCAGGGTACGGTCTTCATCGGAACCGCTCGCAACCGCATACTCACTCAATCCCTGGAGCAGGAACATGTCGGTATAAATAGAGATCGTGCCTTTCTCGACGGCGCCGTTGCGATCGAGTTGGTATTGCCATCTCCCATCACCGGCGTAGGCGTGAGCAACCAGGAAATCGCGCCCATGTTTTGCCAAATCAAGCCACTTGGAACTCGGTTCCATCTGGTTGTAGAGGGCGGAAAACATGTAAAGCTGCCGAGCTTGGAACCAGACGTACTTGGTCCTGTCGGTAACGTTTCCCTGCCGGTCAAAACAAGTCAGGTACCCGCCGCATTCTTCGTCGCGGGTCCGGACTTCCCAAAAAGGCATGACCTCGTTCAGCAGGTGGTTTCGATAGTAGTCGCCGATCTCCTGCCGCTTCACAACCTGCCCTCCAGCCAGGCGGGCTGGTCCGCCTTCTTGTACGGGATGACCCGTGGTGTCTCCGCGAACCGAACCTTGATGGTGTTCATGGCCGGGTGAGGCGGGCGGGGTGGCAGGCCGGACAGGATCATTCGGCCGTTGTATTCCATGCGGACCTTCAGTTTCGGCCCCGTTCCCATGAGCTCCGCCGACCGCACGCGGGACGCGACCATCGGCACGACCGCTTCGGTGCCGGGGTAGTGAAACATATGCAGGTAGGCGGTCTTCCAGTTGGGATTGTGCCGTATATATCCCCCCCCAATCGGGTCGCCCAGGGTCATGGTGGATTCCCATCCCCTGCCGACCGCCAGCTTCGCCCACGCATCGGCGTCGAACCTTGCCGGATTGAACCGGTCGGCAATCCGCGCGTAGTCCCGGCTGCGAATTCTCTCCTGCAGCATGACCCATTCGCCCCGGCCCAGGAGACTGTACAGCCCCCAGTGCACAAACATCCCGAAACGTGCCTGGTGAAACCACTTGATTCGCTCCTGAGACTCGGCCTTGTTCTCTATCATGCAATTCCTCCGGAACGCATCTTGTGCGATTTCTCCCGAGCAGCGCAATGCCAAACTGGGCCCCCGCAGTGGCACGATTGGATCGGCAGTAAGTGCCAGCGGATGCTCAAGGCTCCGAAACATTATACGGCATACTACGCAATTTTTGTTCCGCGAGGGTTCGATCTACCGCTTTCATCCGCCCGGAATGCAGGCGGGCTTACCCAAGCGCAATTAGGTACTGTCCCTACGTTGGCTGGGGGGAGTAGGGTCCGGGTATGAATCGATGGTTGGCGTTTGTGGTGGTGATGGCTTCTTTTGGCGCTGGGGCTGAAGACGTGGGCGATGTCTCGCTTGGAAACTACGAAGCGACGTGGGAGTCGCTGGACCGGCACCGGACCCCGGAATGGTTCAAGGATGCCAAGTTCGGAATCTTCCTGTATGCAGCCCACCCCACCGCATCCTATTGGAAGGAGTACCAAACCGCGCGCGGCACTCCGGAGAAAGAATATTCGGAGGCCAGTTTCGGATACCGGTCGGTCGATAAGCTGACGTGGGATCCGTTTGGGGCTGCCGGATGGGTCATGCGCGGCGATGTAGAGGCCCGCGCGCCTGTCCGCAGGATACGCCGCCAGGTACTGCATGGTCGTCCATGGTTCCGGGTACAGGCCGGAGTGCTTGAATGATTTCCCCCATATCCCGACTTCAGGCTGACCGTGGAACGCGCCTGTCCGCTTGAAGCCTCGGCGAGGTCTGTTACGGCGGATCGCGCATCGTCCGCGGCGCCCAGCCACATGGACGCGGTGAAGGAGCGGCGGTCCTGGCCAGGCTTTTCTCGAGGAAGGCGTAGTAGTCGGGCAGGTGATATTCATGCGCCATTTCGCTTCCGTCGTTGCTGATCCCGTCACAATCGGGATCGTCGCTGCCCACGGAAAAACGGTCCGTGTACTGTTTCACCACCGGTAGAAATTCGTGCACGAAACAGTTCTTCCCAAAATCACCCTCGTAGGTCTGAATGGCGAATCTGACATCGACACCGTTGGCGATCGCCACCAGGGCATGATCGGCGCGTTGGAAGTGTTCCAGGTAGTCCTCGTCGTGCGTGTCGAGATTGGTGCCGAAGGGCCCGCGACCGGATCGCTTGCTGTCCAGGTTCATCCAGGTCGAAGAAAAGAATCCCGAAAAGTACACGGAGTAGATCGGGCACCGGTTGAACGTGAGAAAGTGATAAAGACGCTCCGTGCCGCCGGAAAGACCGATTGCATCGACGCGATCGAAATGAAGCAATAAGGCATCTTCGACCATTCTCAGGTTTGCCAGCGTGCGGTACAAGCCGGGCTCCTTGAAAATCTCCCTTTCGATATCTTTGTAGGCTGCCGGGCTGCTTTCACCGACGTTGTGGTCGTCGTAGGTTATGATTGGGTGCCCCTCCAATGCGATCATGGCCACCGCCGCCCCGGTGATTCCGCCCCGGACCCTCAAGCCAAGGTTCATCCGTGACGGCTGCAACCCGAAATGGCCGTTGACCTGGAGGACTACACGCGAGTTGGTGGGCGAAACTTTGTCGTAGTTCAGATAGTAGGCCACGATGTGTCGCTCATCGCCAAGTGCATCGACGGCATGTAACGTGATGCGCCGGGCACGGATCGTCATCGGCTTTTGATTTGAAGCATACCGGGCCGGGTACACCAGGGTCATGGGTTCAACTTCAATACGCGTGAGGTCCGGCCACTGTACCTTGCTCAAGACGATTTCTTTGTACCGGGCTCTGATCTTTGCGGCGATTTCTTGAAGCGAATCGGTTGGAAACCGAGTGGCAAGCCACTTTTTCCGGCAACTCTGGTAGACTCCATGGGGTAGATCCCGCCTTGCCTGCATTGTCGGGTGGGCGCCGTCAGCGCTGTTGTCCATGCGTTGCGGATCACTCAAACTAGGATGCCGCTTGGGACTGGGCGGGCCTTCGACCTCTATGCGCCGGCCCTCGGTTGCTTCCCGAGACAGTGCCGCTTCCTGGCCCGGGATTGCTGCGACAGCCACGGGAGCAATGCCCCACAAGAGAAGAGCAAAAAGCCACACACACTGATAGAGATGTCGCGCCAAAAATATTTCACTCATCCGGAAATCCTCCGAAGACAGCATGCAAAATGGAGCCCGGAATGTGAATCTTTTCGTGCAACTTCTTCCCCTTGATGGGTTGGGGTTAGCGGGCTAGCAGATCCCTGCTTGTTGGCGCAATTCGATTTGGCCATCATGGCATAATGAAATCCAAAGCGTTTTTTTTCCTCTGGCTTCGTGCCTGATGGCCTCTTCCGTCTCCGGCATTACGTTGTCATCGGGCGGCATACGCTATCAACTGAGCCCGGATCATGGAAACCTTTAGAAGGCATCCGAGGACGGCCCGACATTTATTTCCGATAGTTTCGATTGCTATCGGCTGCTGTCGACCGATGCCGTTGTGGAAGGTTTGGAATCTGATGACGTGGTGGTTGAAGAAAACTCCGATCCGAATGAGGATCGTGTCACGTTCAAATGCCGCAATGACAACCTGGGCGTAACACTAACAAAACAGTATTCGATCCACCCGGAACACGACTGGCTGTTCAAGCGGGTCGAAGTATCCGGCGTTGCGGCATCGGGCACACTCAGCGTAACGGTTGAGAATGTCGGCGAAAGCGCGGATATTCTGATCGTTCTGCAGGATGAGTTTGGAGACTCGCCTACAGTGAAGCAACGGAAGTGGAGCAAGTCACACGAGACCGGCGTCGCGCCGGGCTATGAACCGGTCGAATTCTCGGTACTGCGCGTAGACGGCAACAAGTTCATTTCCTGCGAGGTGGGACCCGGCCAGACGGAGATAACGATCAACTGAGCCGATGCATTTGCTACTGCCGTGGTTCCGGTTGAGTCTCCACTACACGGGTAAGATACCCGTGCCACGGAATACAAACCACTTCGACATTCGATATTGAGCATTCGATATTCGACATTTTCCCCACAATTCAATTGGTCTCCATAGACCACGGGATACCCGTATAGCCACGATGCTTGGGCTCCGGCTGTTGGCTCCGCTACACGGGTCAGATACCCGTGCTACGGCAGGCATCCAAGACAGGCGACCCCTTCAATCAAGAATCGAAAATTCCTCTCCGTGGACTCCGTGCGCTCCGTGGTTAATTCCGTTTTGCCGCGGAATTACTGCTTTGGGCTGATAGGCACCTCATTCCCCGGTAGCCTGGGTTACCTTCGCCAGGGGCAATTCCGCGGCCATTCGCGTGCAAGTCACTTCGACATTCGGGTGATCCTGGATGAAGGAGCCCGGGCATTGGCCTGTTACCGGACCGAACAAGGCTCGGCGCAAAACCCCGGCGTGCCAGGACCGCATGAAGGTGAGGTGAATCTTCCGGCTCATCAGTAGTTCGTACATCCCCAGAGTGACTGCACGGGGAGGAATCACATCCAGGTTGCCACCGGAACCGCCCATTGCCATCTGGGTCCTGCTTTCACGCTGGATAGTGAGGTTGCGGGTTCGGCTGGTTCGAACGGCCTGGTCATCGCATTCCCGGTCGGGTTCCGGCGGGTCGTTAAACGCAAAGTGCCCGGTGATTCCGAATCCACCGTAGCACAACGACGCTCCGCCGAACGACTCGATCAGTTCCGTCGTACGGCCCGGATCCTGTGGATCCGGGAACAGAAGACTCTCCGGGCGGGGCCGCAGTTCCGGTTTGAGATTCTCGACGAGGCTCTCCAGCAGATACCGCCGAAAACTGAGGGGATGATTTTCTGAAATGTACTGGTCCTTGTCATCGATGTACTCGTCCATATTCATGGTGATCAGAGGCTCGCAGGAGATGTTTTCGCGATTGCAAAGCTCCGCCCAGTATCGGTAGTCCAGCGGACCCGTCGGCGTGATCACCAGGATATTTTCCCCTTTCCTCCCCGCGTCACGAATGGCATCGACCGCCTCCCTGGCAATCGCCTTGTTCAATCCGTCAAGATCCTCCACGAGGTTAAAGCGCCAGGGGTGACGGCTGCGGAAATCGTCGAATTTCAGATCGTTGTAATTCACAATAATCCCATGATATCAGAATCATGACGAAACGCCCAAGATGAAACAGGGTTTACGACCCAAGACCTCAACTTTTTCTACCAAGGAGTGCAATGCGGTGTCAGTAGCGCGGAATCTATTCCACGTTCAGGCGTTGCGGACTTCAGTCCGCAGTGAGCAGCAAACCGGATTTATTCGCCATCATCGACTCCGCAGGATTAGCACACGGGGTGACGGAAAATCAACAAGCTCCTATCCGTGGGCTCCGTACGCTCCGTGGTTAATTTCGCTTGGTTGACGATTTACTGCTTTATGGATTAGGTGCTTCAGATAGTAGCCGACAAGAACGAATACGGAAGACAGTAGTACAAATAGCGGACCTCGCAAATAGGGCTGGTTACGACGCGCATCGGACGCAAAGAACCGCATCGGGGAAGGCGTCCAGACGCTCGGTGGCAATGGGTTTGCGGCAGCGCCCGCAAATCCCATACTTTCCTTGCTCAATTCGCTGCAGGGACACTTGCACTCTGATTAGGCGCTCTTCGCGGCGACGCTTAATTTCCAGGGCCAATTGCTGCGCCTGCATCGCGTCTGCTCGCGAGAGCCTTCCCATCCGCCCATCGAGCGCGACCGGTTCGGAATCGGTACTGGTCTCATCAATTTCCGTTTGAAGCTCAGACTGCAGCTCCACTAACATCGCCTGGTATTTTTGTAATGTAGTCTCGTCCATTTTCTGACCTGAATTGCGCTGACTTAAGCTGTCGCTCCGATAGGGTCCCTTCATGACCCATCCATTCTCAATACGGCGGGGACCGCCGTTCCCGAGAATGAATTGATCATGCTGTGGCCTTAAGTCAGCGCCATGCTTTTCTGATCTGAAAGCGCCCAAAGATCTTGCTGAAGGCAATGAAGATTGATCGCATATATTCTACCTTGAAAACAGCTCGAGCTGTCGAGCGGTCCTGGATCATCTCAGATCCGACTCAAGTAGTCAAAGCGGCAGCAGCCCGGGACGCTCCGTTCTCTATCCTAGCTAATTGGGAGACGTTGCGCTTTTGCCTTTGACCTGGTATCTTCTATCTCATCAAGGTTTTATGTCAGAATTATCATAACCGGGTCTTCGCTTCTCCCCTCTTGCGCAACAACCGATGCTTGTGCAGATCGTTTCTTGTCGCGAAGGCATCGGCGGTGCTGATGTTGTTTGCGGTAGCGCTTCAGGCCGCGGTGGTGGAGGATTTCAACGGCTGGAGCGACGGAGCGTTCGGCTCGGTCTCCTCGTATAACCATTCGGGCATCGGCATGTGGGAGAGCCTTAACTCGGTGTGCGACGCAATGAATGCGCGATCGGGCAGCGTAATTCGATTCGACGATGATACGCCGGCGGCCTATCTCGAATTCCAGGGGCTCGACGGAAACGGAAAAGACGGCGGGGTGGGGACGATTTCTTTCTGGTACCGGCATTGGGACGGAGACGCGAATGCCGTGGCATTTCAAGTTCAATTCAACCCGGCCGGCGCAGGGTGGACGAATGTGGGCGGCACGGTCAACGTCACCAGCACCAGCTATCAGCTTTTCAATGGAGTTGTCGATTGGCAGGGGGACAACGTACTGATTCGCGTTTTGTCCGTTACCCAGCAGGAGCGACTCCTCATCGACGATTTCCAGATTACGGATTTCTCGCCGGGGGCACTGCCCACCGTGTCCTTTGAGGCCGGAGAGATCTCGGTCGGCGAAGAGGCCGGCCTGGTCCAGATCGGCGTGGTTCTCAGCGGGCCGGCGGATGCCACGGTCCGCGTTGCGCAGGCGGGCTCGACGGTTCCGGGAGCGCAACAGGACTATACCATCTCATCCACATCCCTCGTCTTTTCCGCCGGGGGCCCGGCGATAGATCATTTCGAAATCCTGGTGAACGATGACACGTTGATCGAAGGGACCGAGACCATCAAGCTCATGCTTACCGGTTTGGAGGGCGCCCAACCGGGCAATCCCGTGATCACGGTTCTTTCCGTAGCCGACAACGATGGCGGAGCAGGAAGTCCGGGTGTGATCCTTATCATGTCCGCAAATCTAACCAGCGGCACGCAGTCCGAGTACGAAGGCCCAGGCACGCGAATTTTCCAGGCGTTGTCCCCGGACATCGTGGCAATTCAGGAATTCAATGTCACAAACGGTGGCGGGCGGCGGGCATTCGTCGACGAGACCTTCGGGCCGACTTTTCATTTCATGGTGGAACCCGGGTCGGAAAGTATTCCAAACGGAGTGATCAGCCGCTGGCCTATCGTGGCTTCGGGAGAGTGGAATGATCCCCAAGTCGCGAACCGGGATTTCGCCTGGGCAACCATCGATATCCCCGGCGCAACAGACCTTCACCTGGTCAGTGTTCACCTGCACAGTTCAGGTGGAAGCAGTTCCCGAAACATTGAAGCAGGCATTCTCGTCAACCAGGTGTCTCTGTCATT
This sequence comes from Kiritimatiellia bacterium, assembly GCA_963578625.1. Lineage (GTDB taxonomy): Bacteria > Verrucomicrobiota > Kiritimatiellia > SLOV01 > SLOV01 > CAUZEO01. The sequence continues at coordinate 648 of CAUZEO010000208.1, read as the reverse complement.
TCCCCCGGGCGATTACATCGTGCTGGCGGGCGATCTGAATACGAAATCCCGGACGGAAGCTGCACTGCTGACGCTTTCCAGTGTGTTTTCGGATGCACACCAACCCGTGGACGCGGTGGGTGATGATGACACCAATGAACCCCGCACCAGCCCCTATGACTACGTTCTGCCCAACTCTGCGATGGACAGTCTGCATGTGCCCTTGAGTGTCGGCGGAGAAATCTTTGTCGACGGCATGGTCTTTGACAGCCGGACTTGGACTACGCCGCCCGACCCGGTTCTGGCCGGCGACTCGGACGTCTCCGGGATGCAGCACATGGCGGTGATGAAGGCCTTTGCCATCCCCGTCCCCCGGCCCCGGATTTCCTTGAGCGCCGATCTGTTCAACCACCGGATGGACATCACGGTGCCGACCGAACCGACTTTAACCTACGAAGTGGAGTACGCCGACGAACTCTCCCCTTCCCCGCCCGCCGGAAACTGGTTCCTCTTGGCTGATCCGGCAGCCGGCCGTTTTACGGAAAGCAATGGCGTTCCCGGCCTCCACACGTTTCAAGATGACTTCAGCGCCACCACGACCTCGAACGAACCTCCGGGCGGCGCCCGGGTCTATCGAGTTAGAATCTTGGCTCCATGAAGCCCGCGTAT
>CAUZEO010000207.1:0-9383 GCA_963578625.1 Kiritimatiellia bacterium | reverse complement strand
GTGTGACGAACGATCCGAGCAGTGTGGATGAGTTTGTGGATCTGGAAGGCATCGAGGGACAATATGTGTTGCTCTCGGTGACGAGCAACCACGGTTCGACATGGGGAATTGGCGCGGGCGAGTTCCGCTTCTTCGCAGTTCCCGAGCCCTCCACCACATTGCTCATGGCCCTTGGTGGCGGCCTGCTCTTCTTGCGCCGTCGGGCATGATCGAGTAGCTACGCATATATAACTCAAGTTTGGTATACGAACCAAAAGAAGCCCCCCTTGTCCCAGTATTGCTGGGACAAGGGGGGTTGTTCGTTTTGGAGTTGTGATGCGGCGCCGTTTCGAAAGTTTGGAAGGCAGGTTGACTGGGGATCAGCGAGGAACCCTGCAGGGGCCGACTGACCGTTGAACTGGTGGAAGCGGATGCAGACATCAGTGTGCAGATGTGGATATCAAGCCCGGCCTCGACGCGGCGGGCGAGGGCGTGTAGACACACGTTGAGGTCGACGCGTCGGAACAACTCCTTGATTTGGCGTGACATCCATTCGCGCAGCAGAAAAAGTGTGAACAATGCGGGCTAGGATTGCCGCCCTTCAGTGCCGAGAGTTCGTATCGCAAGGTGCCTTTCTATAAGGTGTTCTAATGTATCGGAACCTGTAGCCGGTCTTCCGAAGAGGCGGTCAAGGGCGTGAACCCCGAAGTGCGGGTTTTCCAGGACCACATGGATACGCCGGAGCGCATTAAAGAATTTGCCCCCTATATAGACGTGTGGTGTCCGGTTCAGCACCAGCTCGGTTATCCGGGCCTGGCCGCCATGAAGGCCACCGGGAAACCGGTATGGATGTACGAGTGCGGGACCACTCCTGGATTTCCTCCTTCACGGCACCGCTTCATGGGCTGGCGTGTCTGGCATTACGAACTGGACGGGCTGTCCTTCTGGACCTACATGCCCTGCCAGTGGAACGACCTGTCACGTGTTCCCAATTACGGTCTCTACCACCCCACCTCCACCGGCGGCCCCATCCCCAGCAAACGCTGGATGGCCTGGCGCCAGGGCCTCGATGACTACCTGTACCTTGATGCCTATACCAGGGAACTTGAAAAAATGGAGGTCCGGGGGATGTCGATGAACCGATCCTGAAAGAGGCACACCATCTTGGCGAAAGCAGCGAGAAGGAAGATATCAATATCTATGACCAGGTCCGCCGGAAGATCGCGCGCCGCCTTATGGTTCTCAAGGGGCACCCGGATGCGCCGGATTTCAATTGATCAAACGCTTTCAACGATTTCAATCCTGGCATGCGTGAGGACGGACCCCTCATCGCATCCTCTTCACAATCGTGGAGTCTACGGTCCAAGTTCTGCACGTGCGTCACGCCTCGCGCCTACCCTTGAGAGCCGAGGAGTGTTGACGCCTCCTGCCCCAATCAACGCCCAACTACCGGATCTTTCGGCCGCATTCCGGGACACCGTGCTCGACACGGTTGTCATGTACCGGACCAACGCGGACGCATGGAAGCCCGACGCCTTTGATGCGCAGATCCACTCACTCAGGAATCGCCCGGGTACGCGCCGGCAGGAGATCCTGGGACCATTGTGGGACATAGCCCTATAGTATTCCCATCGTTGCTGATGCTTCACGTTTCGCAAAAACACGCAAAACGTTAATAAAATAGGACCTATTGGGGACTTTCAAGCCCACCCCCCTTACACGATTCCGGCTTGTAATGGGCCGATGGTTGCCCATAGTGACCGAACTCAACGTCGATCAACGGGTGCAATGGGACGCAGCAACCACCGGACGGACCGAACGACGGGCATCAACATGAAACCGGAAGAACACCCCGTACGCGTAAGCGCTCGGTCCGGTCCGCATACGCTTATCCAAGCGCCATTCTGGTGCGACCACAGAGTAGAATGCTGATCAATCTGGAGTGTGGCATGAGCAATGGAGAGAATCCGGCGATTGGTATAGAACAAGAGAGGCGAAACGACAGCGTTCGCACGATGGTGCGCATAGCCGTACCGACCATTCCCGATTTCGAATGTGACGTCTGGTGTTACGAGGACAATCTGGGTCAGGGAGACGACTACCCGCAGGCGGATGGTTCCATGATTCTGAAGCACACGCACCCGGAAGGTGCGGAGGTTGAGACCACGCTTGTCCCATCCAAAGGCGCGATTGACTGGACCGTGACGGTCACCGGCCCGAACCCTGAGGCAGTCAATGCCGTATGCAGCGTGCAGGGCTGCTGGCAGTTCCGCCGCGCGCCCGGATTTCAAAGCCTGAAGGGCAGCTTCGTCGAATCGTTCGTCAACCAGTGCTTCATTTTCACCGATCGAGGATTCACGCTTCTCAAGGACACGAGTCGGTATCCGGATACCCGACGTCCAGCGGAGGATGAGAAGAACTCGCCGCCCTGGGTGCAGCAGTACATGCCGGTATGGCGCGAGCACCCGGGCCAGCCCGAGGCCTTCTGGGGGATCAGCGACGCACAGCCCACGCACAGCCTGATCGGCATCGTCTCTCGCGACGGAAAGCACTTGGCCGCATGGGCCTGCAGAGATAGCAAGACCCTCTTGCAGGGATGGCACGATTGCCTTCACATCTGGCCCGATATGAGCATCGACTATGACGAGAACACGAACCGGACCGTCTCCCATTTCAAGATGTACTTCATGGAGTCGGATCTGGATAGACTGCTCGAACAGTACAACAAGGATTTCCCAGGCGTTCGGAGAGGCGACACCGGATGAACACCGATTCGGGAGGCCGCCAGTGTAGTTTCTCGGAATTGGTGTACGACAAAATTTACGGGATGGTTGGCGGAAGCTCTTGATTCAGCACCATTCTGGTGGGACCCGGTGTGTAGTGTTTTTGGCAGGACCGATCCCGAGGACGTACTCGAACCCCAATTGCGTGGCGGCGACGCATTTCTCTTCGAGAATCGAACCTTCCTCTGGCCGGGAATGAATCGAACTCCGCAAACCCGCAAGGTGCTGATGTTTGGTCCTAGCTCTCGCCGAATGATTTCGTCGCGCAAACGGAAGACGTAAAAGAGAAGTTTCACCACCCGATCGAAAGGCAACTGATCGGCGCCCTGATTGAGTCGAATTTCCAGATCGACAGCTCGCCCCTGCGCGAGTGGTGTGAGCGATACGGTGTCCGTCGCGCCTCTGAAATCGAGTACGAAAGATCGCTCGTTTCCAAGTAAGACGGGTCGTCGTATCTCGATGGACGAGTCCGGATTCGTCGCGTGCGCTGAAGGCATCCGTCACGGCACGTCTGGCATGCTTGAGAACCGACGGCCCTAATTCACCGACGACGACTTGCTGCTCTGTGTGGATGTTTGTCTGCTCGCCCACAAGTTCCCCTGCACCACTTGTTCAGCGATCGACTCCAATAATCGCGGCGCGTGCCAATGGGTTGTCTCGCTGATGCCGAACACCGAGGGGTTCTCATCCACCCTGCCGATCATGCCATGATCGAAATGGGCCTTAACCTCAACCCCGCCGAGCCCATGTCAATGCCCATTGATAGTGTAAGGCACGGAACGCTAGACATTTAATTGCCAGGATTTTTGGCGGATTCTGGAGCGAGTGGCGAGAATCGAAACTCGCGTGGCCAACTTGGAATGAGGAATTTTTACTACATCCATTTGTTGTTTTTCCAACTGGTTGTTATTACGCCAGCTACGAAACCGTTGTCCATTCGTTGCCAGAATCTCACGGGAATCGGGGGTGAATTGCATGGGGAGGGATACAGCAAGGGGAAAAGCGACTCATTTGGTTTTGTCGGACGATGAGAATACAATCCGAGATCCTTTTGCCCTGATTTCCAGGCACGTACAAATCCAAACTCCTCGAATCCGCCGAGTCGGCTTCCATTGATACGTTTGCCGAGTTACGGCCTCCCTGGGTGATCCAGGGGATCCGCCTTCATCACCCGCTGCCCCAGTTTGCGGGGTTCGGCTGCCCGGATGGTGAGGCGGGGTTGCCCGGCGGCTGCGACGCGCTGTTGCAGACGCTCCTGCAACGCATCGGACAGTTCGCGATGTGATTCCACACCTGCCAGGTTGCAGAGCTCGTAGGGATCCGCGTTCATGTCATACAGAAACGCCTCACGGTACTCGGCGGCCCCGCCCCGGCCGTCGTGCTGTTCCGGATCGGCCACCACGTGGTATTTCCAGTCCCGCGTGCGGATCCCGCGGCCGATCTCGGCCTCGCTCGTCTCAAAGAACACCTCACCGGGCCATTCGGGAGCCGCCTTGCGATCCACCAGCGGCAGGATCGAACGTCCCTGCATGTGAGGCGGCACCTCGATGCCCGCCGCATCGAGCAGCGTGGGTGGCAGGTCGACCAGGTTGACCAGCTCCCGCACCTTACCGCCTCCCGTGAACGGACCGCCGTGCAACATGGAGGGTACGCGAATGGAGCTCTCGTGACAGGAGCGCTTGTATTCGGAGTTGCGCGTCTTGAAGTGACAACCGTGATCACTGCAGAAGAGAATGATCGTGCGGTCGAGCATTCGCAGCGACTTCAACGCGTCCACAACGCGGCCCAGCGCCTCGTCCAGGCGCTTGACCATCCCGTAATAGCCGGCCAGGTGCTGCTGCGTCGAACCGCCCAGGGCTGCCAGGTCGGGGGGCACCCAGCACCCGGCATAACGCTCCCGGTATCCGTCGGGCGGAGGGTAGTCGTCGATGTGGTTCTGGTGATGCGGCTCGAGGAAGCTGGTCATCAGCAGAAAAGGATCTTCCCGGTTCCGGTCGAGAAATCGAATCATCGCGTCCGTGCAGGCATCGACGCGGTATCCCGGCAGGTGTACCTCGCGATTGTCGCCATCCCACATCACCGTATCGTAAGCGTTCGAGGTCATCTCCAGGGCGTTCGAGGCGAGCCATTCCCGGTAGCCACCGCGATCCTCTTCCGACACGGCTCCCGCCTTGTGCCGGGCGAGATGCCATTTCCCGATGTAGCCCGTGTGGTAACCCGCCTCGTTAAAGAGCTCGGCCAGCCGCGGCACGTTTCGCGTCAGGGGAATCCCGTTTTGCCAGGAGCCATGGGTGGATGCATACTGCCCCGTCTGGATACATGCCCGTGCCGGACCGCACACCGGTTGACATGTGAAGCAGTGCTCCAGGTGGGTCCCGCGCACGGCCAGGCGGTCGAAGTTGGGCATCAGGTCGTGCGGGTTGCCGTGCAGACCGCTACAATCCCAGCGTTGTTGGTCGGTGAAAAAGAAAAGGATATTGGGTTTTTGCCGGGTCATGGTTCGTAAAGTCGGGCCCGTACACGGACACGCGATAAAACCATACGGGTGCGGATCCAAATGAAGAAGGAGGAAATGCGAGCAAATACTGATTGAGGACCCGGGCATTCCGGAACAACACGCGCCGCGCTTTCACGAACGGAACAACCTCCCGTCCCTCGTCCCCGAACTTGTTCCGTCCATCGCCCTCTGCTACCCTTCGCACTGCGTATAAATTATGAACTACAAATTGGCTCTTTTGTTGCCGCTGTTGCTGACCGGTGTAGCCTACGGGATACAGTTTCGTGCAATTGGCCCGGGTGGCGGCGGAACGCCTGGCGCGTTGGCGGTTGACCCGACAGACCCGGATATCGCATACGTCGGCCTGGATTGCGGCGGGATTCGTGTAACAACCGATGGCGGGCAGTCGTGGCGGAATGCGAATATCGGCATCGATTTCGATGGCAGTACGGTATGGAACACCCACAACGCCCTCCTGACGCTGCCGACCGGGCGGGTCGTAACGGTCACGGGTACGGGCAAACTCTTTATCTCAGACGATCACGCTGCAACATGGCAACTGGCATTCGCAGCCGCGGGTCCGCTGGCCGTCCTGGAACCAAGCCCGCACGATACAAAAACGGTTTTCGCCGCTAACGCAACGTCGGTGGGTCATCATCCGAAAACCGCGAAACTCAAAACCGCCTCAGCGGAGACGAAGTTTGGCCCGCGCATCTATATCAGCAGAGCGTCCGGCCGGAAGGGATCATGGTCGGTGCTCAATACCGACGGGAAACTCAATATCCCAGCTGACGCACATCTGTTTTCGTTGGGCGTCGATCATGGAAATGCAAAACTCATGTACGCGACGACAGACTACGGCTTCTATCAGAGCACCGACGGCGGTATTAGTTGGCGTTGTATGCAAGCCGGTCTGGGGCCGGTGGTCGGCACGCGAATTCTGACGGTACCGGACAAGCCGAACGTCGTCTACGTCTCCGCCCACAAGATCGGCGATTCGCCGGGCGGCGTGTACCGCTCGGACGACAGGGGCAAGACGTGGCGGCCGATGGTGAAGGGTCTGGAGGGCCCGAGATGGTTCTTTGCTCTGGCCGCAGACCCGGTCAACGCCAACGTTCTATACCTGGGCTCTCACGAATGGGACGGGGGACTGTTTCGAAGTACCGACGGCGGCGAAAACTGGTCGCTCCTGTTCAGTGGCAGGCAGGCCGACCCTGCGCGCGTTGGTGTCTGGCACGACGATCAGAAGCACGTCTCCGTCGGCGTTCGGATACGTGTCCTGCCTGGCGACCAGGACGGTGACGGTTTCAGCGATGTGATCTATTTCATTGGCGACAACGTCGGTCAGGTGATGAAATCCGTCGACGGCGGTAAGTCGTTCGACCAGATCGTCTCTCGGACAAAGATCGTCAATGGCAAGACCTGCCGATCACAGCGTGGCGAGATCGACTTCCTCTGTGCCAGGCGAGTCGTCATCGACCCCGACGATCCAAAGCATATATGGGTAACATACTTCGACTGGGGCTTATTCGAGAGCTTCGACGGTGGCGAGTCGTTCAGACTGGCGTACGGGCCGTGGTGCCAGGGGGAACTAATCGGTGCGAATTGTGGCCTGGCGTTGGATGTGGACGATCCATCGACCGTGTACGTTGGCGCAGCAGTCGGGGGAACAGGTGCCGGTGGTGTGATCTCCAACCTCGGTAAGGGAGGATACTGGATTATCGGTGGCCGGAACAAGCAACGCGGTGGCCTGCCGAACAGTTCGGTGCTCAATGTGATAGCCGTCAAATGGAAGGAAGGGGATCAGGTCTTGAAGTACCTCTACGCGACCAGTGGGAAGCACGGGGTTTATCGACGCGACATGAAGAAGGGCGGTTGGCAGAGTGTCAGCGACGGATTGGCGGAAGGCGACGGCAGAATCTTCCCGTTCATGACACACGTATCCGGCACACGCACATTCTTCCTCAGCACCAACAACGGCGTTTACCGAAGCGATGACGGGTTGAAGTGGAAACAGTTAACAGGCCCAGGCACAAAATACGGGGAACTTACCGGCGTCATATCGATCATCGTCGATCCGAAGAACAAGAATCGCATCTTCCTGAGCGTCATGAAGGATTTCCACGGCCATAAAGATGAGGGAGTCTACGAAAGCAAAGACAACGGCGCCTCATGGAAGCGAATAGCGAAGGTGCCGATTCCGTTTGAAATGGCGATAGACCCCTCTGCCGGGAGCACCGTGCTTTACGTGGCGTCACAAGGTATGGGCGTCTACAAGGTATGGGAAGAAAGCACCAACAAGTGGGGAACGGAAATCTTTGCCGGCAAACACAACGGCCTGGACAATACACGTGTCTGGTCGGTCACCGTTTGTCCGCACAACCCGAAACGAATCTACGTCGCTACTCACGGCACGGGTGTCTTCGTGGGTGAATAGGCACTTCAACGTTCCCTTGACTCCTCCAACCCTGAATTTTCCTCCCCGCGCCCTCGAATCTCACGGAAAATCTCACGAATGGCGTTTGTCCATTCGCGGACACGCTCCCGCTGGGACCGACCGGTCAGGGAAGCGCCGCCAGGTGTAGGCGGGCATGGGGACGAGGACCTTCAGAAGCACCGACGAATTTGACCGGTTCACCGACCAACGATGGTAATCGTCGTCTCGCCTCTCGGCACGGGGAAGCGTACGAATTGTTCGACGCCATACTCTACGTATGCTGGTGTGGTGACTTCCTGGTCTCCCACCGTAACCACGGCCAGTCCCTGGTCAGCAGGCCACCAGGCGATGACCTCCACGTCCTTGTCGGCTCGGACTTGTAGCTTGATCGTGCCGGGGGCTTCGTCCAGCGTGCCGTCCACTTTGCAACCCAAGGTGTGTGGCAGCGCGAACTGGGTGTCCTGGCCGGTGGCGCTGACAATGGCGGCCGGGACCTGGGTCACTGCGGCGAGTCGCACCTGCAAGGGCGGTAGTTTGCCGAGATCGACTTCTATTCGCTCGGTCTCTTCCTGCACGAAACTGCGACAGGTTGTGTCTGGGCAGAGGACATTCCACCCCGCCGGGGGCGGATCGGGTTGACGCACGATCGTGTCGGGCGATCGCACCGGGAATTTCCAGACGAAGGTGCGCTTGCCGGGTTCGAGCGCCAGAGCGTTTCGTCCCGCCGAGAGGGTGACGGGTCGTGGTTCCGTGTAATGGCTGAGACAGGTCAGTACGTGGGCGGGACCCAGCCGCAGGGCGTAGGCTTCCAGTTCGGTGTCCTCCCGCCACCAACGGTGGCTCAGTTCAACGTCGACGATCCGCGATGGCGCCAGTTCCATGCCGGCCCGGCTGTACATATCGATGCCGCGCCCGTTGGCCAGCCAGCCCGGCTTGCCGCCGGGCGGTGTGAACGTCTTGAGTTGATCTCCAAACTCCGAATTGCCGGCCGCCGATGTCCGCATGCCGAACAGCAAGGCGTAGTTAACATGCTCCCGCGTGTTATCCTGTTCCGGATCGCTCCAGATGTATGACCACGGCCACACGTGTGATGCGAAGCCGGGTGGCTCGTAGAGTTTCATCATCATGAGCGGATCGCTGTAGAGTTGACGCCACCGGCCTTCCAGGTACCCGTTGGCAACATTACTCTTCCAGGGGATCGTTCCCTCAAAGATCCCCACGTCGGTATAGGGAACACCCGCGCCCGAATTGACCATGAGCGGGACTCCCCGGCTTGTGCACTCCTGGTGGATGCGGCGAAACAGCTCCATTACATCGGTGGTCTGAATGACGTGACCCTCGCCTTTCCAATCGGCAAAGCAGGGAAGGTACGGCCAGTCGATGTAGATGAAACCCGTCTGGTGGTAATCGATCGTTTCGGCAATCCCCCGGGCGCAGTAGTCAATGAATCCCGGTGACATGTCACAGAGGAACCCTTTATAGGGGACGCCGTACCAACCGGGAATACCCTTGCCGGTTTTGTCCAGAATGTACCAGCCGGCTTCGAAGGGCGGGGTCCCTGGCGCGACGTCGAGCAGGAACTGGTAGAAGCCCGGGAGGTAGGCAGATCCGGCCGCCTCCCTGAATCGTTTCATTCCGAGCCTGACCTTTTCGGCGGGTATTTCCATCTTGGCGCGTCCGGTTCCCG
>CAUZEO010000206.1:0-9418 GCA_963578625.1 Kiritimatiellia bacterium | reverse complement strand
GTACTGATTCGAGTCACGCTGGGCGATCGCGCAGGAGCCAGGCTGGAATGGTCGGGGGACAACGGCATCACATGGGTGTCGGTGAACGGAGCAGGGGGCAACACGCCCATTGACACGACGGGGCAACTGCCCGGCTCGCAATGGAGTTCCATCCGCGTGAGCGGGAACCCCGAAGTTTACGTGGGATTCTGTCCAGGCTTCGGCATCGGCCGCGCATTCTTCGCCGACATTGTCGTCAAGAACGATGAAAAGCAATTTGATGTCGCCGAACCGGATCTTTCCCGCTACCCGCATGGCCCACGCGTGAGTTGGTTGACGGAATCGGACCTGGCACCCAAAGGCAAGTACTACGCGGCCACCGTACCGAAGACCCTCGACCTCGCCGAACGGGCCAAACTCGCCGTGCACGGCCTGACGCGTTTCCTGGATGAGAACGATCAGTACAGCACCTACGGCCACGGTTTCTTCAGCACGATTCCGGCATTCATGGTTCACGATCACGGCCAAAGTCAGAACTGGGGAAAGATCGTCGACGCCCTGGTCCTGGCCCGCGAAATGTCCGGTAGCACGTTGAATCTCGACATCGAGCTTGCCAGCCTGAATGGCATGATGAACTACGCGCTGCTGAAAATGGAGGAGGCTTACCCCGTTCCGCTCGCACGCATGACCATGGCGTTGATATCCCTGAACCATTTTCACCCGAAGCTGGAGATCGTGGACCAGGTGCAGCGTTACGCCGATGTCCTGGTCAAGGGGATGACGATCGATCGAAAGCGGGACCACGCTTACTACGGACCCGAGAATCGCCGATGGGAACGGGACGACAACGAGAACGAGTTGGGAATAAGCGGTTCCTATCTTCAGATGCACACGCACGGCCAGGTCTTGCGCGCCCTGGTTATGGCCGACGCATTGGCGGAGGTGCAGGTTGACAGGGCACACCTTACCCTTTTGCGAAACTTCATCATGGAACCGGCGTTCTGGCAGCCTGAAACGCACGCACCGCTCGTCGTTCCGGCGGAACACGGGCAGTTCTGGGGTCATCACCACTCCTATATGCACGCGTTGCTGGGCCTGCTTTACTACGCACACCTGACGGGTGACATAAAAACCGGGACATTCGTACGCGCGTCCTACGAGTACATGCGGACCTATGGCATCGCACGCATCGGGCTGTTCGGGGAGTCTTGTACGATTGGCGACATGACCTACCTTGCTATTCGGCTTAGCCGGTGGGGAGTCGGCGACTACTGGGAGGACGTGGACCAGTACACGCGCAATCACCTGGTCGAAATGCAAATCACGGATACAACTCCGATCAGGGCCGTCACCGACAACCACGGCATTGCGTTCGAGGACGTGCAGCTGGAACCCTGGTGCCGGCGCATCACGACCAATGACGTGCTGAACCGCTGCCTCGGCATTTACTGGTCCGACGCGAGCCACCCAACCCTCATCCCGTTGCGCCGAAACCACGCGCCCAACCGCAGCGGCCTGCAGTGGGTGGTATGCTGCACGGGCAACTGCATCAAAGCGCTCTTCGAGACATGGAATGCCATTGTCGACTACGACCACATCACGCACACGGCCCACGTAAACCTCTTAATGAACCGCGCATCGCCCTGGCTGGACATCGACAGCTCCCTGCCGTATCAGGGCAAGGTGGTCATCCGGAATAAAACGGCACGAACCCTCCTGGTGCGCGTACCCCAGTGGGTCGACAAAGCGGCTGTCCAATGTGAACTCGGCGGGCGCAGGGCCTCGACGGTGTGGACAGGCAATTACCTGCTGTTCACCGGGCTTGCCGACGGCACCCGCATCGACGTACGATTCCCGATGGTTGAGACCACCGAGACGTACTCACTCGCCTGGCGCGAGGACAGGTTCTGGCAGGAGTCGACTCGCCCCCCGCGAGCGTGGGGAGACCCCGAACAGAAGGTTTACACGTTGCGCTTTCGCGGTAACACGCTGGTGGATATTGCCCCACGTGACAGAAATCCCGGTGTTTCGTTGTATGCCGATCGCAGTCTCACGAGTTTCAGAGAAGAATCTCCGAAACGCAGCGTTGAGCGTTTCGTGCACGAGGAATCTCTTCGGGGCGCTGGTTACTGAGACCATCCTCTTTCCCGTCCTGCACCGGCACGTGACCTTCACCATCCCCAAGATGCTACGCCTGTACTTTCGCTATGACCGCGACCTGGTCGAAGCTCGCGTCGGCGGGCGCGTCGGAGACCATGGCGCAAGCCGCCGCGCGCGCGTATCTCGATACCGTCTGCACGCGCCCCGAGGCCCGGGCGCACAAGCGCATGAAGCTCGTGCTGACCGCAGCCCATCGCGAGCTGCATAACCGGATGCACCAGGCCGGACACGATCACAAGCACTCGCCCGGGCACGATCACCCGGAGCATCATTGAGGGCCGACCGCAAGGTTACGAGTTCAGATACGGCGATCCTAATCGCAAAGCTAATCTCAATCAATCAGGAATGGGATTCAGATGGATTGGAAAGTGTGACACTGTTTCACAAGCAGGACTTGTTTTAGAAACCTTGACGCGAACCTTGTCCCGAGCCTTGTCGAATCCCCTGCGGTGAAACAAATCGACAACGTTCGCGACAAGGGGAGGAATCTAATATATTCTAAAATCCGGAGCATCGCTGACAGGCCGGACTGAAACCTCAAACCTGGAAGTTCCGACAGACATTGAAAACTCATAGGGGTCACATCTGATGCGAACGCGTGGCGCGCTTGTCGCAGCCGCTTGCTGTTTTCTGTTCTCCGCCGCCTCCGCCGTAGCCGCCGAGCCGCCGGCTGAGTTGGTGCTGTGGAATCTTAGGGAGCGGCCGCCTACGAATCCGTTTGGCGAAACGAAAATCAACATCTTCGATCAGTTTCTTGAAGCCCACCCAAACGTCCGGATCAAAGAAGGCGGCGGCCCCCAACTGCAACGCTTTGGCCGCGGAACGCGCGAATTCCTGATGGCCCAGGCCGGCGGCATCGCGCCCGATGCGGTCGACATGTCCGACGTGGATCTGCAGGATTTCATGGGCCGCAATTTCCTGTTGCCGCTCAACGATTATCTGCAGGAGGCCGGGATGCTGGACGAGATCCTGAATCATCCCCTCGTCCATCACTTCACGCGGGACGGCCAGGTCTACGCGGTGCCGGTTGCCCCGGCTCGGTACAGGCCGACCTCGTACGTGCTGATCTGCCGGCGGGACAAGTTTCGGCTGGCGGGGCTCGATCCCGACCGTCCTCCGCGGAACTGGGAGGAACTGCTCTCTTTCGCCGAACGTCTGACCGATCCCCTGGCACAGGATTTCGGCATCCTGATTCCTACCCAGGAGACCAAGGGCATGGGGGCCGGGGGATTCCTGGAGATGCTCTTTGCTCTCAACGGCGTGGAAGTGATTCGCCGGGACGATGCCGGTTCGTGGATCGCCGACTTCGCGAACGACCCGCGCGCGCTCGAGGCGGTTGAACTCCTGCAGGAGTTGGTCGGCCGGCGCATTGAGCGCGGCGGGCGGGAGTTTCGGGGCCTCTACACGACCAGCGCCGGGCGCGTGGACGACTCCATCCTGATGTGGGAGGGTCGCGCGGCCATGTTCGTGTGGACCATGGAGGAGTTTTTCCTGATCCGCGGGCGGCACACGCCGCCCGAACTCACCGCGGTGGGGCTCCTGCCGCTCGGTCCCAGTGGTGACGGATACCGCCCCTTGCTCAGCCCGTACATGGGCGTCAACGCCCTCTCGCCCACGCCCGAGCGGCGGCGGGCGGCGTGGGAGTGGATTCGCTTCCAGGCCCGTCCGGAGAATCTGAAGATCCGGGCCAAGGCCTACATCGACTGGGGCTGGTCGATCCACATGAACCCGGCCGACGTGGCGGGCGACCCCGATCTTCAGAGCTTCGCTCAGGACGTGCCCGCGCAATGGGCCGAGGTCCATGCCTCGATCCTCGACGGTACGCGGGGGTTTCTGCTTTGCCCGAAGCACCGGCAATTGCGCCAGGACTACCTGGGGCGGATCGTGTGGGACCTTCGGGCCGACCCTGACCGGGATCTCCCTGCCCTTCTTCAGAAGACCGAGGACGCCATCAACAAGGAACTCTTCGTCTCGCTGCCGCCCGAGGTGAAGGAGCGGCGTCGGGGCATTGCCCTGGCGGTGGTCATCTTCGTGGCTCTTCTGATCATCGGGTTTGCCGTGCTCGGCCTCCGGTCCTTCGGCCGCGTGCTCGCCTCCGACAAGGACCGGGGGACCGTCTTCCAGGCCGGTCGCCGCCACATCTACCTGATCGCCGGTCTCATGATGTTGCCGGCGATCGGGAGCGTCATTCTGTGGATGTATCTGCCACTGGTGCGCGGGGCCATGATCGCCTTTCAGGATTACCAGATCGCAGGGACGCCAACGTGGGTCGGATTGGACAACTTCATCGAAGTCCTCACGGACCGCCTGTTCTGGATTTCGCTCTGGCGGACCGTGCAGTACGGGCTGCTCTCCCTGACGCTGGGATTTCTCGCACCGATCGTGCTTGCGTTCTTCCTGGCGGAGGTTCCCCGGGGCAAGATCCTTTTCCGCGTGTTGTTCTACCTGCCGGCGCTGACTTCGGGGCTGATCATCATGTTTCTGTGGCAGTGGATGTACAACCCGACCCCGCTGGGACTCCTCAACACGCTCATCTCGGGTTTCGTCGGGTTGTTCGGTTACGAGATCGAACCGTTCCAATGGCTGGACAGCCCGCGGCTGGCCATGTTCAGCGTGGTCCTGCCGACCATCTGGGCCGGCATGGGTCCGGGGTGCATCATCTACCTGGCGGCGCTGCAGGGGATTCCCGGTGATCTCTACGAAGCGGCGGACGTCGACGGGGCCGGACTCTGGCGCAAAGCCTGGAACGTGGCCATCCCCTTCATGAAACCACTCATCATCATCAACTTCATAGGCGCGTTCATCGCCACCTTCCACACCATGCAGAACATCTTCGTGATGACGGGCGGCGGACCGGGCGACGCCACCTACGTCACCGGCCTGTACATCTTCTACAACTCGTTCGTCTGGCTCAATTTCGGCAAGGCGACGGCCGCGGCGTGGCTTCTCGGATCGCTGCTGATCGGCTTCACCATCTACCAGCTGCGGATCCTTCGCGATTTGAAGTTTCGTGCAGGAGCAGAAGAGGGGAATGACGAATGACGAAATACCCAATGATGAATCAAGTCCGAATGCCTAATTTCGAAGCGGCTAGCGGCCCTTTTTCGGGCAGTTCAGAACCCATTCGTCATTGGGACTTCGAATTTTATTTGTCATTGGGTATTTCGTCATTCGTCATTCTTCCCGCTCTCATCCCAACCCCAGCCAGGACTACACAATGCCTTTGATCGCCGAGGTTGGTCGAAGATCGCCGAAGGTCCGGGCTGTCATCCTGATGGTCTATGCGGTGCTGATTTTGGGTTCCGTCATGACGGTGTTCCCATTCCTGATGATGCTCTCGGGTGCCACCGCCACAAACCACACGACCTGGGAGTTCCGGCTGGTGCCTCGCTACCTCTACAACGAGCGGTCGCTCTTCGAGGCGTTCATTTTTCTCAAGAGCTATGACCATCTGGAATGGCAGTGGAAGATGCCGGTCCCGCCCTCCAGCGGCCGGAACACTTTTCAGTCGATGGTGCCCGGGCGGCGCCCCGGCCCCGATACCCCAATCGGCGAATCACTGGCGACACACTTCTGCGTCGACCGGTTCGACGACTTTCGCCGCGCGTACGAAAGCGCCGGCTCGCTGACCACGTGGAACGAGGACTTTCGCCGCGTCGTCGAGCAACACTACCCATTCGCCGTCGACGAACTGCGGGCAATGGTCGAAGCCGACTCGGACTTCGAACCGGATCGTCACGCGGTCATCCAGGTCGTCCGGCGAGGATTCTTCGACTACCTGGGTCGTTTCGCGCGAGATTTTGACGAAGCCGGACGCCCGGATGCCGGTGCGCCGCAGTACCGGGAAATCCTGGAACGCTACCCGGTCCTGGCGGACGACCCGGAGTTCCGGGCTGTCATGCAGGACTACTTCACCTGCCGGAAACCCGACCTTTCCGATCCGCGCGTCCGTCGCCAGGTGGACGATTTCTACGAATTTCGGGCCACGCTGCCGTTGGCGCTTCGTTCCGCCTGTTGGTTCGGCGGCCCCTATAGACAATTCGACGGCGACATTTCCTACCAGGCCTGGGTCCGCCGAAAGTACGGGACGATCGAGAAGGTGAACGAGGCCTACGGGACGCGCGCCAATACCTGGGTGCAGATTACCGAACCGCAGGAGCGCCTCTATCTCCGCAGCCAGTACGTGTACGACACCGCGCACAACCGCGACTGGTACGAGTGGAAGGCGCAGGCCGATCTGCGATTCATCAGCCCGGCGGCGACGGAGTATTTCTGGAGCGAGTTCCTTCAGCTTCAGTACGGGAACGAGATCGCGGCCCTCAACCGGGCGTACGGAACCGATTACGTCCGGTTCTTCGATGTTCCCCTGGCCGAGCGCGTTCCCGCGTCCGGACCGCAGCGGGACGACTGGATCGAGCATGTCCGGACAAGACTGGCGGCCCGTTACATGCAGTTCGATGGCGGACACGAACTCTGGAACACGTTCCTTCTCGACCGGTTCGGTACGCTCGAGGCCGTCAACGCGGCGCTCAAGCGCGATTGGGAAAACTCGGACCAGATCCGCTTGCCCGACCTTCAGGCCGCGCCGGTCGGCAGTCCGCCGACCCGGCTCGAGAACGACATGGTGCTCGAATTCGTGAAAACCGTGCTGCCGCCGGAAATGCTGCGGCTGAAGACGCCGGAGATTCTCTATCGCCAGTGGCTCCAGTCAAGGTACGGCACGGTGGAAGCCTTCAACGAGGCGTACGGAACCCATTGGCCGGACATGAATCACATCTACTTTCCCATGGCCGTCGTGGATTGGAAGGAGTTCGATGAAAGCCGGTCCCATATCCGGTGGTTCACGTTCTTCCGCGCCTACCGCAACGCCTGGGAAAACATCGCGCTGCACAAGCGATCCCTGTGGAATACGTTTGTCTTCTGCGCGTCCGTGGTGCTGGCCGCACTGGTGATCAACCCGCTGTGCGCCTATGCCCTGAGCCGGTTCAATCTGCCGGGAACCTACAAGATCCTGCTGTTCCTCCTGGCAACAATGGCCTTTCCCGCCGAAGTCACGATGATCCCCAACTTTCTGCTGCTGAAATCGTTTCCGCTGCTCCGAATCGTCATTTGCGTGGCGGGGGTTCTGGTCGGAAGCGGGCTGGCGGCAATGTTCGTATCGAGCAAGCGCATGGTCTATCCCCTCGCCGCGGGTCTGGCGGGCGGGATTCTCGGGGCCACCATTGTGACCGACGCCACTCAGCAGATCTTCGAGGGAGGCAGCGTTTCTCTGCTGAACACCTACTGGGCGCTCGTCCTACCGGGGGTGGCCAGCGGGTATTCCATCTTCATCCTCAAGGGATTCTTCGACAGCCTTCCCCAGGAACTGTACGAAAGCGCGGTCATCGACGGGGCCGGGGAAATGAGAATCTTCACGCAGATTACGCTGCCCATGTCCACCCCGGTGCTGGCCGTCATCGCCCTGTGGTCCTTCACCGCGGCCTACGGGTCCTTCACCTGGGCCCTGATCATCTGTCAGGATCCCAGGATGTGGACGCTGATGGTACATCTGTACCAGTATCAGATGGTCATGGACCCGGCAGAGGATCTCGCCGCCCTCACCCTGGCGAGTATTCCCACGCTCATCGTCTTCCTGGTCGCGCAGAAAGTTATCCTCAAGGGCATCATCCTGCCGACGTATAAGTAGGCGGGGCCGGACCATCGATCGCGGTCGAATGCAATCGACGGGGCCGGTGGCTTTTACAAACTCTGAACAACTCGGTAGATCTTCGATGCAGAGGCTTCGGTGGAATCGAAGAAGGTCATCAAGTTCCCGTCGCCGGTCAGTACGACGCCCGTGTCGATCCAGGCCTTGGTATTCGGTGGGAGGGCATATTCGAGCCGATAGGTCTCACCCGGTTGTGACTGGAACTCCATTCCGTCCGTATCCTCGACCACAATATCCATGATTTCCTGCGAGATCACGGAGATGGCTTGAATGTTGTCCACATCAATCCCTTCTGCTGTTTGCCAGCCGGTATTGGCAGTCAGCCCGCCGGTAATCACCGCGTTCATGTCGGCATTTTGGGTGATGAGCACCGTGGGGGTCGTGGTCTTGGTAACGCCATCGTCGATGGTACCCCAGACCAGGTTGTTCAAGCGGTCGACAAAGATCTCCAGGCGAACAATCAACTCCTGCTGTCCGTTCTGGGCGTCCCGCGTACCCAGGTAACCGGGCACATAGAAATCGCCGACACCCGGACTGACGTGATTGGCGTTGAAAAGCCAGCCGTGTTGAGCCGCTCCCGCGTCCGCATCGGTCACGGACCAGCCGATTCCACCCCAGGCTACTGAGTTGTTGACATTGAAAAAGCCCCAGTGAGACGTGCAACTGGTGCCGTCCTGGCCATCCGCGGGTGGACAGGCGGAGACATCGGCAGAGAATACGGTGAGTTTGTTCGGCACAGCGGTGACGCCGGTGTCGATACCAACGACACTCCATGCGGCCCAGGCTCCGCCGCCAAACAACGCCAGACCGCCCGGGTCGATCTGCATACCGGATCGAACATGGCTGCCGGACCCCGCAAGCTGGGAAAACCCGTAATTCGTCGCCGGATCGGCGTGGCTGCCGGTGGGGAAATTCTCAAAGTAGGAGGCCGCCCGGGCATGATCACCCGGCATCAGGAAAACTCCCAATGCGAATGCCAGAATTCCGCGTGTCCGATTCATCATTTTCCTCAATGGCCAAGGCTGAGGGCCGAAACCGCCCAGACAGCGCACCATACTGCATCGGCGTGGAATTTCAACCGAGGATTCCACTCGCGGATGCCAAGAACTTTATTCTTGGTTTCAGAAAAGGGTTTCTCGACCACTAATCACTGCGAATTGTTGGGGTGTAATCGCTTCGTGAGTACATGCTTGAGGCTTCGCCCCGGATTCCTCGTGCATCCAAAAAGCGCAAAGCGCCTCTCCATCCGCAGCCCCAACACCACGTACCATGCCACGTGGCGCCGGGAAAGACGAGCCGATCAAAATCCGGACCGCCTCGCCAAAACCGGCCATTGACAACCAAACGCGGCCAAAGGCCGCACGCTGCCTACAGATCCAGCATCACCCGGTAGACCCTCGTGGTCGAGGGTCCGGTGGGGTCGAAGAGAGTCATCATGCTTCCATCTCCGGCTATCTTCGCGCCCGTCTCGAACCAGGTGGAGGAATCCGGGGGGATGGCGTACTGCAGCCGGTAGGTCGCGTTCGACTCCGACTGGAATTGCACGCCGGGCGTGTCCCCAATCCCGGAACG
>CAUZEO010000205.1:0-9443 GCA_963578625.1 Kiritimatiellia bacterium | reverse complement strand
CTCGGTGGAACAGCGGGGTTCAGAATCCGTTCAGCGCGAATCCGTCACCAGGATCCCCCGCGGGCCGCTCTCGGTTTTCAGAATCCGGTGCCCATCGCCCCGGATTGACTTGTAGATGTACAGGCCGGGACGGTAGGCCAGGCCGACGTATAGCCGGCCGTCGTCCGCCACGCGAACCGAGATCGGGTGGTCCAGGTTGTCGATCGATTGCCAATCGGCGCCGGTCATGTCGGACATACGAACGATCCGGTTGTTCCCGAAATCCGCCACGTAGATCGAGCCGTCTGGGCCGATGTCCACGGAGGACGGATGATCGAGTTTCTCGCCGCTGGGGGAGACGTCAAATATGGTCCAGTCCTTGCCGCCCACGTCGTCCAACCGCACCAGACGATTGTTGCCGCTATCGGCGACGTAGAGGCGGTCCTGTGCGTCCACGGCCACACCCAACGGCCATTTGAAGTGATTGCGCTCGGCGTCCCACTTTAAACGATCCCCTCGCTGCACCCAGTTGGCGCCGGTCATGTCGTCGAACCGTACAACGCGCGCGTTGTGCGTATCGGAAACGTAGATCCGTCCCTTGCTGTCGATGTCGATTCCGTAGGGAAAATGGAATCCAAGGGGCGTGACGCCGGGAATGCCCGGCGGCTGCTCGTCGCTGTAGTATCCCAGCGAAACCAGGCCGTTGCCGGCCGGATCATCAACGCGCACAATGCGGTTGTTGTTATAGTCCACGACATAAATCCGTCCCTCGTGATCCCGGGCCAACTCGCACGGCCAGCTCAGACCGAGGTCGGCGGGCGACGCGGGGCCGGAGCGTTGAGAATTTCCATCTTCCGGAACGGTATGGAGGATGGAAAGCCGGTTGGCAGCCATTTCGGCCACCACAAGCTGCCGGTTGCGCTCCCCGGGTGCGGGTTCTTCCAGGCGCACGGCCTGCCACGTTCTGTTGGCAAGCCAGCGGATCGTGTTGGCCATGGCCTGCGGCCACGACGGCCAATCCCAGAACGCGGTCTGCCCCGCCCCTACTTTACCGAGCGGCGTGGCCAGCAAGGCGGCCGCTCGTCCCTTGCCGATCGCGGAAACAACCAGCAAGGGGTGCTCCCCAGCTTCCAGCACGACCGTTGCTTCCGGTCGCACTTCCACCTGGTGAAAATAGGATAGTAACGGCGCAGGCTCCCATTCGATACCCGCGGAAATCAGATGATCGCCAGTTTGCGAAATGGCCACGGGTACCGCCGGCAACTTCCAATCCCATGGACCCGTGGTGAGCACGGGGAGAACATCCTCGAGTTCCGTGCCTGCGTAGCGTCCTTTTCCATAGGCAAAGGGTCCACCGCAAACCAGCAATCCGCCGCCCGCGCGGACGAAATCAGCCAGCATCCGGCGCCTGTGATCTCTGAGCGCGTAGGCATCCACATCGACCAGCACAATCACATCGAATTGAAACAACGATTCCCGTGTCCGTGGAAAATCACCGGTGATCAGATAGTCGCCACTGGCCTTCAGAATGCTAAAGTTGGCGCGGGCGATGTCTCCGGCGGACAACAACGCCGCGGCCTCTTCGAGCCGATACCATGCATACAGAGGACCCCGCACGAAGAGCACACGCAATGGACCTTCTCGTGCAGGTCTTTCATGAATTGTAGGGTTCCATGCTTCGGGAAAGCGCTCCGCGATGTCGGCAGCGGTGAATTCATGCTCGAGTTCGAATGTGACCTTGTCGATCCAGGTATCTACTC
This sequence comes from Kiritimatiellia bacterium, assembly GCA_963578625.1. Lineage (GTDB taxonomy): Bacteria > Verrucomicrobiota > Kiritimatiellia > SLOV01 > SLOV01 > CAUZEO01. Next base: position 7,704 of record CAUZEO010000205.1, on the reverse strand, counting down.
CCTGAGGAACGGGCGAACCCCCGTAACCGCCCATCCAGTAAACCGTTACGGAGACCAGTCCTCCCGGCGCGCGGGTAAAATCCAATGCGAAATCCTGGTATTCCCCGGATGTTGCGAACTCATCGGCCCTCACATCGCGCGTGGCCACCGTGCCCAGCCCTTCCTGCCAGACCATCAGGCGAAGAACGGGGTCCAGATTTGTATGGTCCGCAACCTTGGCGCGAAATACGACGCGGTAGGTGCCGGGCGGCTGCTCCATGGTCATGGGACCGGCGAAAGATACCTGCCCGTGCCGGCTGGTATCACGGTACGAAATCCGCGCCATGCCTGCACTGGCATCCGGGTCCTCGATCGCTTGCGCCACCTCGCTCCAGCCCTGTGGACCGGACTCGGCTTCGTAGACCCAGGACCGAGGGGCAGCGAAGCATGGGGAGGCGCATCCGAACAGGACTGCGAGGAGCGCAATGTGAATAGGTGTCAGGTTTCGGGTTTCAGGACGGAACTCATCGTTTGCCAGCACGTTATCCTCCCGAAACCTGAAACCTGGACCCAAACGCATTCTCCTCGCTTTGTCGTTCCTCACCCCTCGCCTCCGTCAACCGCCGGGCTGAGCTCAAACACAACGACATCCCAGTACGCCAGCTCCGGCACCGTTACCGTGGCGCGGCCTTCCGACACGCTCGATTTCAAAAGCGAGGCATGCGTATCCGGATCGGGCGACAACACCCAGGCGGACGTCAGCTTGAATCCGTCCGGCACGGGCATCGATACCGCGATGTTTCGTTGCACCTCGGGAGCGGTATTCATTTTCGGATCGACCTTCGCCTGGGCCGGCGGGTTGATCAGGTGGACGATGAATTGTTCGCCGCCATCCGGGCGCGGGCGCCGGTAGACGGTCTCCTCCCACCAGATCGGCGCTTCGGATTCCACCTCGATGCCCGCGGCCGGCGTCAACGAAAGCACGGGGTCGTACAGGAAAGCCCCGTAACGCAGGGCGAACTTGTACCAGTGGCCGAGGGTGGTGGGACTCGATAAATGCCCGCGGTGTGCGAAGACGATTGCGCACATGTGGGCATTGAACACATCCGTACCCGCAGACGCATGGGTGTACATTTCGCCGCCCACATCCCGGGCCGGCCGGGCCATGTCCTTGACCGCCTCGTACGCGTATTTCCACGTCACCCCCCCGTACTCACGTCCCCTGAACATGGGGTCCGCCGTCTCCCACAACATCCATCCACGGTCGCCGACGGTTGCCTCGAAGAACGCGGGCAGAAATCTCCCTGCTCCCTCCTTGAACTGGATCCCGTAATTGTAGCCGTGAATGAATCCGGGTTTCGCATCCCGCAGACGTGTCAGGTATCGCTTTGCATTGCGAACCCCATGCCGGTCCGATTCGGGATACCGGGGATTCAGGTCCCCATGGATATCGTAGAAATCGGCCGTGCCGTAGTCGCCGCTCACGTTCCACTGGCCGTCCCAGCGCGCGCCGTCGAATCCCCACATCTCCATCCCCGCGATCAGCGCCTCCGTTCCCCGGTCCACCGCGCCCGGATCGACGAAGCTGGCCATGGCGAGGGACATTCTGTGCATATGCTCGGGAACCACTTCGGTCTGCCCGCCGGTATCTTCGACGTCGAAGCGCGCATACCACTGCCCGTTTCCCAGGTACTTTGCCATCTCCGGATGTTCGCGGAGGATCTCCCACGCATGTGCGCCCCAGAACCCGTGGTTGATGTAGGTCAGCAGCTTGATGCCGTGCTTGTGGGCCTCCTCGATGTAGGTTTCGAGAGCGGAGCGGGTTTGCGGCGTATACCGCTCGTTGCCCCACCACGAATCCGACTCCGGAGCAAAGTCGCAGAAACTGGACGGTGACCACATCCAGATCTCGGCCATGGTGATGTAGTTGTTGCGGTACGTGGGGATCGTGCGCTCCCGGATTTCGTTATCCGTGAAGGCCATGACGCTGCCGAATGCATACTGCGATACCAGCGGTGCGTGGTCCGTGACGGTGAAGAACTCCCGGGCGCGGCTGAAAGAGACCCCGTCCCGCTCGAGCCTGGCGATCGCCTCGTGGCCGAACTCCTTCTTCAACGGGAGACTCACAACAATCTCCCGCGTCATCCCTCCTTCAACCTCCACGTCGCCGAGGAACAGACCGTCTTCATCGGCCAGTTCCGTAGCCAACGCCACCGACAACTGCGCGCGCTGCGCCGTATTCGCCGCGTTTGTGAGGGTGACGGTGATCTTCGCCGATTCGCCGGGAGCATAGAGCAGCTTTTCGGGCCAAACCCGGACGACCTCGAGATCGGCAGCGGCCGATGCGGAGAGGAGCCAGGCAAAGACCCAGCAGGCAATGTATCCGGTTCTCTTTCCGTCCTTCACGGGTTTATGATGCCTGAGTAACCCGTCCCGGCAAGACAAATGGCGCGCATTATTCGCATGCATTTCCGGAGCCCAAGGACCGTAGCACGGGTCGGATACCCATGCTACGGTCGTTCTCCCTAAGCCTGACGTGGTTGTCGGTACATCGGAAGTCTTGGCGACTTCCGCTATAGTTGGCTCGCGAGCTTGCTGTGGAGGGGAAGATCTCGTTATGATGTAGCATGTGATCTCCGAAGAACAAAAGGCCCAGTACCGTGAAGAAGGCTACATGATCCTGGAGCGGATCGTTCCCGACGACATGCTGGAGATGCTGCGCCAGGAGTGTTCGTACTTCATGGGGTATGCCGATGCAGAGATGGATGCCGCGAACGAGAGGTCCCGTGGTCCCAACCATCGCGGCCTGCGGTACTTCATTGCAAAGAAGTATCGCCTGAGCCACTTTCTCCGTCGTTTCATTTTCGCGCCGTTGATGGCCGAGGTTACGCAGGCGGCCCTGGGGCCGGACGTGTACCTGTTTCACGAGCAGTGGGTCGTCAAGGGCGCGGAGAAGGGCATGCCGTTCGCCTGGCACCAGGACTCCGGCTACGTGAAATCGGGAGATCGAAATACTTCGCACCGGCCGTACCTTACCTGCTGGGTGCCACTGGACGACGTTAGCGAGGAGAATGGGACGGTCTACCTGCTCCCGCACTCCCGGGGGGGCACGAGCCACACGATTCACGATCACGGGCGGGAAGAGGGTGCGAACGATTTGATTGGCTACACCGGGGACGATCCCGGTATCGCCATCGAAGTGCCCGCGGGAACGGTCGTCGCGTTCACAAGCTATAATCTTCATCGCAGCGGTCCGAATACATCCCTGAATCTCCGCCGGGTCTACCTTCCGCAGTACAGCGCCGAGCCGATTGTGAAGTCGGATGGCAGTGGAAGGTGGGGCATGGCCGTGCCGTTCGTGAGAGACGGTGAGATTGTGTACGATCCGGAAGGCGATACCGCCGAGAAGTATGGGGGGGAGTCGGGCGTTCCAATGGGATGATCGCCGATCTTCGCAACAAGGTTTCGATTGAACTTCTGAGTGCAAACCGTTTTTGTTCATTTCAGCAATCATTTCGACCTCATCTGGCGCCGCGGATGGGAGAGGGACTACGTCTACCAGGGGCGGCGTTACCTGAGCTACCAGCAACTCCAGGAGCTCTGCCTGCATCGCAACATCGACCTGGCCGAGCGCGGCGAAGGGGCCTATACCGTGGAGCAGGCGCTCACGATGCGTTCCTTCCTGGAGAAACATCCCGACGCGAAGGCCCGGCTCAAGACACTCTACGCGGCGGGCCTGTTCGAGATGTACGGTGCCGGCGAGGCCATCATCGATGCCAATCTATGTAGCTTCGAGACCCTGTGTCGCAACATGGCCAGCGGCGTCCGGTACTGTCGCGACGAGTTGGGTATGCCGCCGTTGCTGGCGAATCACACCGACGGGTTCGGCTCCTCCGCCCAGTTTCCGCAGGTGATCCGGAAATGTGGATTGCCCGGCATTACCGAGTTGTCCTACGCGAAGCCCGACAACGTGTACTGGCGCGGTCTGGATGGCTCCACTGTCTTTTGCTGGAAGGGGCCACCGGGCCGCACCTACTTCTTCGATCACTGTTATCACCAGCCCTGTCCCACTTGCCGGGGCCTGGACAGTGGCCCATGCCCTACCTGCGAAGGGATGGGATTGGACCCGGCCCTCAACACCTACCCGCCCTTCGAACCGGTGCCTGACGACCAGTTCGCGGGGGATCTTGCGCAGTACCTGGTCTACTCCGAAGAAATGCTGCCGCCGACGGGTTTCACGGATCATTTCCGGTGCTGGCAGGAAGGCAATCCGGAAGTGACCTACCGATGGGGCACCCCCCGAATGCTCCGGGGACTGTGGGCGCCGATGGCGGGGGCCATTGATTCCCCGCCCCCCGATCAGCTCTCATCGCGCATGGAGCACAACCCGGTCATGACCGGCTGTTACGTCAGCCGGATCGGGATCAAGCAGGAGGCCCGCCGCTGTGAAGCGATCTACTACGGATGGGAAACCGCGCTGGCCTCCACCTTCCCGGGACGATTGGATCCCCGGCGCTGGGAGCCGTTGTTCCTCGAGTTGCCGCTGATCTTCTTTCACGACGCGATAACCGGCACGCACCAGGACACAGCCTACGAGGAGCTAACCGACCGCCTGGGCGAACTTCGCCGGGCAACGACCGCGGAAGGACTGCGCGTGATGCGGGAGGCCGGGTGGGACGTGGGTGAGGCAACGATGGATTCCAGCATTGCGGGGAAAACGCTTCTCACCTTCAATCCCGCGTCCAGTACGGACGCGGTGCGCGTTCCATTGGAGGTGTCGGATTGGCGGAACGCGCCCTGCCTGGCGGCGCGCGATGTGGACGGTCGCTCCTACCCTGTGGTCTACGACTGGCATCGTTGGTCGCCGTCGCTTCCGACGGCTGCGCCCCGGACGGCAGCGGCGGTGGGGCCGTCGGCCGCGCCCCGTCCCCACCGGGGACAGGCCGGGATCGAGGCATCGGGTCTCCCCCCGCTGGCCTGGTCTCGACTCCGCCTGGAGATGAGTGGCGACCCCCAACCGATTGAAGCCCGAGTGATCACGAATCAGCACCTCGAAATCCACTTGGAAACCCATGGCGTGGACCGGATTACCGACCGCGCTTCCGGGGCCGAGGTGAGGGGTGAAACCATCGGTATCGGGGGCCTGGTCCTGGAGGAAGATGAAGGCGATCTGTGGGGGACGCGGAAAAAGCCGACGTTTCGACACGAGTTGGCGGCGTTCACTCGGTATCTCGGCGCCTTGAAATTCACCGGGTACCAGGAGGCGTATTACGGCGGGCGCTATGAACCGTCTGTGCATTTCGGGAGGGAAGAAGACCCAAACATATTTGCCCTTTCCTGGTACGTCACCGTGCGGCTCCTGGATGACGCCCGCCGGGTGGATTTCGGCTTCGAGGTGTTCTGGCAGAGCATCAATCGTCGCATTCGCGCCGTGTTCCCGGTCCAGTCGCCTTCCGATTCGGCCTGGTACTCGATTCCCGGGGGGTGGCTGGAGCGGCCGCGTTACGAGCAGACCGAGACTCATCTCTGGAGCCCCAACGGCGACTGGCCCGCCCTCCATTTCGTCGCCCCCCGGCCAGCTATGGCCGGCGCCGGCTGGGCCGTGGTGAACCACGGGACGCCGTCGGCGCGGGTGGAAGACGGCCGGATCCTGGTCTCCCTGCTCCGGTCGCCGGGATTCAGCTACTGCCTGGAACGCTACGCGCAGGATTATCCCATGCCCACCAGCACCATGGGCGACGGCGGGTGGCATCACTTCCGGCTCAGCCTGTTGCCGCACGGGGGCCTGGCCGACATGCCGCGGCTGGCCGCCGCGGCGAGTGCGCGCAACCAGTCGCCGCCCGTCATGGTGGACCGGTCGACCGACGATGCTCCGCCGGCCTGGTGGCGCCTGGAGGCCGAAGGAATCGAAGTCCTCTCGGTGAAACGGCCGTTCCAGACCGGGACGGACCGTGACGCCGTCATCCGCCTGCTCAATCCGCGTCCGGAACCCAACCGGGCGATCCTGCATTTCGCGTCGGCGACGGTATCCGAAGTGGCCCTGTGCCGGCTGACGGAGGATGAGCCGGTGGCGGTCCCGGTTCACGACCGTGTGTGCAAATTGACCTTCCGTCCGTTCGAAGTTATCACGTTGCGATGCAAGGAGGTGTACGAGTGAAGATCGATCTTGGAAATGAGGTTATTGTTGAACTCCTGGTCGAGGGCGATCGAGTCCGGGGCCTGGGCGAAATCTCCCTTCGTGGCGTGGCGTTGCGCTGTGGACGGCTTCCCATTGCCCCCCTGATCGATACGCCCGAGGGGCTTCGGTTTCGCGATTTCACCCTGGTGGATGTCATCCGCCGGGACGACGAGACGATCGTGCGTTGCCGGGTCAAGGCCGAGCAGGGGGACTACACCGGGCACACCGATCTCCTTCACCACCGCCGCGTGGTCACCCGATTCCCCGACAAGACCCCCGTGGCCGACATCGATTGGGTCCTCCGTCCGGACCATGCGGAGATCGGCGGGCGGCCGTTTGCCGGGCTCTCGTATGCGTACCGATTCCGGTGTCCGGATGAGACACAAGGACGCGTCCACCGGGTGGTGGACCGCGCCAGTTGGGAGATCGGGGGCGCAGCCGAGGGGAACACGATTATCTCCGCGGGTCAGGCCAACCACCCGGAGCACCGGGCGACGCGGAACAGCGCCTTTGATACCCGCGTTGCCCGGCGGGGACTGAACGGGGAGCGTCTCAAGCCGGGTAGCGTCTCGTACGAAACCGGCCCCCGGTTCGGCGTCATGCAGTGGTTTGATTACCTGTTCGCAGATGCCGGGGCCCTGGCCGTTTTCTACGCGCGCATGGAGCACATCCGCGGGTTGGTGGACAAGCGGGAAGACAGCGACCTGATCCTTCACTTCGACGAGATCCATTTTGCGCTGACCAACGAGTTCGAGACGCCCGCCAAGCGGGTGCTCTTTCATGCGCCAACGCATGCACTGGACATCACGGAGGGACGGAACATCTGGACCGACGTACATGATTACGCCGCCGACATCTACCGGTCCCAGTACGGGATCCGTGCCGAGGAGCCGGTCCCGGAAGCCGCGTATCATTTCGCGTACGATCACCGCATGCGCGCGCACCTGCTTCCGCCCGATCCTGCCGATCACTTCCGTTGGCTGGGCCGGGAATTCGTCCCGCGTGTCGCCGCGCTGGGCATTCGCCGGACCTTCATCGCTTCGCCGTGGGTCAATGACTTGAGCGAAGAGAAGGAGACGAACAACTACTGTGTGACCCTCGAGTACCGGGTGGCAGACCGGTTCGGCGGCGAGCCGGCGCTGGCGGACCTCTGCCGTGCCGCCGAGGCGGCCGGCGTACAAATCACCCTGTGGTTCGGCTGGGCGACATCGACGGCATCACCCATCACCCTCGAGCATCCGGAATGGCGCGTGATCAGCGTGACCGGCGCGCACTACAATGGGGGCTACCGGGAGCTCTTTGTGCATGACCCGCGTTCGGGATTCCGGGATTACCTGGCCGGGCAGCTCACCGGGCTGCGCCGGCGCACCGGCTACCACGCGGTCTGGCACGATTCGTTCGTTCATCTCCCCACCATGGTCGTCAACTACGCCGACGAACGGTTGGAACCGAGCCTCGACGCTCTCCTCGGGTTCGTGGCCGACCTGCAGCGGGAGGGACTGGTCCACACCATCGAGGGAAACGGTCCATTCGGCCTGCCCGTGGGC
>CAUZEO010000204.1:0-9615 GCA_963578625.1 Kiritimatiellia bacterium | reverse complement strand
CTGGTCTTTGTCATTGGAGAAAAAGATGATCCCATGGTGAACAAAGAAGTCACCTCCTCCATACTCATGCGCGCGGGTACGAACACTGAAATCAGGAGGCGTAATGTCTTCGCAACGGGCATCGGGACCGCGCCGCACCAGCACGCTTCGCCCTTGTTCAGAGGGCCGCCCTTCGATCCAGTAAACGCAGTCGCCGTCCGTCTTGACCTGTCCGATATGAATCGCGTCCTCAACCATCAACTCCGATGTAATCGAGGAAGGCCAGGAACCATACGGACGGACCTGCATCAGTTCTGGGGTGGTATCCATGACGGGCGTAGACTACTCGGGAGGGACGGATAGTGTGAAGCAAGAACCACGGTCCGCCGTCGGCTTCGGGAGCTTGGACTTCCAAATGGTCAAAATCCCATGGTCCGACAGGAATAGCGCTTAAGAGCACTTTTCGGTGCTTTCTAACGACCCCGTGAACGTGGCCTTCGGCGGTAGTGAACCGAACCGAAACGAACTGTCTGGTGAACTTTGTCGAACTACATCGAACACTCGAAAACAGCCAAGGCGAAGTAGTTCACGACAGCCGGAGCGAAGCGGAGACCGCCGAAGGCCACGTTCTCGAGGTAGTTTGTCTCGCCATAGTTTGCGATGAAGTTCACGCCAAAGTTTGAAAAACAGCGTTCCCTCAGCCAACGACGAGAGTTTGGTCCTTCAACCCTTGAAATTCTCATCCAAGCCCTGAACCGCCTGCGCCGCTTCCCATCCCAACATTGCCCGCTTCCGTTCTTGTCCCCAGCGGTAATTTCCGACCACTCCGTTGGCGCGAATGACGCGGTGGCAGGGAATCAGGTAAGCGATCGAGTTTGCCGCAACCGCGTTGCCCACTGCACGCGCAGCGCGAGGACTTCCCACGGACTCCGCAACGGTACGATAGGTGACGGCACGACCCGGCGGAATCCGCAGTAACGCTTCCCATATTTTGATTTGAAGATTCGTCCCTTGCACCATTAGATTCACGGCGCATTTCTTGCCCGCTTCCTTTCGGGGAAATGCCAGATCACAAAAGCGCTGGGTGATGGAGGGAGCCTCCTCCAATTCAGCGCGGGGCCACGCGCTACGCAGTTTGTCTACTGGATCCTCATCGAGACGATCAGACAAAAAATGCATCGCGCATAGACCGCGTTCCGTGCACGCGATCAGGCAGTGTCCAAAGGGGGATTCGTGAATGCCGTAATGGATTCGGAGATGCGGCCCCATCGTCCGGTATTCGCCGGGTGTCACCCCATCAATCGCAACCAGCAGATCGTGCAAACCTCCCGGGCCGCTGAGCCCGGCGTTCAGCGATGCGTCCATCACCGAATCGGAGCGCATAAGCAATGACTTTGCATGTGTCGCGGTGAGGTATTGAAGAAACCGCTTGGGGCTGACGCCGGCCCACCTGCTAAAGAGCCGTTGCGTATGAAAGGAGCTGAGACCCAGGTGTCGGGCCAGTTCGTGGAGCGATGGTTGCTGGGCCCGGTTCTCACAAATCCAGGCAATGGCGCTCTCGATGCGGTGGTAGTCCGAAGGCATGCGGCTACTTTACCCCACGACGTTCGAGCATCCACCCGAATCTTGCTGCGATATCGCGGGGTTGCAGGAGAGGGCCGATCCAGCTACATTCTCCAGTGCCCTTAGTTTTCCCCATGGAGGGGTGGCAGAGTGGTCGAATGCGCATGACTCGAAATCATGTGTACCTTCACGGGTACCGGGGGTTCGAATCCCTCCCCCTCCGCCAGCTTTCTCTACTTCCTTGGTTCTGGTTGAGCTCCGCTACACGGGTCGGATACCCGTGCTACTTACTATTCCGCTGGCGGACGGCTTCGAAGAGGAGAAGGGTGGCGGCGTTTGCCACGTTCAGGGAGTCCACTTGACCGTACATAGGAATCATTGCTGATTCATCGGCATGATCGATCCAGCTTTTACTGAGCCCGAGTTGTTCAGTACCTACGACGAGGGCTACTGGACCGCGCAGATCGATGTGGGTGTAGTTTCGCGCCGCATCCGGGGAGGCAATGATGATCCGAATATTATTATTTTTCAACCAATCGATCGTGCCCGGCGTGTCGGCCTGGGCGACCGGAACGGCAAACAGGGTGCCGATGCTTGCGCGAACTGTGTTCGGGTTGTTGAGATCGGTCCTGGGGTCACAGACAATGACTCCCGACGCACCGGCAGCGTCGGCGGAGCGCAGGATAGATCCGAGATTCCCGGGCTTCTCTATTGCTTCGGCCACGAGAAAGAGAGAATCGGCGCGGCGCGGCATATCGGACAATTCTCTCCCGACCTGACTGCCGAGCGCCAGCAGCCCCTCCGGGCGATCGCGGTAGGCGATTTTCTCGAATACGGGGGCGGAACACTCGATCAACCGGCACCCTGCATCGCGTGCGCGCTGCAGCAGGGCCGGTTCATTCTCTCCCTGAAAGAACTCCGGGCAAAAATAGAGATCGTGCACCGGATGTCTATTTTCCAACGCTCGGAATACTTCACGATATCCCTCGATGACGAGGACGCCCCGTTCATCCCTGCAGGAGCGCTTCCGTAGCTTCGTAATCTCCTTAATCCGGGAATTCTGGAGGCTTTTTACAACGTTTGGGTCGTGATCCATGTCTACTTTGAAAAGCAGGCGTGATGGTACACCGACGGGCGGTTTGACGAAAGATCATGATCCCAGTACGATCCAACTGATGCCGTACTGAGAGATTATGTAAGAAAAATGGGCCAAATTCTCTTAACATTGATGGTTGTGCTGGCGACCGCGACCGGGTCAGTCGCGGCAACGACAGCGGACGGATTCGCGCGATATCAGATCATCCTGGAGCGAAAGCCGTTTGGTGAACCGCCGCCGGAGCCGGAAAAGCCTCCGCCGCCACCCGCGGCGGAAGCGCCGCCCTGGGCGGAAAGTTACCGCCTTTACTCGGTAGCACAGACGGAAGGGGAACCGATCCAAGCCTCGCTGTGGGATCTCAAAAATATGAAAACGGTCATGGTTTCACTTGGCGGCGCAGCCGTGGATGGGATCGAACTGCTCTCCGCGGACATTGTCGAAGAGGTTGCCACGTTGAGTAAAGACGGCATGTCGGCTACGATGGAGCTTAAGGAAAGTGCCCAGAAACCGCCTCCGAAGAAAAATCCGCCTCGCGGCGTAAAACCTGTGCAGAAAAAGCAGAACATCCGGCAAGTGAAAAAAAACAAAGTACAACCCAAGCCAACCCAGACCGAAAATCGGGCGAAACAGATTTTGCGCGCCCGTGGAAAGGGAAGGAACAATGAGGTAGTCCAATGATGAACCCACTCAAGAAATTCGGAAGGATGGTCTTGCCGGCGATTCTCGTAGCGACCCTTGATGTTTCGGAAAGTTTCGGATCGGCGGATGTGGACGACGGGTTTTCCAGGTACCAGATCATCATCAGCCGAAAGCCGTTTGGAGTGCCTCCCCCGGAACCTGTTGAAGTGAAGGAACCGCCACCCAAGGCGCAGGAGGATTCCTTTGCCAAGACGATGCGGGTTTTCGGCATCAATAAGCCGGAAGGCGGCATGCTCGAAGTCGGCATCTGGGACAACGCAACCCAGTCACACTTTCTCCTTCACGAGGGCGAGTCCAATGACGATGGGGTCAAGGTCGTGTCGGTAAACTATGAGCTTGAAGAGGTCATCCTGGAAAAGGCGGGCGAAGTCGCTGTTATCACGCTTACCAACCAGATTGCAAAGGCATCGGCGAAGGCCCGCCCCAAGGGCGCTAAGCCTCAAAAGGGCCAGAATAAGGTGGTTTCGGCGAAGCCGGGCATAACAAAGGCGACGAGCTATCGGTCTCGTCGGAAGGCGCGGAGAGCAGAGAAGCTTGAGGAGGTTCGGGAAGCCGTTCGGCTCAAAAAAGAGGCACTCGCGAACCCGCCGAAATACACCAAGGAGGAACTCCGGGCCAGGCTGGAAGATTACAACATGGAAGTCATCCGACAGGGGTTGCCCCCGCTACCGGTTGAGTTGACAAAGGCACAGGATGATCAGCTCGTGCGGGAAGGCTACTTACCGCCGATGGAGGGGCAGCAGAACCTCAATCAGCCCGATGCCGGCGCGATGCCGGCGGGAATCGGCCAGATCCCGGTAGATCAATTGACCGCCGAAGACATCAAGGCTTTGGAGGAACTGGGTATACTGAAATAGCAGGGCTAAGGCAGGGGTGGACCGCTCAAGCTTGTTGTCTGAGAGATCGTGGAAGAATCGATGTCGCCCCTGGAATCGCGCGCGGTAATGGTTTGGGTACCGACTGCCAGCGCGGAATAGGTTGCAGACTCATTGCGGCTTCCGGAGACTGAAATGATCGTGCCCAGTCCCGAATCGAGCAGGGACCAGGTGAAGTCGCCGGACCCGCCGCTGGCGGAGAAGGTCTGGGTGCCGCCGTCTGCATCGAGGGTCGTCGAGGCAGGGGAGACGCCGACATCTCCGCCACCGCCGTTGTTCGGTGACTGGGCGGGCGCATTTGTCGGTACGAGCGCCTGCGCAAACACAGGGGAAGCCAGGGCATCCTCGAGCCAGGTCCCTTCCATCGTGGCGGTATTGCCGCTCACCACCACGATACCACTAATGGTTGCATTGTTCCCTGCGGTGCTCTGCCCCTGCAAGGTGATACTGGCCTGCGATCCGTCGAGAACCCGGCCGATGGTGCCCTGGTAAAGAAACCCGTGATTATCAAACGCATTGAGTTGATCTCCGCTCTGAATGAGGTTCATGCTCGAAATCGGCTGACCCGAAGTCCTGGGCACCATGAAATTATCGCCGGTCGGGTGCCGGTAGAATCCGCCGATAGAGAGATTCACTTCGCGGACGATGCTTTCGGGTGAGTCGGTCTTACATCCGTACATTCCCGCTATCGAAATGAATAGTGCCGAGGCAGCCACGATAAACAGGAATTGTACCAAAATCTTCATAAAAAGCCTTCCTTCTATAGAACGGGTTTCGACGATGGGTCGTAACGGTTCATGTGACACGTCTGCAATTCCCGGCGTTCAGAACAGGCGCAGACCCTACCCCCAACAACCGGGAAAATGCAAGAACGGAGTCAGGGCGGAAGTGTCTTTCAATCAGAGAAAAAACACTGGTAGAGTCGTCAGCCATGAAAATCAACCGGAGATTGCAGGAGGCGGTTCCCTCTCATCACGTCAACGAAATCATGATAGACGAAAGCCGCATCCGGGCACGCGTCGACGAATTGGTCACGGAGATGGTTGACGATTGCCGCGCGGACGATCTGGTGATGGTCGGGATCCTGCGCGGCAGTTTCATGTTTCTCGCGGACCTTGTGCGGGCGCTCTATCTTCACGGAATTCATCCACGGATCGATTTCATGACCTTGTCCAGCTACGGGAGCGGCACGGAATCGTCCGGACAGGTGGAAGTTCAAAAGGACCTGTCCGTTGACGTCGAAGGGGCTGATGTCCTTGTGATCGACGACATCCTCGACACCGGCCGGACGTTGAAATTCGCGTGTGACCGGCTTGTCGCGAAAGGTACCGCAAACATTCGAACCTGCGTTCTGCTGGATAAACCGAGCCGCAGGGTGGTTCCGTTTGCCGCGAACTACACCGGATTTACCATCGAGGATTGCTTCGTGGTTGGGTACGGACTCGACTTCGACAGTTGCTACCGCGAACTGCCCTACATCGCACGGGTTACTTTCGACGAGTCGGCGTCAGGCTGACGCCAATCCCGTTATTCCACGAGGTCGATCATATCCCGCACGGTGTCACCGCCGCCCTGGACGGATGCGCGCTCCTGCTGCGGCTGTTGGCGCCGCCTGGAGGATCGCTGGCGTCGTCCGTTTCGATTCGGTTTGGAAGAAGATCCGCCGCCGCCGGGTACTGCGTCCCACGCCTTTACGAACGTAGACAACCTCATGGCCTCTGCGCCCGCGCCGCCAGCCGATTTTTCCAGACTGGCATCGTCCGTGATCACCGTCACATCACCGTCTCGCCGATACTCCCTCACCAGATCGACCACCTTGGTCTCGACCTCACCGGAACTCGCCTCGAAAAATACGCGCAGTCCCTGGAAGTCCCCGCCCTGCTGAACGGCACGTAGTTCCTTTCCTTCCAGGAGAACAGAGACCGTCAACACCTCGCGTTTGGTAAAGCGTGCGAGTCGCTGCAGAAATTTCACCTGTTCGCCAGGTGCCATTCGCTCACGACGTTGCTTGCCCCTGTCCGACCCCATGGCATCGACAACATACGATCGGGGGCCCCCAGATTTGGCTGCCGGCACGGCGAATCGAAAACTAAATAATTTGTCGAGTATTCCCATTTTTTTGAATATTTCCTGTACGTATGGATTCGGGAGCTTCCCGAAAGGCTGATCAATATAAGGCACTCCCCAAGGAATGGCAAGTCCCTGATTTGGCATGAAACCAGCGTGCCACAAGGAGCCGTTGACCCGCCCCTGCAGGTAGGCTACCGTTTTGCAGATCAGAGAGATTAGAAAATGTCACAAGAGCTTAGATACCAGATTTCTTGCCCGAAATGCAGTAACGAACTGGACGTTACGCTATTCGATTCCATCAATGTCGTGAGCGATCCGCCACTGCGCGAGGCGTTGATGGAGAACAAACTGAACGGGGTGACCTGCCTCGGTTGCGATTTTTCGTTCCGCGTGGACAAGCCCCTGCTTTACTGCGATCCATCGCGCAAACTGTTCATTTATTGGCTTCCTACCGAGGAGAATCTGTACGACTCCGGCGCGGAATCGTTCCGGGAAACGGTGTCAAAAATGTCCGGCCTGGTTCCCGACGACGTCACCATGCCGGAAATTCACCTTGTGTTCACCCGCACTGAGATGGTGGAGAGAATTTTTCTGCGCGAGACAGGCTTGGACGAGCGCGTGATTGAATACATTAAATACCTTATATACACCAAAAATATCGATGAGGTGGATCCGACAAACAAGGCGCTTTTGTTCAACGCTGAAGATTCCACCGATGAATCCCTTGTCTTCGTCGTACAGGATGCAGAGTCATGTAAACTTGAGTCGGTTATTACGTACAGCCGCTCGGCGTACCAGGCATTCTGCGAAATGTTTGATCAGGACGACCAGACCGCAATCCTCCTGGAGATGTTTCCCGGCCCTCATATCAGCGCACGCGCTCTCCTGATTCAGGAGTCGGAAGTGCCGGATCACGAGGGATTGCTCCCCTAGCCTCGAGTTCAGGGGATTTGGGCGGCCCGCTCTTTTCGCTTCATGAGCTTGAGGTGCCCCTCGCCCTGGGCAGCCCACGAAGTTTCCGCGTAGCCGACGATAAGATCTTCGTAGGTAGTGCGAGCGCCCGTCCAGTCTTTCAATTGTTCCTGGCAACGGGCTTTGGACATCAGAGCAAACGGCATCAGGTAGCTTCCTTCGGATTCAGCAATGAATGAGTCGATTAATTCAATGGCTTCGTCCAGGCGGCCGCTCGACTCCCGGCATTGTGCCTTGCAGATCTGCGCCGCGGAGACCATTGGGTGGTCCGGAAATTTCAATTCGAACGCGGCGTAGGTTTCGAAAGCAGAATCGTAATTTCCCTCGGCGAAATTCTCCGCGCCTACTCCCAGCATCGCAGCCGGGGCAGAGGAAGTATTCGCATACTGGTCCACGATGGACTGGAAGTCACTTGCATCATCGGCAACCACCAGCTCCATGGACGCTCGTTCACCGACATCCGCTCGATACCCGCGATAAATATGGATCGCGATGTAAACAACCAGCGCCACCGATACTCCCACGACGACCGACGGCCCGTATTTCTTGAGAAAGTCCGCCACCTCCTCCACGTGGCCCACGTGGACGGCGGTTGGCTCCGCTCGCACTGTATTTTTTGAATCTTCCGCCATACCCGTAGCTCCGGTTCCAAAAAGAAAGCGAGTATTTATGCCTACCCGCGCAAGAAACGCAAGGAAGGAGTGGCCCCAACAGCGCGCCTGGGCAGTCCAGATCCCTCCGGAACTTCCGGGTCCGGCAACGTTTGAGCCTTTTGATACCCCTCAATGGGATTCATAAAATGTCAGGATACCTCGACTCTTTCGACGCGGCGGGCACGAGGACCTTTCCCATCGTCCCCGATATCAACCTCGACTGCATCCCCTTCCGCCAACGTGCGGAATCCTCCGCCATCGATCACGGAATAGTGTACGAAAATGTCCTGTTCGAACTCGTCAACGACAAGAAAACCGAAACCCTTCTTGGCGTTGAACCATTTGACTTTTCCCTTCATGGTGCCCCCTCCTCAACAATCTGTACATTTAGTACATTTGAAAGAGGGATATATTTGGAATACGAATGCAAGCCTACGACCTTCCACTACCCTACAATAATTCCCTCTGATCTTGTAGTACACTCCCGCCGAGCAAGCCGATATACCAGTCCCACAGCAAATCGCCGCACAGTATCCAAAGAACTGCACCCAGCGCAAGATAAGGTCCGTATGGTATGCGGCTCTGCCATCCTTTACTCCTCACCAGAACTAACGTCAAGCCTACTGCTGCGCCCGTGAAAGACGAAATCAGGATCACGAAGAAAACGGCCTTATATCCCATATATGCCCCAACCGCCCCCAGAAGTTTAACATCACCGAAACCCATGGCATCCTGCTTGAACACCCTGCGCCCAAGCCTCGCTACAAGTAGTAATATGCCAAACCCTGCGGCCATACCCACCAACGAGTAAATAGCGGCCGAAAACAGCAGATCAACACCGTGCAATGACGGCACTAAAAGGCTGAAAAAAACGCCCGTAATCATTCCGCCGATGGTCACCCGGTCTGGAATGATCAAATGATCAAAATCCACGAAGGTTCCAAGTATCAGTCCGGACATAACGACCCAATAAACGGGAATCCGGGGATCAAGCAGGATCCCCTCCGAATTGCCTCCATACCGGAGCCAGACCAGGAGGAACAGGCACCCGGTGAGAAGTTCGACGAGAAAGTAGCGCGCAGAATAGGAAACGTTGCAGCGGCGACAAGCGCCCCGGAGAATCAGGTAGCTGAAAAGGGGGATGTTGTCGTACCAGGCAATGCGTGCATCGCAGGCGAAACAGTGGGACGGTGGGCTGACGACCGATTGCTCCAGCGGGATCCGGTAAATGCACACATTGAGGAAGCTGCCGATGCATGCTCCGAACACGAAGATCATGACGGTCACGTACGTATAGAGGTAGAGATCCGAAATCATGTGTATGCGGCTTTTTGCAATGCGTGTCGCATGATGTCAATGGGTGGTTTTGTCCCGGTCCAGATTTCGAACGCTCGAACTCCCTGGTGGAGCAGCATTCCGAGACCGTTTGCCGTGAGCGCACCGGCTTCCTGCGCGGCGGCAATGGTCGATGTCACGGGATTGGTGTAGATCAGATCGTACACTTTTTGCCCTTTTCGAAATGCGGATGCCGGCGCAAACGGCGGATCCCCCACATTCATGCCCAACGTCGTTGCCTGGACTACCAGGGTTGCATCACGAATTGCACTCTCTTTTTCATTTTCGTCGACAACGCATCGCAGGGAAATCAAAGGGAGCGCGGCGCTGATGTCTCGCGCGAGTTCTTCGGTTCGTTCCCGGTTGCGGGCGA
>CAUZEO010000203.1:0-9675 GCA_963578625.1 Kiritimatiellia bacterium | reverse complement strand
GACCAAAAAACAGGGGCAGACCACGTGGTGCAGACAACGGCGTCCGCTTCAAGAGATTTCTCCAGGGCCGTCATGCCGCAGACGCGGCCGTTTCTCTCATGAAACGCGTCCACGGTATGCCCTTCGAGGATCTCGGCGCCCAATTGTCTGATTTTCTGAGCCAATCCGCGGAGAAATTGTTGGGGTTCGCTGTAGCCCCCCCCTGTGGGTCGTAAAGGCCGATCCATTCGGGCTCCGGCTTCAACAGTGGCCAGCGTATTCGAATGGCCGCGGCATCGAGAATGTCGTAGGGAACTGCGCAGCGCTCATACGTCCCCAGCAGCGCCTCGCGCTGGGACCATGATTGGGGTGTGAAGAGGTTGAGGCAACCCTGTTCATTGTGATCGGTGTACCCCTCAAGTTTTTCGGAGAAATGTGGAAACAGTCCCGCACTTTTTTTGCGAACGAGGATTCCAGTTTCTGTCTAGAGAAAACCAGTCGTGATACCGGCCGCCCGGGGTGGGTGGCGAGTCAGTCCGTGGAAGGCAATTTCGACCCCAGGCTCCGCTGCGCCACCTGCCGCACCCGTGAATCCTGATCGTTGAGCATGGCGCTCTTGAGCGCGGTGCGTACGAGGGCTGCCGAAGAACTCGTGTGAAGGGCGCCCAGTTCCCGCGCAGCGGCGAAACGGACATTCCAGGCCGTATCCTGGTGAAGAGCGTCCACGAGAGCCTGGGCGGAGACATCTCCGGGGATCCCGACGAGCTGGCGAACGGCCGTTTCCCGCAGCTTGGACTCCGGGTCGCTCGTGATCATGTCGAGAAGCAGGTCCTGGATCTCCTGCGTGGCGAACTTCCGGGACTGCGAGCGTTCGAGGTTGGCGATCTGGGAGCCGATGATCTCGAGTGCGAAGTGGCGAACCGCGAATTCATCTCCGTCAATACCGCTCGCGACTCTCTGCAAAGCCTCGATTTGAGCGGGCTCGATGGGCACTCCCCTGAGGTGTGGCTGTACCTTGAGGCGCAGGAGGTGGCGGTCCGGTACCTGGGCCTCGCTGATGATCTCCGCGACCACCGTGGCGGCTTCCGGCAAAGAGCCCCCGCTGCTGTGGGCCCAGTCGGCAAGGGCCTCCGCGACCTCGGCCTGATTCCCGACCTCCGATTCGACTGGCAGCCGTCGCCGGAACGCTTCTCGCAGCCGGTCAACATATAGTGAGTGACGGCTGGAGGCAATCGCCGCCCGACGGAGTTCGAGGTCTTCGTGTTCCAGCAAGGGCACGAGAGCGGTGACGGCATCCTCGTCGTCGATTCGACACGCGATGGGAACGCGTAGCCCCGTGGGGCCCTCCACGACCCACGGACTCTCGAGGGAGAAGTCGAAGCGGTTTTCGCGAGTCAAGTCCCCATTCCAGATGCCGAGGGCGTAGACGAGCCAGCGCGGTATTGTCGTGTCGTATGAACTCGCATCCAACGCTGCAAGCAGATTGCGTATCGCCAGTTCGCTGTCGAGACTACCCAGGACCCACGCCAGCGTGGCTCGAAGTTCTTGGTCCAGATCGACATCGACCAGCAGCCCTCCCACCAGATCTATACGCCTGGGATCCTCTTCGAGCCAGTCTCTCGTCTGCTGGGCCAATCGTCTCACGGAGGCTGCGTCATTTCGAGCGACGGCACGGGGTAGCCCGCCAAGAAGGTCCGACGGCTCTTGTCCGCGGTTTTCAATGACGTCCTGCCCCCCGGACTCGGGTCCGGCTGCCTGTTCCCCTCCGGAGTTTGCCTCCGGCTCCGGTGCTCCGCTCGTCTCCGGGGGACTGGACACGTGCCGGTAGAGCACGATCCCTCCGAGGAGAAGCACAAGCGCCAGGGCCGACGACAGCGGTGAGAGACCAAAATTCGTCTCTTTGCGTTTCAAGTAAAGATTGCCTTCTGGAGAAAGGTTCGGTGGCAAGTTCCTACTGAGGACGCCGGAGAATGAACTCGTAACGTCCCCGGCCGTGGTTGCTCAACACCCTGAACCTGTATCTCCGTGTGTCGGTTATCTCCAGCTCGATCGTCTCCGAGGAGTCCGGACCCGTACTCGAGGCGACAACCTCCCATGCACGGTTCACCCTTTTCTCGAGGAAGAGGTCGAAGTCCTTTCCCGGAGGCCCACTGAGTTCCCCGTAGTGAAGTCCCGGAACGGAACGGAACGCGACGATCCGCCGCATTCGCCCCTCTCGGGCCCTGCCGGTGTAGTACTCCTCGAATATGGGGACCGGTTCCAGCTCCGGCGGGGCTTCGACGGTGACAAACACCATCTCCATGGCCGGGGGGCCTCCCACGCCCGTGGCGGTGAGGCTGTAGCCCGTGGATTCCGTCGGCCAGACGGTCGTCTCGCCATCGACGGGAAGAGGCCCGGTCACGCCGTCGATGGACACCGCGTCGGCCCCGCTGGTCTCCCATATCAGCATCGCGGACTCGCCGGCGAGGATGATGTCGGGCATGGCCATGAAGAAATCAATCGTTGGCGGCGGTGACGGGACACAGTTATGGACGTCGGCGCTCGCGGTGAGGATGTAATCCCCGGCTTCATTGGCGTAACCGGAGACGGCGATGACATACCAGCCCGGATCGAGGGTCACGGTGACCGACGACTGGAACTCGGTGAGTCCGCATGCGTCGTCGTTGGAGCCGACGAGGTTGCCGTCCTGATCGAGGACGCAAAGGTAGGAATCGTAGGTCACCGACAAGGTCGGCTCACACGTGGTGAAGTTGTAGTTGCCGCTCTGGCAGACTTCGAACATGTAACCATCCGACGAAAAGGGTCCCACGCGACCCACAACGATGTTGTCTTCCACGGCGGTGACGTCGATCGCTCCGAAGATTTCCACGGAACGCTCGTTACAGGCGAAGGAGGGCGCCGGATTCGGCGGGGGATCGGGGTCGGGATCAGGATCGGGGTTGGGAGTCGGGTCTCCCCCGCCACAGCCTGCCACGCCGGCGGAGTAAGTGAGCGCGTAGCTCCCGGCCGCGGAGCCGTACCCCGACACGGCGATCGTATACTCACCGGGTTCGAGCGCCGCCGAGATCTGGGACTGCAAGCCGCAGTAGTCGTCATTGCTTGCGATCGTCTGGTCATTCGAGTTGATCAGGCATAGCCAGGAATCGTAGCTCGTGCCCGAACTACACGTGTCGAACGTGTAGGTTCCCGTCTGGCAGACCTCGAAGGCGTGTCCGACCGAACGGGTGCTGGTCACCGATCCGCTGACCTCTGCCGGCGTGAGTCCGGGCGTGATGGAAACACCCGAGCCGATATCCCGATTGTTGCAGTCGGGAGGTGGCGCCGGAGGCGCGGGTGGTTGTTCGGCGCCGTCGAGCAGCGCATAGAGAATCAAGTTCGCCGAACCCGATCCGAGGCCGGTGAGGATGCCGCGAGTGCCGTCTCCCGTGATGCGGCTGCCGACGCCCGCCGCGTCGTCACCCGGAAAAGCCTCGCGAACAAGGGCTGCAACTCCGACCACATGCGGAGTTGCCATCGACGTTCCGCTCCAGGTGTCCGTTGCGGTGTCGCTCGTCGAGACCGCAGAGGTGATATCGCTTCCCGGAGCGAATAGATCCAGGATGCTCCCGTAGTTCGAGAAAGAGGACATCCGGTCTGATGAGGTCGTCGAGCCCACGGTCAGGGCTTCTGGCACGGCAGCCGGGGACGAGTTGCTGGCATCCGTTGATTCGTTGCCGGCAGCGACCCCGTAGACGACGCCAGAGGCGATCGATTCCTGCACGGCGGAGTCAATCGACGTGGAACGGGATCCTCCGAGGCTCATGTTGGCGACCGCGGGGCGCCCACGTTCAGCACGTTCGGTCACCGCCACGACGCCGGCGATGACGTCCGAAAAGGATCCGTAGCCGGCGTCGTCCAGAACCTTCACGGCATGGAGACGCACGTCCTTGGCGACTCCGTAGGTAGCTCCTCCGATGGTCCCGGAGACGTGCGTGCCGTGCCCGTGGCCATCGGCAGAGCTCCCGTAGGCGCTCCAGAAGTGGGAAGCACGGCCACCGAACTCCTGGTGAGTCAGCCTGATACCCGTGTCGATCACGTACGCGTCAACACCCTCGCCGGTGAAGGAATAGGTGTAGGAGTCGTTCAACGGCAGTGCACGCTGATCGACTCTATCGAGGCCCCAAGTCGGGGAGTTCTGGGTTGCGGAGCCCTCAAGTGTCGGGTCGAGACCGAGCACGCCGTCGGTCTCGACCGTGCTCACCCTCGGGTTCGCGAGAAGGCGCGAGAGCTGGCTGGGATTGACCCGAACCGCAGCCATCCGCAAGTGAGGAAATCGGTAGCGGACAGAGCCGAGACCAAGGGCCTGCAGACTATCGTCGACTTCTCCGTTGAAGGTGACAACTACCCTCACGGTGTCGGCGGCAAGAAGGTGCCCCGGACTGGCGAAAACCTGACAAAAAACAAATGCCAACAGGAGCAGAGCCCACCGTGGCAACCTGATAGATCGTGACAACATAGAAAAAAACTCCCCAATGATAGATGATTTAATTTTTTCTTGCCTCAACGTTGACCCTATATCGTATACACATGATAGGCCACTATGCGGGTTTGGGCCGGAAAGAGTTCCTCGAGAAAGCAGTTGGGCCATAGGTTCTTATTGATGTCAAGTTGATAAGAATTTCCTTTCTCGGCAACTCGCCTGAGACTGGCCTGAAGATACCTCTTGCCGGTGGAGAGCGTGGAAAACCCGGCCCTGGGTCAGTATTCGGGCGGCCGAGGCGATCGTGTGGCCAGATCGGGCCATGACGAGGGGGATGGTGGCAATTCGCCCCTGTCCGGGGCCTGTTGCGGGTACACGTCTCACGCCGCGAAGTCGGGGTCGTTCGCGTAGGCCATCACGGGCTCCGTGTCGTAGTTTGGAAAGGGGTCATCGAAGCAGGGCTCCAAACTTCAGGGACTCGTTGGCTTGGTCGTTTAGCCCGACGCGCGCGCGAATGCAGCCCCGATGGCGGTCATCCCGTTCAGTAGCGCCGTCAGCTTTCACCGAATCGTAATCCACTTCATATCGAGTTCGCAAATCCCCATACCAGGAGAGTTTCCCGTCCTTGTTTTTCTCCCGGGCTTGGGTGGACGTTGAAAGAATAAATCCCGCAAGGCACAGACACGCCAAGACCGTGCACCGAAGGATTCTGCGTGGCTCGAATCGTTGTTTCATTTTTCCATGGGTTTACAACTTGGTCATGATGTCTGGTCAGACACCTGCGAGGTTTCGAAGTGAATTCAGATTAGTGCCCCAGTCTGACAAGAAATCGCTTTTCAAGCGGCACGGACACGCGCCGCTGGAACCGGTGTGAAGGGGCGTTTTCATAGCTGAAGCCTGATAAGCAGGACCGGGTGAGTCAAGTTCGGCGTCGTTGTCCCCGTCCGGCAATCCGCACCGTCCGGTCCGCTTCGAAAGACGCCGAAACTTCGCGAAGCGTACCCGGTCGCTCGAAGGCTGATTGCTGTTGCTCTTCTTTGTCCCCCCTCTTCATTGATTTCGATGGGGGACAGGTGCGATGCGTAAACGTCAGATCCGTTTGGCTCATCGGGCTGCAAGGCGCATGCTCCGATTCATCGGGGAAGGATCATGCAAACGTCTGTCATTGTCGGGTTGACCGCACTTCGGGGACGTGACGTTCTGATCAGCCCGATCCCCGATGCGCCACCCGCTGCTGGTACTCAACAAACTCCTCTTCGTGAGCACGCCGGCCCAATGCTCCTTGAACTCCGGCCAGGTTGTTACCGTCCGTTCTCACTCACAACTTCGGAACCACCCGGTACCAGTAGGTATCGGAGTCCCAGCCGTCCGGATCGTACAGGGACTGCATGTCGCCGTCTCCGGTGACGAACGCCCCGGTCCCTTCGAACGTGGCGTCATTCACGTTGGGCTGGCCCGCGCCGAACATTTTCAGTGCCCGTTCGAGTTCGTAGAGGGTTCCCGAAACGCTGTTGAAGGCCATGCCGGTCGGGTTACCCATAGAGACTGTCTGAATGGCGGAGAGCGTGGTCGCGGGAGCCTGGCCCTCGAAAAAGCGGAACTCGCCCGCGCCAATTCCCCATGTCGAACCGTGGTTGCTCGTCACCGAGAGCAACACATATTGTCCCTCGATGCCTTCCAGATCCACAACCTCATCCACACTGCTCGGATCGTTCGTCACACCATCAATTACATCAGGAGTCATCTGAATGGCTCCGTCACTGGTATTCCACGCTACGCTATTCCAATCGGCCCGGTTGTCACTGTTGACCGTGCTGACCAGAATCTCGCCTCCGTTTATTCCAATGTTGTTGTACGGCGGGAAACTTCCCCCTGCGTTGTAAATGTGCATCTCGCCAAGCGGATAGGTCTGGTCAAACGAAAACAGCAGCGTCACCTTAGCATCCGTCGCTGCGGCAGCATGGAGATTTAACCCCCAATTAGCCGGCGTGACAGACACCCATTGGGTGTC
Organism: Kiritimatiellia bacterium; assembly: GCA_963578625.1. Classification (GTDB taxonomy): domain Bacteria; phylum Verrucomicrobiota; class Kiritimatiellia; order SLOV01; family SLOV01; genus CAUZEO01. The sequence continues at coordinate 3,226 of CAUZEO010000203.1, read as the reverse complement.
ATCATCAAAGTCCCCAGTGTGGTTGTCATTCCACCAAGCCGCTTTCCCGTCGTTTACAGACGAGTAGTCGCAAGGAGGGCAGCCCCAATGATCACCGTCTACCCCTTCATGTCCCGGGAGAGTGCCTCCGCCCACTACACCGTTTCCGTTGATGGCAAAAATAGCCGACCCTTTCCAGGAGCCAGGATTGTCTCTCGCATCACTGGCCGAGATACTGACCGCACTGGTCGTGTCCCATCCCGATCCCGTATCGCCGATGAATCCGCGCGACTCAGCGGGAATAGAAGCATCGCTGTTGTAGCGATAGTAGGCGTGGGGATCATCCCGGGCTCCGACCAGTTCCGCGGAGCCGCCGTCACCCACGATATATCCGGGCACGCCGGCCCAGTCCGGGTTCAGGCTGGTCGCTCGATCGAGGGTGTAGACACGACCCTCTATGTCCTCGATTCCGATGACCATGACATTGTCGGCCGCCTCTGGGGTGGCCGGCGTACAGGACGCGGTTGCACAGGTTGATCCCGGTCCTTCGCTGGAGCCGCCCTGCGCGTCGCAAGCCGTGTTGAGGATGTCGCTGCAGGTTTCATCGCTGAAGCAGCAGGCTTCCAGCTGCGGGCACGTCGTGTTGCCGCAGTCGGTGAAGAACCCCTGTGCGATTCCGCCGGCAGCAGCGCAATCGGCCACAAGAAGATTCTCGCAACCGCCCTCCGGCAGGCAGCAGGCGGTGGGGACCTCGCAGTTTGCCCCGGCACAAAGGATCCCCGATCCCTGCGGGGTACCGCCCATCAGCACACAGTCGCTGGGATCGATGTCGTCGCACGTTCCGTTCCCGAAGCAGCACCCTTCGGGAGGCTGGGGACAGATGGTCAAAAAGCATTTGGTGTTTGTTCCCTGCGGGACGCCGACTGCCGTCACGCAGTCCGTGTCGATCATGTTCACACAACTCCCGTCGGTGAAACAGCAGGCTTCCGTGTTCGAAGGAGGCTCCGGCGGCAGATCGGAATCTGTGAAGAATCGGAACTCGCCCGCGCCAATTCCCCATGTCGAACCGTGGTTGCTCGTCACCGAGAGCAACACATATTGTCCCTCGATGCCTTCCAGATCCACAAACTCATCCACACTGCTCGGATCGTTCGTCACACCATCAATTACAGCAGGAGTCATCTGAATGGCTCCGTCACTGGTATTCCACGCTACGCTATTCCAATCGGCCCGGTTGTCACTGTTGACCGTGCTGACCAGAATCTCGCCTCCGTTTATTCCAGTGTTGTTGTACGGCGGGAAACTTCCCCCTCCGTTGTAAATGTGCAACTCGTTAAGCGCATAGGCCTGGTCAAACGAAAACAGCAGCGTCACCTTAGCATCCGTCGCTGCGGCAGCATGGAGATTTAACCCCCAATTAGCCGGCGTGACAGACACCCATTGGGTGTCATCATCAAAGTCCCCAGTGTGGTTGTCATTCCACCAAGCCGCTTTCCCGTCGTTTACAGACGAGTAGTCGCAAGGAGGGCAGCCCCAATGATCACCGTCTACCCCTTCATGTTCCGGGAGAGTGCCTCCGCCCACTACACCGTTTCCGTTGATGGCAAAAATAGCCGACCCTTTCCAGGAGCCAGGATTGTCTCTCGCATCACTGGCCGAGATAGCGACCGCACTGGTCGTGTCCCATCCCGATCCCGTATCGCCGATGAATCCGCGCGATTCAGCGGGCAAAAAAGCGGCGTTGGCCGAAAGGGCCACACCCACAAACGCAACACAACTCACAGACAGAAATGATACTCTCATCATAATATACTCCATTTTTTATAGTCATCCGGGCGCAGGTCTGTCAGGACATGGCTTTGGCCCAGGTCGTATTCGACGTAATGCGGAGGAGGATCGAAACCATCCTCAGCACTGGTGGCGCCTTTCAGAATCGTCATTTCGTTGTAATTATTGCTGTGCGTATCGTTCGCCGCGTCCGCCGGCCCGGAATCCCCGGACATGCCGGAGTCGTCGTATGTCTGCGTAGCGGGACGGCTGAAATGTTCCCCGGAGCTCGTATGGGCTTGGATCTGCAGTCGCGGTTGGGCGGGTGCAGATATCGCCCCCGCAATGAACAAGCTGGAAAGGATCAACGCTAGTCGTCTGATGGGATTTTCCTCTTTCGTTAAGCCGCCTCCGAAGAACGGCTGATCCTAAACAATCAATGCGAATCCGGCCCCTGGCGATGTCCTCGTGACATCCTGATGATGTTGCCTGAGCAAACATTCCCTATTCTTGAATTTAAGATTACCATAAGGATCTCAAAAGTCAGCTGTAATTTCTGTTTTTTTTGGAAGATAAAGTTCACCTCATCAACATCAACCCGCAAAGAGATTCGGTATTGAGCCCGGGTTGCTTTATTGTTGCTTTGAGAATCAGCGTAGAGTTATATTGAATATTGGCACTGTTATGCAACGATCTGATACTGTTGGGACCGGAATCATTGAACGGGTCAGGAGGCGACTGCGGCCGCGAGCAGGGTTTACCCTGATCGAACTGCTGGTTGTAATCGCCATCATCGCGATCCTGGCCAGCCTCCTGCTCCCGGCGCTCAAGGGCGCCCAAAATCGGGCGTACGACGCGTACTGCAAGTCCAACCTCCATCAGTGGGGTCTCTTCTTCAGTGTGTACCATTCGGACCGCGACGGAGAATTTGAACCCGCGGATTTCAACGGGCTCGATGGGTATTGGCCGCACACGCTGCGCAACTATTACGAAGAAAATCGGGTGTTACTCTGTCCGCGGGCGCCGACGATTCGTCCTCCCGGTTTTCCGTATCCCGGGCCGCCGCGTCGCGGCTCGACCTTCCATGCATGGAACACGCTTACCGGCGGATTCGGTCCGCTGGCGAACTACATGTCCAGCTACGGAAAAAACGGGTGGGTCGCGAGTCCAAAGGGCGGGGGTTGGTATTACGGTGCCGATCCCGACAAGAACGCATGGCAATCTAGATTTCTGGTGGAACGGGCCGAGGAGGTGCCCATGCTGGGAGACGGCGCCTGGCTGGGGCCCCTGCCGCTGCACGGCGATTCGCCGCCGCCGGCATTCGACCATATTGAACCCGGCGGATGGGGGCAAAACTTGAAATTATATGTCCTGGACCGCCATGACCGGGCCATCAACATGCTCTTCTGTGACGGCAGCGCGCGGCGGGTCGGGCTGAAGGAATTGTGGACCCTGGAATGGCACCCCAAGTTCCGTACCG
>CAUZEO010000202.1:0-9707 GCA_963578625.1 Kiritimatiellia bacterium | reverse complement strand
CTACTTATAATTACGAATGACGAAATACCCAATGACGAATGAAACCCGAATACCGAATTTCAAATGTCGAATTTCTGAGTAACTTGGGCCTAGAAGGTCAACTTGGAATGGACCACATCGGAGCGACAGTGTCAGCGACATTCCGGCCAAATGAATCTCGATGAGGAGGAGGGATTAAGAGGAGAGATGAGGAGGTGCGAAAATGAGAAAGGGGGTCCAATCCCGGTCCCCAATTCCAGTCCCAGTCCCCACAAATCCGAAAAAGTCGGGGAAATCGAATAATTTGTCCGGAAATTTCCAAAATGCTCCAAAATAGTGCTGGACTGTGTGCCGGGCTCTTGCTAGCGTATGTGTCGGCAGGTGGCGTGTCCTTGAAATATGTTTTTTTGACGCGTTGATTGGTGACTGAAGTACATCGAACCAGTAGAGAGGTAAATTATGAAGAATGCTTTGAAAGTAATAATTGCGATCGCCGGGCTGTGCATAGCGAGTCAGGCGAGTGCTACGATCCACGCCTACCAGGTGCCTTGGTTCTCCGGACCGGATATCGGCGTGGCGGATGGCCAGGAGCCTGATCCGGGATTCGAAGATTTCGGCGGAGCTACCTGGCGGCACCACCGAAACAGTCCGTGGGGAAACTACTCTGGCATGCGCACGCAGCAGTGGAGTTCCGCGAGAATGCGCTGGGAATCCACCAGTGGCGTAGGTTCGAGTGAGGCGTTTCTGGACGGACCGGCGCAAGATGGAACGCAGCCGACACTCTTGTCTGATGGAAATCAAGCGGACGCGACCATGATTTTCACGCCGGCTCCCCCGCTGGCCGGTGGCCTTTACAGTTTCGATGGCACGCTTGTACTCGATGCGACCGATACCACGGGTGGGATTCGTGCACAGGTGATTCATTACAATGCGTCCGGCGCTCCTTACGCGACATTGTATTCGTTCACGAGTGGCGGCGACACCAGTGACCAGGCGCTTGATTTGGGCGCCGAATCCGGTCTTCAGGACATTTTGGTATTGCCTGGTGAACGCCTTGGATTCGGATTCCGCAAAGTAGGAAGTGCCGGACATGTAGATGGGCAATTATATGGTGCAGATGCCCTCACCATCACCGGCGATGTCATTCCCGAGCCCTCCTCGATCGCGCTGATCGGATTGGGCATGACGATCGTGGCCTTTCGGATGCGCCGTCGATAAGACTGCACATCAACGAAATTGAATTACCCGGCCGGTTCCACGCGAAAGCGCGGAACCGGCCGTTTTTGTGGCACGGGTGTGACCCGTATGCAGAGCCTCGGGAAAGGGACGAGTGCGAGGTTCGAGTGTGTGTGGCAAAGGTTGCGTAGCACGGGGATCCCACGGTTCGGGTCACAGAAATGTCGAATATCGAATGCTCAATTTCGAATGTCCATCACGACCTTCGATTTTCGACATTTTCTGACCAACCTTGCTCCCGTAAACCTTGTTTGAGAATCTCTCCCTTCGTCGGGAGCTTCGTCGGTCCTGTTTTCGACAAAGCTCGTGACGAAGGGGGGACTCTCGTACCTGAAAACTTCGATGGCGCGGCGCGATTTGTGGCAGCCCTGAAACTTTGTTTCTGAGTACACCTCAATCAGCCGTGCAATTTGCGGCCGCGAGCCCCGAGAATCGAACACCGTGGCCGAAGGCCGAACAGAAACCCGAAACCTGGACGTCCAACCAAGTGCCCAGCCATGGTTCCCCATGTTTTCGGCTTGAAAACCCTCGTCATATTCCTGAAATAGGTCTATTTTCTTCTGAAATGAACGCAATGAGTGAAACACGGCGCTCGGTTGACGAAAAACGCGGAACCGGCGGCTTCACCCTCATCGAGCTCCTCGTTGTCATCGCCATCATTTCCATCCTTGCCGCCCTGCTGATGCCGGCGGTCCGGCAAGCCCGCGACCGGGCCTGGAGCACCTACTGCCTCTCGAATCTCCACCAGATTGGGATCGGACTTCGGATCCGTACCCAGGATCAGGACGGAAGGTTTCCCTTCTACATCAGTTGGGCGCAGGATCTGGAGCAGGGATCGTACATCGCGCCCACGACGCTGAACTGTCCCGCATTTCAGGGCAAAAAATATCCGGATGAATATCAGCCCTGGGACTATTATTTCCACGCAGGATATGATGAGGCAGATTACCCGCTCGGCAGCACCGGCGGATATTCGATCAACGCAGTGCATGGTTCCGGGACATCATCCGTCATTGTTCCTCCTGTGACCGGGAAAGTGCAGGGCGGCCCGTACCTGCCCAACTACCTGATCGACACCTCGAATCCAGGCCGGACAGTCTGGGTGTTCGACTACCGGAGATGGATGCTTTCGCTATCGCGGTCGCAGAATGCCGGGCGGGCATGGATTGGCTATCAGAGCGGCATAGAATTCTATCAGTGGATGCTCGACCCGTTCCATCCATCCTTGGATCACGATGCCTTACGCCATCTGGATCAACTCAACATGGTCCTGGTGGACGGCCATGCCGAGTCGTTCCGGCCCGACCCCGATGGAACCAGCGAGCGCTACCCCTGGCCCGAAGCCTGGTCAATCAAGCAGCCTCTCCCCTAGCACGGGTATCTGACCCGTGTAGCGGAGCCCAACCGGAACCCTAAGCCGCAAGCTCATATACTCCCCCAGTTTCTTTCCGGAATGTCCAATATCGAATGCTCAATTTCGAATGTCCAAGGGAAGAGATGTTGGACATTGAGAATGTCGATGTTCTGACTAATGGCCGCGTAATGATCAATTCATTTTCGAGCACGGCGGGCAGAACATGGAGACGGCGGTCCCCGCCGTACGGCGAATGAGCGGCTCGTGAATAGACCATATCAGCGCGGCAGGAATTGAGCCTGGAAAGCGTAGTCGAACCGAAAAAATAAGATCACGTGGTCGTACACTTAGTCTCCACACCTAGTCCGACTAAGTGTACTGGACTATATGTACACGACGAAGTGTGCCGACGAAGTGCAGACGCGCTCAATGTGAGCGGCATTATCTGCACTACGGCAGTTTTCCAATCACCCGGTAGGTCGCCTGCGAGGAGTGGTTGGCATCGAAGACGACCAGGTCGGCACCGGTGCCGATGGCGACACTGGGAATCGGGCACCAGCCATCCGTCACTTTGTTGGTCGTCCATTGCAGGCTATATTCGGCTCCGGCCTGGCTCGCGAAGGAGAATCCCGGCGCATCGCCACCGCTCACGGCATGGAACGGGATCGGCGGCGAGGGCGGCCCGATAATCGTAACGGGATCCTCGCCGTAAAGACGTCCTTCCACGTATCCATCGGACAACACTTTGCGGAAGCCGAGGCCCAGCCGCTCGCCTGGCAACATTGCGATGTTCTGCAGGTTGGTTTCCTCGCCCAGGTCGAGACCCACATCAAAGGTGCTGGTGCCGCTGCTGAAGGAATACAGGAGCGTAGAAGCTCCTGCAGCATCGTAGTGCATGACTTGGGCGCGAATGCCGTGTGCGGTGTCGGTGGCATCGAGCTCAAGGATCCCATTGAAGCTGTAATTTCCGCCGCCGGCAGGAACGTTGGGCGTGTAAATCAGGATCGCGTCTGCTTGATTGCCTCCGGTCCACAGCGTGGGCTGGTTTGCGTTGATTAAAGGCCCGTTTTCGAACGCTTCGCTCGAGCCCGTGAGACTGGTCGATTCCCAGCGTTCTCTCACACTGCTCCACTGCTGGGTACGCATGCCAGAGTAGTTTCCCCACGGACTGTTTCGGTGGTGCCGCCAGGTGCCGCCGTCGACATCGACAAACCCGGGGTCCGGTTCCTCGCCGTCCAGAACCCCGAGATCCGGTCCGGAGAACCAGGTGACCGTCCGCCGCCTTTGTCCGGTCGTGTAGCGGTAGCTGTTGTTCGCGCTCGCAGCCGCATCTACAAGAATGGTCATGTCGGAGCCCGATCCTGATAGAATCTGCGTGTCGGTCCAGGTCCCTGCCGCCAGTGCGCTTTCGGACTGAATCGTATATTCGGTGCCGGCCTGGCTAGCAAGTGTCAGCGACGCGGCATGCGCCAGGAGATTGGTAATCGCTGGAATATCCACGTCAGGTCCGGTGATGGTCACCCCGCTGATATCACCGCGAAGTTCACCCGCGGTGCCCACTTTGCGGCATCTGATTAGAAGTCGGTCATTTGCCTGCATATCTATCGCGGCAAGGGCGGATTCGAGCCCCAGGTTCCACTCGGTATGGTTCGGCTGTCCGAAAAAGGCGTTATAGGCGAACCGCGCAACTTCCACCCCGACGGTGGAGAGACCGCATCCTTGATGAAAAATGTCCGCGCGGATCTTCACTTCGCCCACCGAATTCAGATTTGTCCCATTCAAAAACAGGGTCCCGCTCATCGAGTACTCGCCCGCAACCGGCGCCGAGAAAACGATGATGGAATCGGTCTGATCTGCGGTGGAATACAGACAGGGCCCGGCCTCGTAGGCCGAACTCGCTGCCGCGAAACCGGGCGATTCCCAGCGATTTCGAGCGTCGGACCACCTATTCAGCAACATGGCGTCAAACCCGTTGGCGATACCACTTCCCCGAACGCATTGCCAGTTCGCGCCGTTTGCATCCGTAAATACGCCCGGTTGGTCGTCCCCCACGCCCGCATCGGCCCCGGTGAAAAACGGAATATTATAAACGACATTGGCGGCATCAACGGGTGCTGCCACGATCGAGAGAAAAATCAGCGTGCCGGCAACAGTCCATCGCAAGATTCGAGAGTTCATGAGGTGTCTCCGTTTGGTTCGGCCGTTTCTGCAACAATTCAAAACCCGGTCGGAGCCCACCGGCATCTCGCAACTCAAGTCCATAATGCGCTCCGAATTCCCATACAACATGCTACTACAGAGCCCCCCACGTCAACATTTTCCCCATTTTCCTGCATTCCACATGTTATGGACAGACCCGAATGGCGCGAGGATAAGGTCCCTTTCGGATCCGAGAATGACGAAATACCCAAATGACCAATGATTTTTTATAAATGAATAGAATCAGCTCCGGAATTCGTCATTCACAGGTCAGCTATCACGAAGATCCCATGCTACCATCCATATGAGCTTATCTTCGCGCCGTTCGGGACAGACCCTTTATATGTTGTCTAAACTGCCACCAACGAGATTTCCCACTTTTTGCTCGCCCCATGGCAAGATTTTATTAAGCCCACAAACTTGATTCCGGCGGGGAAGCGGCCCAGGATCCTTGTATCGCAACTCTCGAGGCGGACGGAAATGCTGCGCTTGCAAGGGCCGGACAAAGTGGGGAAGTCGCTTACGGCGCCCTGTCACGTTCATCGGGCCAGCTCGCCCATTCATAACTTCAGATTTGAGAACGTATAGCGATCGTCCTGCTGGAATAATTGCCCATCCTTGCCGTAGCAGCAGAAATTGAAATAGTAGACTCCGTCCGCGCCCTGGTCGATCAACTCGCGTGTACGCAGAATGACGGCCTCGGAGGTATGCTTTTTGGCCGTATCTCCGTCTTCCCATCCCGTGCCCGTAGGCCAGACCTGGGGCCAGACTTTGCACGGCCGCGGCGATGCTTTCGCACCGGTCAGAAAACGATCGAAGGTCCAATCCAGCGAATCCGGCTCGTGGTTGTGTGTGCCCGGTATGACCACGTCGACCAATCCTTCCTTCATCCAGGTGATCGGATCCTGTCCCTGGGCGCGGCCCTTCTCCTCTTCATGAGCGACGCGGACGATGACCGGTCTATCCGTGAGTTTGCGGATTTTTCGCATGAACCACAGACAGGAATCGAGCTTCTCCTCCTCGGGCGTTCCGGGAGGAAAAAAGGGAGCCTTACGTTCGAAATCGAGGCTGATGCCGTCGATGCCTTTTTCGAGGATATCCTCGAATAGCTCGATCAGGTAGGCATGAAACGCCCAGCTTCTGAAATCCTTCTTGATCGAGTTGTAGTGACAGAAATTCACGACTCCTGGGCAATCGGGAACGCGTTCCGCGTTCAGGCAGTGGCTCAGTCGCACGTTACCGTATACCTCGATGCCCTGATCGTGACCGTGCTTCACGACCAGATCCAGAAGGTCTTCGTCCTGCCCGTTGTAATGCGCCACTACCCTGCCGATCATCTGGTCAATATCGCGGCCAACCCCGATGCCGTCGAAGGCCCGCCCATGCCGGGTGCGGCAGTTGTGCTCGGCGGTGGTCATGATGCACCAATCCAGCGCGGTGAGATCCGATTCGGCTAAAGGCCGGACCAGAACATCGATCGCATCCTGCTCGGTCATCCCCGTCTTCGCCAATTCCACGAGTGGACCAAAACCGTCGTTGTTGAATACGTAGTCGGACATTGTGTTTTCAGTGGCTAGAACTCAACCGAAACGCCAGGGGGGACGGACCTCGCCGTCCGTGATTACTTCCTCCACATATTGACCGGTCTGCGGGGGCGGAACGCCGCCCGCGTGCTCCCCGCGGTCCATGATCCGGTAGGAGATGACATGATGCCACTTTCCATCGCTGAGAAAGAGGGTACTGCTGCCGGGGTGATCCATGAACCAGACCTTCCCGCTCGGCGGAGGGCCGAATTCTTCGAGGGCGTCGCGGACCAGCACGGCATCCTCCAATCCGTTGCGTTCCGTATTGAGCGGGTAGATCACCAGCTTGTCCCGCTCGCGTCCAAGTTCGTTGCAGATGATGTAGGGCACGCCGTCCGCGGACCGTCCCATGACCGTCGTGGACTGCGCCCGCGCCTCCGGCTGATCAATGATCAGGTCCCAGTTCGCGGCATCGTCGCGGGAACGCCAGACTTTCAGCAAGTTGTTGGTAAGCCCGTAGCAGCCGCGCGCGGTGAAGAGGTAGGAGCCGTCGGTGTCCCGCGCTATGCTTGGTTCCATCCAGAGTGCGTACGCAGGGTCCTTCGCCTGCTCCGGGTCGCCGATTTTCGGCACATTCTCCGCCACGATCACCGGTACAAATGAAATCGCTTTCCACTGGCCGTCCTCGTATCTCCACCGCGACACTCCGGCCGCCATTCGCTTGGTATACCACGCTCCCACATCCCCGGTCATCGCCAGGACCGGAAACAGGTAATCATCCCCGTCCATAACCCCTTCGGTGAGGCTGGGCCAGGTGAGAGCCCATTCGGAGCCGGGGGTATAGATCGGGTTTTCCGGTCCATATACTTCACAGCCGACGACCCGGAACGTGTTTCCGTCGTAGGCAAACTGATACACCTCGGTGGTGCGAACGGCTTTGTCCTGCTTGTCCGCCTTGCTGTAATACCCATCTTTATATCGTGGGAAATCGGCCGCTTCGCATAGGCCGAATCCGGTGCCCGCAAATGGATGTGGCGAACCGTCCTCCCGTTTTGCGCCATAGGGCACGAACCCGCCGCGGATGGGAAAACGAAGAATAATCCGGTCTTCGCCGGCCTCGTTGGTGAAATGCGTGTTGCGGCAGATCTCAATGCAGTTGTCGGTTGAGATATTGTCTATGTCTTCAAATAGGATCAGGTCGCACCCGTTCTCGAAGTCCCCGACCACAAAGCCTTCATTGCGAACCGAGGTCATCAGTCCGGCCAGGCCGGGCGCGATCTGGAATGGGGCGGCTACGCCGTAACGATAGGTCCGGCCGTCGCGGGTTCGCGGCGGGGCGATGAGCCTGGCGGGGGATTGGGTGACAGTCATAAAATAACGCTGTGGAAACTCTTCAGATGGAAACCCTACTGCCAATCCTGTTCGGTTGTCGCGCTTCTTTTCTAGCGTGGTAAGGATTTCCAGTAAAGCCGCCATATTCCCTGAAAAGGTTCAATCCAGTTTTCCATCCCGGCATCCTGGCCGGAGGACCCGTGCCGTCAGCGCACGGACAATCGCCTCGAAACCTTGACAAATGGGATCAAGCCCCTCTGGCCGCATAGGGAATTCTATAGTACGTCAAGCCAGATGAGTGCCATGTGTGATACATCGCTTCCGGGCGAAATGAGGCGTGGATGCGGAGGCTTCACCCTGATTGAACTCCTGGTGGTCATCGCGATCATTTCCATCCTTGCCGCCCTGCTGATGCCGGCGGTCCGCTGCGGGAAAACAACCACGTGATGCGCAACATCGCCGACGTTGTCAGCCCCGTTCGCGCGGTCTGGATCTTCGATTATCGGCGATGGCGATACAATATTCCCGCTACCTTTGACGCGGGCCGGGCATGGTCGTACAACGCTGAAATAAACTACGCGCCGCTGGCGAATCTTTACGAGGCGTTGCTCGATCCTTTCTACCCTAACCAGGACATCGAATCACTTCTCCACGTGGGGAAAATGAACTTTCTCTGTGTAGACGGACACCTCGTTCCCTTCCGGCCCGAGCCCGACGGCACCAGTGAGAATTCCCCCTGGCCTAATGCCTGGCCCATGGTCCAGCAGTAAGCCCCGCCCCGGCATATCGGCATTCCCAGGCACGGGTTACAATAGGGACAGACCTGAAGGCGCTCGAAGGCGCTTAAGGCCTCATCATGATCAATTCATTCTCGGGAACGGCGGGAACCGCCGTCTCCAGAGATGCGGCAACATTCTGAAAAGCACGAAGACATGAATTTGGAGACGGCGGTCCCCGCCGTACTGAGATATGGATAAGTCATGAAAGGACCACATCGGAGCGACAGCTTAAGTCAGCGACATTCGGGACAGACCAGAATGAATGGCATCTTAAGTGAGCTGCACCGCCGATCTGACCGTATGTCAGAAGTGCCATAGGGTGCGGACCCCTACAGATCCGCTTCGTACGTGCGGACTTCAGGGAAAACCGTTTTCCCGCGCAGAAGCCTGCCGATGCGGGGCTTTCGGTCGTTGAATACTTCCACAGCGTCCGCGTCGGCGAAGCGGAGAAAGAGAATGCGCCGGTCGCGGGTTTTTGAGTAGTTGCCCCTGGATTGGTGCAGGGTATGGCAGTTGAAGAAGAGGCACTCGCCCGCTTTCATCGGCATCGGCACCGCCCTCGACTCATCCACTTCCAAGTTAATGTCAACCTGGGCAGCCTTATCGTCAACCGTGCGGGAATCCGACTGCTCGATTTGCCCTTCCTTGTTGCTGCCAGGAATAATTCGAAGACATCCGTTCTCTTCGTCCGCGTCGTCCAGCGCGGTGAGGCAACTGATCGCGTTGTACGGATCGAGCTCGCCATAGCTGTTGTCCTGGTGCCAGCCGAAATCCATCGTGTTGCCGCGCATTTTGAATGTGAGTTGGCTGGTGGCGCCCTTGATGTTCGGGCCGATGATCTGCTCCGCCACGTCTGCCAGGGGACCCTCGAAATAGTAATCCCGAACGATGGCCGACTTTTTGTGGATGTTTCGGAGCAGGGCGTTCTGGAGCCAGTTCTTATTTTCGTCAAATTCACCCTTCTCCGCGGACCACGCGTTCATACATTGCTCACGCATCATCTCCAGGCCGGTTCCCGTAAGAATCGGTCCGTAGCGGTGGTATCCCGTTTCGCCGAAAAGCCTGAGGTCATCTTCCGACAATTTCCGGTAGACGAATAGATCCGTAGATTTCATTTGTTCCGTTTTCATGTTGCCAATAGTAACAAAATTTATTCTCTTGGTCCGTCCACAATTCACGGAATGGAGAAAGCATGCCGATCAAGCGAAATCAGACAATCTTATTCATCGGGGACAGCATCACCGACTGCGGGCGGCGAGTGGAGGATGCTCCACTGGGTCGCGGCTACGTGAAGTTTTTCGCGGA
>CAUZEO010000201.1:0-9759 GCA_963578625.1 Kiritimatiellia bacterium | reverse complement strand
GCCCGTTTTGCATGGGAAATGCGTAAGGCCTGAGCACGATGAGCACCGACACCCAGCCAGCCCCTGAAGATCAGGGGGACGCAAAAGTTTCGCAGGATCTTTTGCTGGATTTGAATTTTGTGCCCGAATGGGCGCGGACGGAGTCGAACCAGAATCCGTACGCCGACCATCGCGGGACACGTTCCCACGACCGTGGTCGCAGCCAGCGGGGTGGCGACCGGAGGGGAGACGGCGGCCGCGGGAGGCAGGATCGCGGCGCCGCCCGCGGGAAGGGAGGAGGCAAACGCGAAGGACGCCCGCCGTCCCGTGACCGTAGTGACCGGGATCGCCGTCCGAAAAGGGAGCCTGTCGCTCCGCCCATTCCGGTAGAGATCGCTTTTCTACCTGACCGCAACAAGTTGAATGCGATGGTCAAGGAGATGCACCGGACCGGCAAAGCGTATCCCATCATGGAATTGGCATCGCTTTTCATCGGCAAACCCGATCACCATCTTCTCAAGATCCAGTTGCGCAATGATAAAGAATCGCGCGACGGCCTGAATCTGTTTCAGTTCAAGCCTAGCGGACTAATTTCAACGGACCGAGAGCGGCTGATTCAACACCTGGTCCGCCACCATCTCGACGACTTCTACGATGTGGAAGTTGAAGAAGGGGAGGCGCCGGCAGGAAATTTTGTGTGCGTCGGCCGATGCCGCATAACCGGTGAAATATTAGGCCCGCCCAATTATCACGGTTTTCAGGCACGGATCCAGGAGATGGTCTCCACAAAGTTTTCGAACATGACGGCGGATGCCTACCGCGAAAAAGTCGAAATCGTTCGTGATCCCGAGTTGGTGGAGCAGTGGAAAAACGAAAATCGTCTCCACAAAAAGTTTCGGATCAAGGAAAAGACTCCTGCCGATGGCGAAGCGGATGGGGAAGAGAAAGAGGACACGCGGGAAGTGATGACCGAAGAGGAGGCTCGCCGGCATTTTCAGGACGAGGTGATACCGAACCGGATCCAGGCATCGCGGAGGATCATTGTCCCGGCAAAAGCGGCTCTGAGCAGTCCGGATGAAGGTTTGAAGCGCGAGATTCGGGACGCGTGGCAGAGGGAAAACCGCTTTCCGCTGTCCTTAAATTTCGCGATGCGGCCGGCGTTTCGTCATATGCGGATGCACATTTTTAAAGTGAATCGAAAAGATGCGTTCGTGACGGCGGTGCATCCTCGGCCATTGGATCCTGGCGCGGCGATCGAGACCATTCGTGCGGAAATGGCGTTTCTTCGCGATCATCCCGGCTGTACGCGACAGGAATTAGTGGATGGGTTGCAGCCGGGGAACGACCCAAACTCCGCGGAAGTGACCGAAGTTCTTAATAATATGCGCTGGCTGATCGATCGAGGCCACGTGATCGAGTTTTACAACGGGAGGCTGGCCGTGCCTACCGCGGCACGAGCGAGCGACAAGGGCGGCGACCGCGACCGTAGCCGTCGCAAGCGCCGGCCCCGCGGGAAACCGCCCGAAAGCGCCGCGCCCAAGCCCGCCGACTCTTAGCCCTTTCCCTTGGAGTTGAACACGTTTTACCTTCACCACCCCATCGCGGGCTCTTCAGGCATGTTGGTGAGATCATTTGGAGTGCGCCGGCAGAGCGAAGCGGCGACGGCGCTTTGGTTACCACCGGAGGGGGCCGGAGCCAGACGTAGGTTGGTTTTCCAAGGCTGACCCGGAGCAAGAAGAGGAGATCATGATCAGCGAAAGGCTGAGCGAGCTCAAAACTTCTCGCTGCATGATCATCGCTTGGGCAGCTCGGCCGGCGTCAAATCGCCGACACGGCGCCTCGCCACTCGAGCTGTGCAGCGAGTCCTTCGCGCACCGCGGTCGATGGAAGATATCCGAGAAGATCCATTGCCTTGTCGATATTCGCCCGGGTGTGAAGCTGATCCCCGGGGCATGATGGACCCGGATTGATCGACAGTTTGGACGAAGTCATTGATTCGAGAATCGTAATCACTTCATTGAGACTGACGACTTCGCCGCCTCCGATATTGAATGTTTCGCCAATCGACCGGTCCGGCTTTGCGGCCGCAAGCCGAATGCCCTGCACGCAATCCGTAACGAATGTGTTGCTGCGGGTCTGCTCGCCGGTCCCAAGACGGGTGAATGGCTTGGAGTGAAGAAGGCAGTCGATCAGGATCGTGTACGCCATATCCGGTCGTTGCCGGGGGCCGTACACCGAAAAGAGACGCAGAACGGTAACCGGCAGGCCGAAGTTCATTTCGTACGCTCTGCACAGATTCTCCGCCGCGAGTTTTGTCAGGCCGTAGGGAGAAGCGGGCGCCAGCTCGGCGGACTCCGGACCCACAGCTTCCTTCCCGTACACGCTGGATGTCGATCCACAAATGAAGTGTTCCACCGAGCTGTGGTGGACTGTATCCAGCAGTCGCTGCGTTCCATTTATGTTGCAGGAGCTATAGAGCTCAAATTCACTCCAACTTCGCCGGAGCCCGGGCATTGCCGCGAGGTGTATCACCGTGTCGGCGCCCTCCAGGGCCGCGTCCAGCGAATCGGTGCGAAGGTCCAACTCCTGGAACTCAAACCGCGAGTGCTCCAGTGCCGGTTGTAGATTCTTACGCTTTACGTCTGCGGGGTAATAGGGGATGAAGGCGTCGATCCCGACCACATTGATTCCATCTGCGAGCAACGACTCGCACAAATGGGATCCGATGAATCCCGCGGCTCCGGTAACGACGCATTTTTTCATGGCCAATGTGAGGATGAACGCCCACCTCCCAACATTCAACCTTCTTTTAGAATCCCCGCCCCTGTGATTTCTTGGCATAAAGGTCTCTATCCGCCTCGTTGAGAATCTTGCCCGCTATCGGTTCCGGTTCTCCCGGTGTCCACCCACCGATGCCGATGTCAGCGGAAATCGGAATCTGCCGTGATCCAAACTCCGCGGGCGCGTCCCGAAGGCTGCCCGAAATGCGTTGGGCTACCACCGCAGCCCCGGCGTGGTCCGTCTGGGGAAGGAGAATCGCAAATTCGTCGCCTCCGAATCGGGAAAAAACATCGGATTCCCGAATGGTTTCACGCACCCGCTCCACGAGGGTTTTCAGCACGGTGTCTCCCGCGGGGTGTCCGAAGGTGTCGTTTACTGCCTTGAGCCGGTTGAGGTCCAGCAGAAGGATACTCACCGGTGTTTCGTGGCGTCGAGCGAGGCCCAGTTGACGATCCAGCGACTCTTGGAACGCCGCGCGGTTTGAAATGCCAGTCAATGGATCCCGTCTGCCTTCACGACGAAGCCTCTCCAGCGCAGTGAAGGATGGTCCGAGGAGCGCCGAAACGGCATCAACCTTCCAGGCGGCTCCTTCATCCTCGTTCGCAAGAACCAGTCCGCGGGGTGTTCCGTCGGAAAGGATGGGCCCGGTAATATATTCAGCGGGGGTCTCCGCGGTACCGGGATCCTGAGAGGCGGCAAAACTCCATTCAATGTTTTCTTCAGCGATAGGTGATTTGACGGTGCTTTTCCAGGCGTCGAGAATCGACTGTCGAATCTGTTCCTCCCGCGCGGTGGCGCCGGAAATATGACAGAAGAAATCCTCGTCGACGCACAAGAGACAGGCGGCAACCTTGATTTTGAGCATCTGATGCAGGAAATCTGTAACTTGTACGCATACGTCTTCGAGTTTCACGGCATGGGCGATCCTGTCCCCCCATGAAGGCCAGGCCGCCAGGACATCAGACAAGACCTCTTCCTGCTGATCCGCGTTCAATGATACTTTCCTTTACCGGTTGACTTGTTTCGCGTGGATTCGACAGCCTACTTAACGACGAGAACCCGATCCATGCAAGGAAAGCATGTCATACCGATATCTTTGGTGCTATTCGTGGTGCTTCTGCTGCTAACCATCACGTTAAACTACCTGCTGTCGTATAGCGGGCTCGAAGAAGCAGTAAAATCGGCGCTAGATGCGCAGGGTGTACCTCCTGGTTCTCCGGCCACGTCCCAGCCCGTCGTTGTTGCGGGTCCCGCCCCGGCTGAGCCGGAGCCTTCGCTGGATTCCGGGCCTCCACCCGCCTCGATGTGGAAGGCCAGTTCGCGGGTGTTTCTTGATCCGGTCTTCGACAATCCCGCGGTTGGAGTTGTGCCGGGCGAGAGGATCCGGGTCTGCAGCTACAACATTGAAAATTTCGCGGACGGCTACCATGACGGCCCGAAACGGACGACGGAGCGGCAGCGGCGGCAAGCGTTCTTTGCGTCCGAGATCATTCGGAAGATCGAGCCGGACATACTCATGATCCAGGAGATCGAGAACGTTCGGTCACTCCTGAGGCTGAACGAGTACTGCGGCGACACTTTTTCGGTGGGCTACATCACCGCGTTCGAGCGATTGGGTCAATCCGTGAAGCTGAACCTGGCGGTGCTGTCGCGTCTTCCGATCGAGCAAGCGGTTGAGATCGATTTCGGGGAGCTGAAATTTCAGAATGCGCCGCCCAGGGGTCTGCTGCGCTTCACCGTTGCGTTGGACGATACCCGCCGCTTCCTTTGCTACGTGACCCATCTGAAATCGAATTGGGGGTCGGCGGAAAAGAACCGGGTGAAGCGCCGGCGCGGAATCGAAATTCTCCAGGAAGATGCGGAGCGGTTCGTTTCCGATCGGACATCTCACGAGTGGGAAATCATGATCGCGGGCGACATGAACGTCGATCCGGAGAATGAGCGTTTTCTTTCCGATCCCAGCCTGGATCCGCTCTCCGATTATGTGGACCTCTGGAGGGGACGCCCGATTTCCGACCGCACCACGATTCCAACGCGACGTGGCGACCCGGAATTCATGTTTCCACCTGCTGCATTCGATCGTGTCCTTGTTAATTCCGAGCTTATACAGAATCCTTGGAAGATCACTCCGCTGATTGCGCTACAGGAAGGTGTTGACACGGACGACAGCCACGCGGAACCCGGTAATTCCCGGCGCCATGTTTCAGATCACTATCCGGTATTTACGGATATCATGAGGAACTGATATTCCGCGCCCGGAAGTCTCGGCGACTTCCGCTACTTGGACTCGAGGCCGAGGTGAGACAGCATCTTTTGGATATCTGTTGTTGGCTGGTTGCACACGAAGTTTTCGCAGACGTATGCGGTGGCCTTGCCTTCGCGCTGTGTCATCGTTGCGGTGTAGGGCGCCAGGGCTGACAATGCTTTTCCATCGTCCGCGCTGGAGCGAAAGAGAAATACGGCATTCGGCAGGAAGGGTTTTCGCAAGGCCGCCAGCATGTCAGCGGTATTGGAATCGCCCGGCGTCCCGGCGACCACGATCTCAAACGACGGGCCGACCGCGAAATCAAGTGCGTTCATCAGTTGATTGAATGCCGAAGGCTGTTGACTTACCTGGGGGCTGAACGCCTTGAATACCGCATCCGCTTTTTCTTCATACTTCGTGTCGCCCGTCATCCGCCCCAGGCGCAAAAAGTTTTCCGCGGCCACGGAATTTCCTGAAGGAATCGCGCCGTCATAAACCTCTTTCGCCCGAACCAGCAGCTTTTCGCCATCGTCCGCGGTGAGAAACAGGCCGCCCTGGGATTCGTCCCAGAAACGGGCCAGTAGAATATCGGAGAGCCGTTGCGCTTCTTTCAGATATTTCACATCGAAAGTGGCTTCATACAGATCCAACATCCCCCAACTTGCGAAAGCGTAGTCCTCAATGTGGGCGGGCAGTCCTGCGCTGCCGGCCCGGTATCGCTTGTGGAGCCGGCCGTTTGAAGCAGTAAGCTGATCGATCATAAACTCAGCTGCCCTCTTTGCTGCGTTGGCGTACCTGGGTTCTTCCAGAACAATGGAGCCTTGGGCAAGCGCCGCAATCATCAAGCCGTTCCAGTCTGTTAGAATCTTGTCGTCCTTGAACGGATGGATTCGTTTCTCGCGGACATCGAAGAGTTTTTGGCGGCTTGCTTCCAATTTATCCGCCAGAACCTGCGGATCCATGCCCAGTTTTTTGGCCACAACCGGGAGCGGATCGTTTAAGTGCGGTATGTTGTCATTGTCGCCGCCATGGCCGCCGGCTTCGTGGGAGAAGTTTCCACCCGGCTTCAGGTTGAACACGCGGACATATAGATCGGCATCCTCCGTTCCAAGGATTGACTCGACTTCATCTGTCGACCACACGTAGAACTTGCCTTCAACCCCTTCGCTGTCTGCGTCCTCGGCACTGAAAAATCCGCCTTCTGGTGACGTCAGGTCACGAAGAACATAGGTAAACACTTCGTGTGCGGTCTGCTTGAGAAGCGGGTTATCGATGATCCGGGCAGCGTCAAGATACGCGATGGCTACCAGGGCTTGGTCATAGAGCATCTTTTCGAAATGGGGCAGCAACCAGGTGCGGTCCGTGGAATACCGGTGAAATCCGAAGCCGACCTGGTCGTACATCCCGCCCAGGCGCATTTTCACCAGGGTCGTCTCCACTATTTTTAATGCATCGGGGTTCCCGGTGCGCTTCCCGTACCGTGTCAGAAACGTGAGGTTCTGCGGGGTTGGAAACTTCGGCGCGCTGCCGAAGCCGCCATGCGTATCGTCGAACCTTGAGGAGAGTTGATTGAAGGCGAGGTGCAAGGACTCCTCATCGAGGCCTTCGCCCGCGATCGACCGGTTCATCTGGGCTAGGTGTTCGGAAATCTTGTCGGCGCTTTCCTCGACTTCCGTTCTTCTGTCTTTCCAGGCGGCGGAGAGCTGCGGCAGCAAGTCGAGCATGCCGGGCTTTCCGAAACGACTCGTCTTTGGAAAGTACGTGCCGGCAAAAAACGGTTTCCGGTCTGGAGTAAGGATGACGGTCATCGGCCACCCGCCGTGTCCGGTCATTGCCTGGGTCACGTCCATGTAAATTTTGTCGACGTCGGGGCGCTCCTCCCGGTCTACTTTGACCGGGATAAACAACTCGTTCATGAGAGCTGCCACCTCGGCGTCTTCAAATGACTCGTGCTCCATGACGTGGCACCAATGGCAGGTGGAGTACCCGATTGAAAGGAATACAGGCTTGTTTTCCTTGCGGGATTTTTCGAATGCCTCATCGCCCCAGGGATGCCAGTCCACCGGATTTCCGGCATGCTGAAGAAGGTAGGGACTTTGCGAAAAGACCAGTCGGTTGTATTCGGGGCCGCCGTCTGAAGGCAGTTTGGCCAACTGTTCCGGGGGTGGGATCGGTTTACGGACTTCTGCGGTCATTTGGGTTCCTTTGTCGTCTTCACCGATCGTTGAACCGGTGATCCAGGCAAGGACCGTGACTACCAGAATAACAGACAATCCGAGCAGCCTGGTGTAATTGGTTTTTTTATTCATGGTGCGAATCCTTCCTGAAATCGGGATTGGCTTCAAACCCTACGTGTTCAGTCGCGGGGATGCAAGGTCCAGGATTGCGGGAGCGGGATACGAGGTCCGGGATGAGGGGATTTTGAACCCCGAAGTTCGCGAAGGGGAATTTTGGATCCTGCCTGCGGTTGGGCAAGTTTTTGATTTTGAATTGAACGGATTCCCATGTAGCGGAAGTCGCCAAAACTTCCGATCGGCGAAGAGGCGTCGACATAACCGTGCGCATAAAGCGCCAGGTCACCATTCCAGCCGTCCTGAAGAAAAAGACCGTACACCGAACCGGATCCGATCTCTTCTTCGACAATTTCTAGGCCAACGGCCATCCGGCTTCCGGGAATTGCCGCGGGTAAAACCCCTAGAAGTAGCGCGACAATGTACTTTCTCGTGAAACGGTTCATGATCTTCCTTCCGTATTCCTGTTTCTGGAAGGCAGTCATTGCCTTCCTGCTGTGTGCTTCAGGAACGGGCGTCGAACGTTACACGCGGAAGAAAAGTTCTTGGGGTGCAGGCCGGAAATTCGGAGGCGCCCGTGTCGAGGCATCCGGAACTCGGGAAGGGCCAGGATCGATCTGACCGATTCGCAATTCGAAGAGTGAAGCTCTTCTTCGTACTACGATCTCTCAAATTCATTGTCACTCTGGATGATTTTTCTTTGTCGAGCTTGTATGTCGCCGACCGGAAGTTTTGGCGACTTCCGCTATTTCATTTGGCTCCAGCGATGCTGTTTCGAGCCGTTAGGGCTTATTCATTCCCAGGCGCATCGTTCGTGGGTTGGATCAGCCATTCCGAGCCGATGGCGATCTGAAGTTCGATCCATGCGCGCTGGTAGGCCAGGACCGATTCCAGTCGCAGTTGCTCGGCTTTGAGTATGCCTTCGAGCAGGTCGGCGCGGTCGTCCGGGCTTAAGGTGTTGCCTACGTCGGATGCCAGGCTCGCGTTCAGTTCCTCCAGGACGGGTGCGGTCTCTTGCTTGAATCGATCCAACTCGGTACGGGCCTGGCGCAATTGTGCGAGGTTCCTTCGCACCTCGGCCCGTACCTGGGCCCGGGCACGCTCGGCGTCAGCTCGAAACTGCTCGAGTTCGGCCTCCGCGATACCGACATCACTGTTGCGAAAGCTGAAAAGGGGTAGCTCCACCGCCGCCTGAACAGACCACGAGTTCTCGTCGACATCCGCACGATCCTCCTCGGTGTAGGCCCCCTGGATATGCGCGAACCAGGGGACGGAAACCCGGCGCGCCGCCGAAAGATCCCATTGCGCAGTTTCGGCCCTCCAATCAACCGCGGCCAGGTCGGAGCGTCGACCGAACGCCCGCGCCGTCAGCATCTCCAGATCCCAATCCGTGGGCGGGGGAATGGGCGGAAACGCCAGCTCAAGTTCGTTCCCGTCTTCGAATCCGAGATATGCCGCGAGGTCGGTTATCGCCCGTTGTTGATCGATGAATGCCTTTTCCGAGTCCATCCTTGCATCCAGGGAGTCGATGCGCGCCATCAAGACGTCGGGCGAGGTGCCGGCTCCTCGTGATAATCTCTCTTCGGTTTGCTCGAGCTGTTCACGGCGGACATCGAAGATGCGTTGAAGTATCTCGCGTTCGGCGCGTCGGCGCCGGACCTTTTGAAACAGTTCGTGGACCCGGGCTGCAACTTCAATTTCAGCCGCCCTCATATTTGCCGCCGCGAGTTGTATGCGCGCATCCCCGGCCTTGCTTACCGCGTTTCGCACCCAGGGGTTGGGTGGGAAGATTCTCAGGACGCCCCGGTATCGCTGATGGCTTTCCTGCTCAGTCCCCAGTGCCAGTTTCTCGGTACGCTTGCTCTCGCCGTAGGCGAATCTGATTTCCGGATCTTGCAGATCGCGGGCGGCGTTCTTTTCCTCCCGGGCCACCTGCATCCCGATCCGATACGGATCGAGGCGCGCGCTTTCGGCCAGGGCAAGGGAGATTGCCTGCTCTATCGACATCGGCGCATCGGGGACCGCAGGGAACGGAGCGACTTCATCCGTGACCGGAGCGACGGGCGTGCCCGGATGCGCGAGATGCGGATCCGGCCCGGCGCAGCCGGCCACCAGAAAAAGCAGGCACCCTGGAATAAGCATCCTCATTATCGGTTGGAAACCTCGACGCCTTCGACCGCTTCCCCCGGCTGTGTTCTCCGTCCGAGCCCCATCCACCACGGTTCCGCCATGTGGATGGAGACCGATTCCCCGGGGAGAAAGGCTTCTGGATCTTCCGGCTCAAGAATAATGCGGCGCCCTCGCATGGTCTGGCCCGGGACCGGACTGATGCGGCCGGGAAGGGCCAGAATTTCCGGGCCGAGCGCGGTGACGGTGGCCGGGACTTCCCGCCTTCGTCCCACCGGGCTGCGTAGCACAACCTTGCGACCCACCTCCACGTTGTACGCGTCCCACTCCGGCAGG
>CAUZEO010000200.1:0-9803 GCA_963578625.1 Kiritimatiellia bacterium | reverse complement strand
TCGCTTTCTTCAGATCCACGATCAGGTTCTTTACCTGCTGTGTCCCCAGGGGATCGAGACCCGACGTCGGCTCATCCAGGATCACAAGCTGCGGGTCGTTAATGAGAGCCTGGGCCAGCCCGATTCGACGGGCCATGCCTTTTGAGAATTCGCCCACGACTCGATTGCGCGCATGCTTGAGGCCGATCATTTCAAGCAATTGATCAATTCGCTGCCTTCGTTCCCGTCCATCGAGATCGAACAGCTTCCCGTAGAAATTGAGCGTTTCCTGCCCGGTGAGGTACGGGTACAGGTAGGATTCTTCCGGGAGGTACCCGATATTTCTTTTCGTTTTTACATCGCGAGGGGATTGCTGCAGGACGCGAAGCCGGCCCTGGGTGGGATGAAGCAAACCGAGGATAAGTTTAATCGTAGTGCTCTTGCCCGATCCGTTGGGCCCCAGCAAGCCAAATACCTCGCCTTTCCGCACCGTCAAATCCAGGTCGGTGAGCGCCTTGACTTTCGGGCGATGCCAGAAGTCCCGAAAGACTTTGGTTAGGCCGGTTGCTTCAACGACGAGTTCGTCCGATTTTTCGATCATGCTCTGACTTCCACTTTCTTGAATGCAAGGAGCCCCAGGGAGAGAACGCCGGCAAGATACAGCAAACCGTATTGCCCCACGGTGAGAAGGTACGTCGCGGAAATGCTCTTTTCTTCCGAGAGCGCATCAATTACCCAGAAATTCTGCCAGTTCGGGAGCGCATAGTAGAGGAGAAAGGCAATCATGTTGTCGTTGGCGGCCCGTCCGAACAGGTAGTCGGACATCAGGCCCAATAGAAAAACGATGCTGCAAATTGTCAGGGTTGCGACCATGTCCAGGCGAGTGGCCAACCCGACGGAGATGCCGGCAAGCACGAGAATTCCCATCCCCACCAGAATGTTCGCCGGCAGAAGGGCCCAATCGAGCCGTGATCCGAATGGCGTTGCGTTGCCCTGCGCGTCCAGGAAATTAACCGCGACAAATGCTACAAGGAGGAAGACGAGGGTCAGTGCAAAGGCGTTCGAACAGAAAGGGCGGCGTAACGTGTAATTCAAAATCCCTGCCACCGTAAACGCCAGGAAGACCGCGATGATCAATGATCCCTGCGCGAAAAGGTCCAGCGTATACGGGTCGTACACCGTTCGCACACTAAGCAGGCAGGCGAGGGTCAATGCGGTGGAGAACAGCAGGAGCACAATGGCGATTCCAACGAACTTGGACAGGAAAAAGGTTGTTCGCTCGACCGGTTTGCTGAGAACTGCCGCAGCCGTGCCGCGCCGAATCTCATGGGTAAGGGAGGCGCATGCCGCGTACCCGCCGAGCACCAGGCCGCCCACGAAGTGAAATGCCAGCGCGCTGTGAGAGACCAACCGGGCTGCCTCCCCTAACGAATGTGTCAGCACCAGCGGTAGAATCCCGATAAACACGATACAGGTCGCGGTGAGGATGAGGCAGATCGGCTGCCTGACCGTTTCCAGTGCGGTGAGCCCTGCGAGGGCGATATACTGGTTTACTCGAAATCGCATACGCTACGCTATATATACAATCAAATATCGAAAATCAATAATACACGGAGTGCCGGGCAATTACAGTCCCAACCCCTGGACGCGGTGTCCAGAGATTGGATGCTGATTATGATACCTCATTATGCGGCGCCGGCTCTTAACGGCCACCGTCCTTGTACCGATTCCATGCATGGTGAAGAATGCGCGCAATCAGCCGTTTGTAGGAAAGTCCGGATTTTTCCGCGGCTTCCGCCAGTTCATCCCCCATTGTCAGGTCCGGGTTTGGATTGGCTTCGAGAAACACGAACTGGCTCTCCGCGGTGATCCGCATGTCGATGCGGCCGTAATCCCGAAGCTGGAGAAGCCGGTAGATTCGCTTGCTGATCCGGCTCGCCTTCAATTCCATTTCTTCGCTCAACTCGGCGTCGGTAAACTGGATACTCCATTTCTTGCGATAGGCCTCATCAAGTTTCACCCGGGATGTGGCGAATTGAGGTCCGTGGTGGGATGCTGGGAAGCGTACTTCCCGGGCCGGATATGTCGACAGCCGATCATTTCCCGTGACCCCTACGTACACTTCGCGTCCTTCGATATACTCCTCGCAGATCACCGGCTGCCCCATGCGTTCCTGCAGCAGGGTGACGCGGTCCGCCAGTTCTTCTTCATTGGAAACAAGGGACGAGAGAGAAATCCCGTCGGACCCGTCTTCAAATCGGGGTTTTACGATTACGGGGAACGGGAATTTCCGGCGGATTCGCTTTTGGCCCATGGGGAGCGACGCGAAGTCGGGCACTTTGATCCTATGGTGGCTCAGGATCCGCTTGCACATGGCCTTGTCACGGCACAACATGAGACCGGTAGGGTCGGCGCCGGTGTAGCGCAACTCCATGAGCTCCAGCAACGAGGCGATGTGCTGATCTTTCCGTCGGTCTCCCCGGTGATGCTCGGTGAGATTGAACACCAGGCCCGGGTTGCAGCGCCGGAGAGATTCGACGGTATCGTGAAAATTGTCGCAGAACGGGATGATGACGGTTTCGTGTCCCATTTCGCGCAGTGTTTCGGCGACGTGAAACTCGACCTCCTCCGCGGCCTTTCCCCGGCCGTGCTCGAGCTGCGGATCGTTCTCGACGATTCTCTCCTGGTCAACGAGGACTGCAATTTTGAGTTTCGGCATCATGAGATTACGTGCCTCGCTGAATCTTGCGCTGATCGCAAAGATGGGCCGTGAGGCGGATGCTCAGCCGCACCAGGCTGTGCTGTTCGTCGTCCCCTAAATTCAGTTCCAATTCTTGGGTGCATTGGTACATGCGCCGGATGAGAGAGTCGACCTCATACTTCTTGAGCCGAGCCGTTCCCGCGATCTGATTTGTGAGGAATTTTTTGTGTTTCCGAAGAAATACGGATGCCCGCACCGTCCCCGGATTGGAGGGATTCCAGACGAAAATTCTGCAAAGCGCCTCATCGTAGAACCCATGATAATCGTCCCCCAGGTCCCGCTGCTTCTTGCGGTAGTAGGACTGTAGTGTGGACCGGAGCCGTTCCACGGGCCAGAGCTTGGCGCCGGTCGCGACCACCGGCGACCGGGATCTGATTCCCGCCATCAGGTGATCGACGTATTCGAGCTTTTTGATCGCTTTTGTCCCCCGGGAGCGCTTTTCCCAGTCCAGCCCGGGGGTGAGCCACATGGCGAATGTTTCCGCAAAGTCTTCATCAGGATGCGCCTGGGCGTAGTTTTCGGGCAGGTGCACCACGAACGCACGGCTGTCTTTGCGCGGGAAATAGTCACGCACGTTGTATTCCTCGGAAATTGGGCAGAATAGCTCCCGCCACCGGGATTTCTGGCAAAGCCGGTAGGCATAATTAATCGCGTGTCCGGCCTCGTGGCGGAGGAGCTTCATGCAATCATGTTCTGTATCTCCTTCGATCTCACGAATTTGCGATTTTTCAAGGTCGCGGAGTCTGGAATGGGCAAGGGAAAACGGAATCCCGATCCAGGGAACCCTGTCCGGGCACAGCCATTCGGTGGTTAAATCGCTGCGGGGTTGAAAGACAAGGCCCTTTTGGGTAGGTTCAAAATGCACGCGGTCTATTCGGGCCTTCAGTGCGGAGTCTGCCCGCCGGAGCCCTAGATCGCAAATTCGTATGGATAAGAGCATTTCATCGGCCCACTTTGACCATGGGTATTCCTGTGGGTCTTTTGGTCTTGTTGCTTGCATCCGAGTCGAATCGATATAGCATGAAAGTAGTAGCAATCAAGCAATTGCACGCGCGAGTGAATTTCGTATCATCCCTCGTCCGTGCTGGGAGCAGTCATGGCACAAGGTCTATTCCGATATGATGCGGAATCCAGGGAGTTCCGCACTCGCGAGACGTCGCGCCCCTGGATAGTGGAAGAGGACGGCGGCGTCACGATCTTAGGTAGAGACGAAGGAAGCATCTTGTCCGAGACGGAGATGAGGCGGAGTCCGGCCCAAGGGGCAACCAAGGATCGGATCGAGGCCGATCCCACACCCATTCGTCGCCGTCGCAAGCATTCTCATCGCACGACAGTCCGAATCGAAACCGCGATCCATGGGCGAGGATGGAGGATCGCTCTCTGGGTTCTCATTGCTTTGATGACGGTTGCCTGGGTCGGCATGATTTTCTCTTACGTTTACAATGCTGATTCCTCGTCCGAAGAAGACCCGTTTGATTTCTTCTCCGATGACCCGGTGGAAGGCTAGTCGCACCGTACGACGACGGAAGTAAACGGGGGCAGCACGCCTTCGGATATTGCGCCGTACAGCGGTTTGTACTGAAACAGGCTCGCGTGCGCCAGCTTCCGCGACTCGGGGCCGAGGTTTACCGCGCACCGCATCAGGCTGTCACCATGTTTTCTCTCGAATGCGACCACGGTCCGCTTGTTTTCCGGGCATTGTTCACCTGATTCAAGAAGGCGAAAACTTCCCTGTGTGAGTTCGGTATTCTTCAACCGCAGTGTAATCAAATCCTTGTAAAACTCGTACCACCCGCGCCGCCGGAGCCGCCCACGGGCAAACAGATTGCCCTCGAATTCGATCCCCGGGAATTCCTTTACAATATCGCCTTGTCGAACTCGCCTGCTCTTGCCGCAGGTGCCGAGCCGGGTGTGAATGGACGGCCGGTTCACGGCGCCGAATTCCTGGCCGGTCAGTAGAAAGGGAATGGTGTGCCCCGCGAGAAAGATCAGTTGATTGACGGCGAGGACGCCTCCGTCGCCAAACCGATTGAACCCCGCGGCCCTCGACATGATTGTCGGTATAGCGGACAAGACGCGGTGAGTCGGGGCGCGAACCGACCTTCTCTTCGCACTCTTCCAGGATTCTCTCAAACGCGCCGGCGATGCCCCTGGCTTGGTGCGCTTGATGGGAAAGTGCGAATTCTTCCTGATCCCCGGCACGGGTAGATTCTATCAGGGCAGTCTGCCCACTTGCGTCCACGCCGTAGAGATTGCGGCACACCTTGTAGAAGTCATCGTCGTAGGCCGCGTTGAAGCCGCGCCCGAGAAGATCGAGATTATTGTCCCTCCCATAGCTCTCGGCCATGAACAGCAGTTCGCGCCCCGGGTGGCGAGCGCGCAACTCCTGCAACGCCTCGTTCCAGAATGTGCGGTCATTGATAAGGTGGGCCATGTCGATTCGAAATCCATCAACGCCCTGCACGATCCCGTCCTCATCCTCGCCAAGCATGCTCAACCAGAAATCGAAGTTCTCGATCATGTCCTGGCGAAGGGCGGGGTTGGTGTAGTCGAGTTTCGCGGTATCCGTCCAGTCGGCGTCGTACACGAGTGCTCCGGACGAGCCCCGGACGTAGTACTCCGGATTGTGTTCGATCCAGCCGTGGTCCCGACTGGTGTGGTTCGGCACCATATCGAGCAGGAACTTGAGTCGATTTCGGTGTGTGGCGCCAATGCAGGAGCGGAGGTCATCCAGGGAACCGTACTCCGGGTCAACGCCCCGGTAATTTCGAACCGAATAAGGAGAACCGATGCCTTTTCGGACGGATTTTCCCATTGGAAAGGGGGGCATGATGTGCAGCACCGTAATCCCCAATTCCGCCAAAACAGAGATGTTTCGGGCCAAATAGGCGAGGGGAGAGGATGCCAGCTCTTGCTCGTTCGCCGCTTCGATCGCATTGCGCGGCTCTCGCGCCGCCAGTGATCGAAGATTCACCTGATAGTTGATGGCCCCGCGGACCCAGTCATCCATGTTGATTTCTACTGTAGAGAAGACGGGCCGGCTTGAAAAGACCCCACTGTACCGCTTGTGTCAGGATGCCCGGAGCGCGGTCCCAAAGGCCAATAACTCGATTCCGCTGGACCGCCCCGTTTGTTCTGCCTGAATGGGTGAGGTGGCGAGTCGCACATTCCAGACCGCGTTGGCGGATCCGTTCCGCGCTTCTTCGAGCATTCGTACGATGGCTTCCCGTCTCCCCCTCTCCAGCAGCGCCTCATAGGAGCGCATTCTGCCGCCAATCAGGTTCCGGAGCGTCGCGGCGAACGTCTTGAAATAATCGTTGGCAATCACCACCGAACCCGAGACAAGAAACGCCCGATCCAGTTTCCAGTTTGTCGGAATGGTTTTCATATTGCACATCATAATGGAGGAGAGTTCCTCCTCCTTGATCTTCAGCCTGGCAAAGTGGAAATGCTCGGCCGCCTTCCCGCTGATAAACCCCAGGATCAGCAGCAAAACCGGCGTCAGAAAGTAAATCGGAACTAGAAAGCTATCACTGTTCATCAGGAATCCGGCGTCGGTGTGTCGACAACGACCGCGGTGCCGTAGGCGTACAGTTCCGCCGCGCCCGAGGTGATGGAACTGGTGGCGAACCGCACATTGACCACCGCATTCGCTCCTATCGCCTGGGCTTGTCTCAGCATGCGGCCCAGCGCTTCCCGCCGGGCTTCCGTCAGAAGTTCGGTATAGCCCCTGAGTTCCCCGCCAAAAATATTTTTGAAGCTTGCCGCAATGTCGCGGCCTACATGCTTGGCGCGCACGGTATTGCCCTGCACGAGCCCCTTGACTTCCAGAATCGGAAGACCCGGGACGCTCTCTGTGTTCACCACGATCATCTAATCCAGCACGTAATCTTCCCGCCAGTCTTTTTCTTCCACCCACGGCGGCTGTTCTTCTTTCCGTAAAATGTAGGAATCGAGTACGAGGACATCCATTTCTGTTCTCATGAAGCAGCGGTAAGCGTCCTCCGGCGTGCACACGATAGGCTCGCCCCGGACATTGAATGACGTGTTAATGATGATTCCGTACCCGGTAAGATCTTCAAAGGCCTTGATGATGTCGTAATATCGCCCGTTGGTTTCCTGGGTCACGGTTTGCACGCGAGCGGAGTAATCCACGTGCGTGATCGCGGGGACATCAGACCGGACCTGGTTGATTCGATCCCGGATTGGCAGGGTTTCGCTCTCTTCAAGCCCCTTGCAGCGCTCTTTCTTTACCGGTGCGACCAGCAGCATGTAGGGAGACGCGCGATCCAGATCGAAAAAGTCGCTGACGCGCTCTTCCAGGCAGGTCGGAGCAAACGGGCGGAACGATTCGCGGTACTTGATCTTGAGGTTCATGACCGATTGCATTTTTGGAGAACGGGCGTCCCCGATAATCGATCGCCCACCCAGGGCTCGCGGGCCGAATTCCATTCGTCCCTGGCAAAGCCCGACCACTTTGTCGTTTGCCATAATCGAAGCGATTTCCTGCGCCCACGCATCGCCGTTCATCTTGTGGCCGACGTACCCGTTTTTCTCCAGAAACGCGGCGATCTCGTCGTCGCTGAAAGAAGGGCCGAGGTAGGAGCCTGACATCGAATCTCCGGCGGCGATTGTTTCGCGCGGTTGCTCGTGTGCCATGTGCCACACCATGTAGGCGGCGCCCAGCGCTCCTCCGGCGTCACCCGCCGCCGGCTGAATCCAGATGTCATCGAACACGCCTTCTTGCAGCAGTCGCCCGTTGGCAACACAATTCAGAGCCACACCACCCGCCATGCAGAGGTACTTCTCGCCGGTGATTTCGCGCGCGTGCCGCGCCATCCGCAGGACAATTTCCTCGGTGACTTCCTGGATCGACTTGGCGATGTCCATCTCCCGCTCGGAGATTTCACTTTCGGGAGGGCGTGCCGGTCCGCCGAATAACTCCGCGAACTTGTCATTCGTCATGGTCAGACCTGACAGGTAATTAAAATAGTCCATGTTCAACCGGAAGGATCCGTCCTCCCGGAGGTCGAGCAGGCTGTCATAAATTTCCTGGACGTATTTCGGTTTTCCGTACGGAGCCAACCCCATCAATTTGTACTCGCCGGAATTCACCCGAAATCCGGTGAAATAGGTGAACGCGGAGTACAGGAGACCTAGGGAGTGGGGGAAGCGGAGTTCTTCGAGAATCTTGATTTCCCGGCCGATCCCGTGGCCGACCGTGCTGGTGGCCCATTCCCCTACGCCGTCGATGGTAAGGATGGCCGCGCTCTGATAGGGCGACGGATAGAACGCGCTGGCAGCGTGAGATTCGTGGTGCTCAGGAAAATAGATGTTTTTGGGGAGCGTCAGTCCGCCATCCTCGAGGGCTTTCTCCATCTGCATGGGGATCCACAATTTTTCGCGCATCCAAAGCGGCACGGCCATCATGAATGATCGCAAGCCTTTCGGAGCCACGCTGAAATAGGTTTCCAGGATCCGGGCGAATTTTGTGATCGGCTTATCGTAAAATGCGATCGCATCGAGGTCATCGGTGTGCAGATTCGCTTCGGCGAGGCAGTAGTTCACGGCGTGGATGGGAAATCTCGAATCGTGCTTCTTGCGCGAAAATCGCTCTTCCTGGGCGGCAGCCACAATATTGCCGTCGCGCAGTAGGGCCGCTGCGGAGTCGTGGTAGTACGCTGAGATCCCGAGAATATTCATTAATGCTGCGTTCGGTAGTAGTTTTTCCGAGTAATAGGCGGACGCGAAGTCCAATATGTTTTTTTCTGACTCGGGCACTCGCGATGCATGGGGTCTCGCTTTCGAAGCGCCAGCAAAAGGTGCGCTGGCGCGAAAATCAGGTAAAACACCGGCATCAGCAGGATCCATGAGACGATCTTGGCGACCCATACTCCAAACCGGGACAAGAACCGATCGATCTTCTCAAATGCGGCCGGCACGAAAAGTCCGCAGAAACAGATGACAAGCGCTATTGCGACCACGATCGACGGACCGACCGTGTGTCCTCCAATTTTGTAAAAACAAAATGCGATCAGCAACGCGATGGGCGTCGTGATCAGAACTTTGACCCGGGGGTTCATTCTGGCGGGTTCTGATGCCACGCTGGCCTCCGCTTGCCAGCGCCAGACAGCCTGGGAGACTCGATTCTGTTTATATCCGGTCACGAGGATTTTCGCAAAGAAACTGCGAATTCTCCACAAGAAGGCCGGCTTGGTCAACTACGGAACGTCATATCGTAGCTTGGGCTTCCAGCCCGAGCGGCGCAAGGGAGGATCATGGGGAGGAGAATGGGATGAACTTGCGCTCAGCCTTCTCTGTTCATGACCGTTCCTTACTCCTGGTCGGCCTGGAGGGCCAACCTACGAAGAGCCGCTACGTCTTGTTCGTGAAATGCGCGATGTTCGCCAGCGTGAGTTCGTTTGCATCCGCACCCTCGGCGAATTGCTTGTACCAATCGACGATCCCGTCGAGCGTTACGTCGATGAAGAGTCGGGGCGTCCAGCCCAGCCTTTGCCGCCCCATCGCCTCATCAGCTTGTCCGTCAGCCACGCCACCGGCCTGCAGTCGCCGTCCACGGCTCCGACCGGTTGTTCAGCTCTTCTATGCGATCTGTACGCCAGGCAAAAAGAAAATCGCTCTCGCGGAGGACGTAGGTGGTGAAATACTCCTTGATCATATGTCCCTTGTAGCCGCAGCAAATGATGAAATCCCGGATGCCGTGGAGGGAGGGAGTAGAGTTTCATGATATGCCAGAGAATCGGTTTCCCCCCGATTTCGACCATGGGCTTCGGCCGAACCGTCGTTTCCTCGCTAAGTCGCGATCCGTACCCGCCGGCTAGTATGACTGCTTTCAATTTGAAGGCTCCTAGAGGGCTTGAGCCCTAAAAGTCACCGAACGGGTCGGTCAAGAAGGCGCACTCCTAATTTTAGCTGGTTGACAAATTGTTTGTTATGACGATTGTGATCGGCTACATTCTAGCATGCAAGGTGATCGGAATCTTGAACAAGGTACCCATAGCATTCGCGCTCACCGGGATCATCACTTTGTCGGTCCTGGCAA
>CAUZEO010000199.1:0-9830 GCA_963578625.1 Kiritimatiellia bacterium | reverse complement strand
CAACGATGGCCTTCGCCACATCGGAAAAGGTAAATGCGCCCTCCTCCGCGCAGATTTGCGACTGGAATACGATCTGGAGAAGCAAATCGCCCAACTCTTCGCAAAGCTTGTCGCGATCGCCGTCTTCAATGGCGTCGATCACTTCGTAGGTCTCCTCGATCAGAAATCGCTTCAGCGTGTTGAGATCCTGCTCGCGATCCCACGGGCAGCCTTCGGAAGACCGCAAGGTGGACATCACCTCCAACAGCTGATTGATTGCGGGAAGGTTCTCTGCGGGGGGAAATGGCACGGTGGAGCAGGTTACCGGTTGAGGGTGAACGGTTGGCATTGAACCGCGGAGCCCGGCCCGTCCGCACACATCGGGTCCGCAACGGCTAACAAATTTGCCTCAACCGGCAGTTTAGTCGCCAATGTGCGGGCAGAGAACATCGAGAAGTTGCTCGAGGGAGTACTCCGATATGTCCTCGATGATTGCATTGGATCCACTGAAATCTTCAAACGCGGTGAACTGATCCGGCACTGCGACGCAGCGCATGCCGGCGGACATCGCCGCCTTGACTTCCACCCTGTTCCCGGCGATTACGGCGCACTCTTTCGGACTCTTCTTCATGCTGCGTGAAAGCTTCAACCAACTATCCGCGCGGGGAAAATGGTCGACGTTATCATGTTCCATCACGACAAGTTGAATCCCCAGCTCGGTCAATCCGAGACTATCCATCAGCGCCATGGCGGATGCCTGGGGCAGGCCGGAAAGGGCGGCCAGCTCAATATTCCTTGCCTTGGCGAAATGGAAGAATTCACGAATCCGCTCCGGCAGGGAAACAGACTTGCTGCTGAGCTGCATGGCGATCCCGCCGCGGATATCATCCGCCAGTTTATCGGAGGATAGCCGGGTAGCACCCACTGCCTCCAGCAGGTCAGGCAGATAGTCCTCCGGACTGATCTCCAGGCAAAACCGGGAAATATGCGCAGGGATAATTTTTACACCCTGGTCCTGAAGAATGCTCGTAAGCACTTGGTAGGTAGCCTGCCGTTCACTTCCGCTCACGCCTTCAAGCACGAACAGTACGGCATATCTGGAAGCTTCCCCCACTGCCTCGCGAGTTCCGGAATCACGATCCGTAGCGGTCATCATATTGCCCCAAACTCCTCTTTATCCATACGCAGGTCCAAAACTTAGAATCGTGCATTCTAGGAACGCTGTCCTTCATGGTCAAGCATTGGTTCGCAGGGCGAACAGATCCACAAACTCGGACACGGAGCTTTCCCCCAATGACTCCCGTTTCCCGCAGACCCCCAGGATCCGATCTGCCTGGGGCGGGGCGAAATGTGCCCGAACCGCGGCGCTAAACTTCTCCAGGAGCAATGGAATCCCCTCGTCCCGGCGGCGGCGATGACCGATCGGGTACTCGACGGTGCGCCACCCGGTTACCGAGCCGTCCTCGAATTCGATCTGGAGGGCACTGGCGATCGACCGCTTCTGGGGATCCAGGTAGTCTCGAGAAAACAAAAGGTCCTCTTCTACAGACATTTTGGCCCGAAGCACATCAATGCGCGGATCCGCTGCGATGTCGTCCTCGTAATGGCAAGCCTCCAAAGCGCCGAAAATGAGGCCGATGGCCGTCATGTACTGAAGACAATGATCGCGGTCCGCGGGATTGTGAAGGGGGCCGGTCTTGTCAATGATCCGGATCGCGGACTCATGCGTCCTGATACTCACCCGTCTTATCTGGTCGAGCCGGTCTCGAACATCTTCATGTAAAACCAGCGCTGCCTCCACCGCGGTCTGCGCATGAAATTCCGCGGGAAAGGAGATTTTGAAGAGGATGTTCTCCATGACATAACTCCCCAGCTCCCGGCAGAGGTGAATTGGCTTTCCGTCAAACAACACGTCGCAGAACCCCCATCTCTCGGCACTGAGCGCGGACGGATACCCCATTTCCCCGGCGCAGGCCATCATGGCGAGTCGAACGCCCCGGCTCGTTGCATCGCCGGCGGCCCATGATTTTCGGGAACCTGCGTTCGGCGAGTGACGATAAACCCGCAACGCTCCGCCGTCGGCCCACGCGTTGGATAGTGCGTTTACAATCTGCTCTCGCGTCCCGCCAAGCATACCTGCGACCACCGCGGTGGTTGCGACTCGAACCAACAACACATGGTCCAGCCCCACGCGGTTGAAACTGTTTTCGAGAGCCAGGACGCCCTGGATTTCGTGCGCCTTGATCATGGCAACCCATAGATCCCGGACGGTCAGATGCGACGCGCCGGATCGAACCAGGAAATCGGAAACCGCAAAAATGCCACCGAGGTTGTCGGACGGATGCCCCCACTCCGCTGCGAGCCACGTATCGTTGAAATCAAGCCAGCGGATCATGCAGCCGATATTGAATGCCCCCGACACGGGATCGAGCTGATACGACGTGCCCGGAACCCGCGTGCCCGCGGGAACCAAGGTTCCGGGAACCACCGGCCCAAGAAGCTTTGTGCATTCCGGAAACGCCAGCGCCATGAACCCGCATCCGAGGGTATCAAGCAGGCAATGGTGCGCGGTACGATACGCCTCCTCGCTCTCGACATTGAACGCGAGCACATAGTCCGCGATCTGCCCAAGTACTGCGTCGGGCTCAGGGCGAACGTTGGATCGGGGTGCGGACATGACGGATCAGTTCATAATTGGTTTGCCGGATCATGTCACGTCTTCCTGGCAGACCGCTCGACTTTTCCATTGCAGAACACCGCAGTGCAGAATATAGCTGGGCTGGGATCTGACCTGGCATGAGCGAACTACTGCCATTCACCGATATTAGCGGCAACTCATGGTTCGGGTGCGCTCTGCTTTTCCTGGTTCGTTTCGGGGTGGTCGGCGCGTGCTGGTCCTGGGCCCTGGTCTGCCGCAATCCGGGCGCGAGCCCCTGGTCGCAGTGGCTCGTAAAGAACGCGGCCACTCTTTTGTGCGGTATTCTGATTAATGTCATCAGCGCCGTCCTGCTTGCCGAGCTGGGCATCTATTCGACGGGCGTTGAATGGTTCGTACTCGCCGCAGCCGCCGGGCTGGGACGTTTCCTGGCCATCTGGAAATCGGTCGCCTGGTCCGATCATGTCCGGGATTGCCTGCCGGTATTTGCGATGATCGCGGTGATCGGAGCAGTGATCATGCTGGTGCCGGGACGCGGAGCATGGATCGCCGGTGGTTGGGATCCGGGAATTTATGTGAATCAAGGCGTCGCGATGAGTCACGCCGGATCCTTTCACACCGGCCCCGAAGCGGCATGGTCACGGATCGGCGCGGATGGATTCCAGTCGATTTCCCACGAGCGCGGAAACCCGTTCCCCTTCCACGAGTATCTTCCCGTAGTGCCGATCAACCCGGAGACAGGGGAAATCCTTCCCTTCTTCTTCCGCGGAATGCCGGCATTTGTCGCGGTACTGGAACGCTGCGGCGGTTTGCGCGCGGCGACCCACGCAAATCTGTTTGCCGGTTGGATTGCGCTCGGAGCTTTCGCCGCCTTGTGCGCCCAGTTGCTGGCGACCTCCGCGGCCCGATGGATGGCGATTGCGGTTCTGATCGCGCACCCCATCTGGTGGTTCATGGCGCACTTTCCCACGTCTGAAATGCTACAGCTCGCGGTGGTGGCGGGAGCCGTGGCGTGGATCCCGGCACTTTCGCGCGGGCGTTCGGCGGGCATCTTTATTGCCGCGCTGTTGCTGCTCGGAATGTTGAACCGGTTTTCATTTCTCCCCTTCGCGGCCCTGCTGCTCTGCACGATTTCGTGGATCGGGATTCGTTTTGACCAGCCAGGCCGATTTTCGGAAAGGCTAATCCAGGTTTGCGCCGTTTCCGGGGGCGCGCTTTTCGCCCTCCTTTGCTGCAGCGTCACCCTGGACCGCCTGGGCGACCAGGTTCGACCTCTGTGGCTGACCGGCGCGCCGCTGCTTATCCTCAGCCTCGCGCTCGAACTCGGTCCCGTCCGTCGTCAAGCGAAGCGGTTCGCGGCGCACCCGAGTCTCCCGGGCTATCTCCTCCTGCTGGTGGCAGCCCTGCTGGCGGCCAAGGATTGGTTCCGTGGACCGGACCACGCCATCACCGCGGTCGGGATTCTGGGCCCGGCACTGCCCTATCTCGGTCACTCGCTGCTCCTGGGCAGCCTGGCAGGGATGCTCCTGATGTTGACCGGCAAAAACGCCGAGAAAGGGATCGTTGTTACCGTGATCTGGTTTTTTACCGCGGCGATCGTGGCAACGATTTTTACCGACACAATCACGATGTGGCTGCCTTTTGCGGCCCGGCGGCATCTCGTATACACTCTTCCCTGCATTGCCTTATTGGCCGGAGTTCTGTTCGCAACGTTGTGGCAGTGGACAGACGGCAGAAAAGCTCTGCGCGTTCTCATCCTCATCCCGGGGCTTGCACTCCCCCTGGCGAATATCGAGCGTGCCTGGCACGCCATTACCCGTACGGAATTCGAAGGGTTGCCGGACGTGCTCGCAAACGTCGCGCGAAACATCGAACCGGATGACATCGTGGTCGCCGACCACTACAAGTGGGGCACCCCCCTACGGTTTCTCTTCGGAGCTGCCGTGCTCAACGGCGAAACCTTGTGGGAAAGGGAGTCAACTCCCGAAAAGCGTACCGCCGCAATGAACGCTTTGCACGAAGCGATGGACCAGGGGCATCGAGTGCTGTTTCTCACGAGTACCGAAGCAGGTCTTTCTTGCTACAAACATGAGATTCCCGCATCACCACCACTGTGGGATTCCGGGGAGGTTGAAATCACCCAGTTGAATCAGCACGTCAGCGAAAGAGGGTTCACTCATCTGACCCGGATCAAACGGTTCCGGATCTTCGAACTGCAATAATTTCCGGGAAATGAACAACCAGAGGATGATGCAAGGCACCACCCGAAGCGAGTATCGGCCATAGAATTCCGAATAACCTCAGGGTATGCATCCGTTGACGAGAGGGATGAGAAGAAAATAATACAGGCCATAGCGATAGCCCTTGTTCGCGGTGACATCCCACTGCCCCCGACACTCCAGATTGCGGCGCCACATTGAAGAATAATTAACGTCGGGTTCTCGGCCGATGTACTGAAAAGAACTACGAACATCAGGGCGGACGACAAGGCCAGCAAGTGAAAACGCTGGTTATACCGGTTGAGAGAAACCAGGTACGGCAGCATCAAGAGGACGCCACCCAAGAGGAGAAATGGCAGGTCCGGGATATCCGATCTTCCGGTCACCCTGCGCACCAAACCGGACACCGACTTATCCTGAAAGTTTACCGCACCAATAGTGTCCTGGTGCTTCCGGGAAATTGCCTCTGGCCACTCCTCATAACTCTCCACCACGAACTCGCTGGAGGAAAACAACATGGGCGCCACGAAAGCCACGGCAAAAAAGAGAAACAGCCAGGCGACAACTCTTGCCTTCCGTTCGGCAAAAAGGGCGAAGGGAAGTGCGATGAGCCCATACAGCTTCGTAAACACCCCACGGGAATACTCATTGCGGCAACCGCCTCCCGGCGGCGGCAAAACGCCACCAGGGAAAGAATAATTAACCCCGCAATTATTGCATGGGTCTGAAAGTTCTGCTGGTTGTTTCCGAATTCTACCAGGCAGAGTAAACAGGCCCCGTTTTTTGCAACTCGGCTGAGAGGAAGCGCCTGGATGGCAAAAAAAAGCAGTAAAGCGGACGCCAGCAAAAACAACAGGCGGCCAATGTGATTCGGAAGCAAGGCAAAGGGGGCTATCAAAACGCACGAAAACGGCCCGTACAGGAAGAAGTCCAATCCCGTATCCGGGTGGAGCCCATAAAGCGTCTCTTCGTTCAGCAGGTTAAAAAATAAATTTTTGAAAATCTTATAGTTATCATAGTCGTCCTCCATGAACCGTTTGAAATAGGGGCCGACAACACCCAGAAGCAGCCAGATCCCCAAAACGAAACGGGTACTGGCGACCGCTTTCGTAGCGCCACGTTGAACACGCGGCCCTATTGAGAGCTTTCGCATGGATATACGGACTCAGTATACAGTGAGGCCGAGAGTAACCAGCAGAACTCCAACAATCAGGCCGACGACACTGCTGCCGCGGAAGCGGCTCCTGTCCCCAGTAACGAGTGATACGTACTGGCGGTAACGGTACGGACTGACGACAAGGAACATGCCTGCGATGACCCACGCGTACGCGATCAGCTTCATGACCAGGCTCCATTCCGATTCGTGACATCGAGCCGACTCCAGCACCGGCGCGGCAATCAGTAGTAGCAGTCCGCCCAGCGCGCGCGGCGCCAGCATTTCATCCATGAAAATTACGAGGAGAAAAAACGCAAGTGGAGCCCCAAGATATACCAGGGGCTGGATCTTCGTCATCGCGGAAAAAGGCGGGGTGTGGAGAACCAGCCAACCAGCCCAGAACAGGTCAACGGCGGTGAGAAACCAGCCACTCACCTCGTGGCGGGAAAACCCGGTCAACGCTCGACGAGCCTGGTCAGGCGCGCACAGCGAACCAAGGCACCCGGCAATCTTTATTCCACCCAGCGCACAGGTCAGCATCGCCAACTCGCTCATTCCGCTACTCCCTGCAATCGCGGTGCGCTACGAACCATCAGCCCGCACCACTCGCCGTCGTCCTTTCGGGTAACGATGTCACCCCCAAGATCCCTGAACCTCTGCTCGACAGGGCCAGACTCGTCAGTCCGAATTCCGCTCAAAATCAGCCGGCCGGCGCTTGTTCTCAAAAGCGATTCCGCGCACTCGAGGATCAACCCGCCATAGAGGTTGGCGCAGACCATATCAAACGGGCCGGCAGTCATCTCATCACGTATGTCCTGACAGATCATATTCACCCTATCTTCAACTCCATTCAGTGCGGCATTCCGCCGCGTGTACGGGAGAACATCCGCATCCACCTCCATCGCCACGACCCGCGGGCACCCCAATTTCGACGCTACGATAGATAGCAGTCCGCTACCGGTACCTACATCGAGAAACGAGGCGGGCGGAGAGTTAAGCCATATCTGATCGATCATTTCCAGACAAAAAGTGGTGGTAAAGTGCTCTCCTGTGCCAAAGCTCAGGCCGGGATCGATGAGAATCCTAGTGCGCGTTCCCTCCGGCGCATCCGCTTCCCAAACCGGGCAGATTTCAAGCTGCGTCCCAACCGGATGCCGGTGAAAGTTCTCCCGGTAGACCATTTCCCAGGCCTGGGACTCCAGGCAGAGGTATTCGGCCGAAACGACGCCGGGCCTGGCCATCAACACGGACCTGGCCAGTAGAGCTTCCGATGGGTCCTCAAAATAGAGTTCCAACCGCGTTTCCAATCCGTCCGGTTCTTGCACGGCAACGGACTCCCGCAGGAGCGCCTCACGAATCCATATCACCAGCGTCTCCGCGTCCCGATTCGGCACGGTAATCCGTAGCGCGTGAATCGGCGCTTCATACTTGGATTCCACGGTCATCGCTCGCTATCGATAAACAGTTCTTTCGGCAGATTCTTCGGTCGCCATCGGGGATCGCTAATGGTTCCCTCCAGGTCGAATTTGAGCAGCTTGGTGATTGGCGTAGTAACAAATTGGACCACGGCGCCCACCGCGCCGTCTCCCAGCAGCTTGAATTCAACTTCGAAGTCGAGATCCTTCGATACGAGCCCGTAGTTTCCTTCCCCCACGATGGTAAACACGTTTCCTTCCACCGTGACTTTCTCGCTTCTTAACGTGTGTCCCTCCACATCGAAGTCGGCTTTCAGTTCGGTTTGACGAGTGAATCCAAGTCCGGGGTAAATTTTGGCCAACATCTTCGACAACCCGCCGAACACGGGGATCTGCAGAATCCGCCCTTCCCTCACGGCAATGGATCCGCGCCCCGCCGCGGGCTGTCCACGGTTGGCTCCCATCAACCCCGACAACTGCAACCGAAGATCCATGAACCCCTGGTACGGATCACCTTCCCGGTGAAGGAAAGTTCGAATGGCATCTTCGAAGTTCACGCCCTTCGCCTCCAGGTCGAACGCATAGCGCCGGTCTTCCGGCCTCTCCTCATCGGGATACACATTGTAGTACCCGGAGACGTCTCCGCCGTAGAGCCGGCCTTCTATGTTCGATATGTTTACGCTTTGATTGGACCATACAACTTCAAACGATAATTCATCGGTCTCGAAGGAATAGACGCTCATACGCTCTGCAACAGAACTCACTCGCACCTCTGATACACCGTTCGTCCCGACGAATACGCTTCCGACGACTTCCGTGCGCGTAGGACCATTAAAGGTAAAGGGGGCCAGAATTTGCTCAACCACCTTATGGCCGACGCGAGCGGCAGCTTTGGGATCGGCCGAGCTCACGAGGTCCAGATCAATTCTTTTATCCTCGTAGTCGATGCGGATTGTTCCATCCATGTCGCCTTCATCGCGCGACCCGTGAATGGGGTTCATCGTGAGCAGGCGGTTGGTCAGCGACAGCGGGCTCGAAAAATAGTTCGCGTAGGTTCCCTTGTAGTAAAAATTCGTTCCTTGGACGTATCCTTCCATACTGAACTTCTTCGGAAACCCCTTCTTCCCCTTCATATCCATGCGAATCTTCAAAGGCGAATCCGTAAACTGAAGGTGGCGGGCCAGCCGAACCTGGCCCGCCGGCAATACCGGAGCGATGAGAAGATAGTCCACATGTGTCTTCATTGAAGCGGCATAGGTATGATCGGAAAAATTCCAGGAGAGAGAACCCTCGACGGAGCCGGCATCCTCCTCCGGACCGATCTCGAATTGGGCGTCTTTGATGTGGATCCACGGTTCTTCACATACGAAATTCAGCGAACCTTCCCGAACCGAAATGCCTTTGTAGGTTACCGCTTCCATCTTAACCGACCCGGACAGATTTCTCCAAAAGGCATTTAATGGTGCGCGCCCGACATCCAGTGCCGCATGAAACGCGCCGCCAAGATGCAGTCCCAGGTCGGCCAGTTGATCCCTCCACCCGACCGGAAGAAGACTGATCCAATGCGTGGGCGGCAGATTCGAATCGAGACGCGCTTCAAACGTGCGCGCGGCAAAATCGACCTCTCCTCCTCCAGTCAGGTCTCGTCCGCCGGCAGACAGCTTCAAGGCATGAACTTTCAACCGCTCTTCCATGTAGGCGGCCGCCAGCTGCCACGCGTCAAACGTAACCCCATGAATCGTGGTCTCACCGCCTTGACAGGAAAGCCGGAATTCGCAGGACTCCAAGGATGCAGGATGAAGGAGGAAGGTGAGGTTGATATTCGGCGGCGTTTCGAACTTGATGTCGTTCAACTCCTCGAGCAGTTCCGGAATTCGCTGCGATTCCTGGCTCTGAAAGTATCGTGACACCCCGGAGCCCGACGGAATGATCCGACGGTTGCGGTCGCGCCGCATGGCTTCTTTCCACAGGATGTCGCCCCCTCCCTCCACATTCATTTCCAGAACCTTCGCCTGTAAAGCCTGGATCTCGATCTTGTCTTCCTTCAAAAGAAGAGTGGCATCCAGGTCGCGGATCACGAGAACTTGATTCGGAGGGATCTCATGCAGAGGATGCATCGTGCTGAGACGGGCAGTCCCATCGACAATCGAAAGCCCCCTGAGGCCCGGACGCTTTCGAAACCATTCCCGCACGTCGATATCGAGAAAAACCGTTCCCGCCTCCAGGAGCGGTTTGACCCTCGCGCTGTGATCGAAGTATGCGAAATCGTGAGCCAATGCGCCTTCGAAAACATTGAACGTGATCCGACCTACCGACGCATAGTGCTCCTGTTCCTCCAGCGCTTCGATCCACCAGGTCTTGATGACGCGTGGGATGCCGACATAGTGGAGATAGGCGACAACAAC
>CAUZEO010000198.1:0-9849 GCA_963578625.1 Kiritimatiellia bacterium | reverse complement strand
GGGCGCATGGCCTCTCCCACGTTTGGCGCGAAGCCGAACTCCACATCGTCGAGCCCCGTGGGCCGCGCATCGGCCGCGCCCTCGACGTGCACGGCGAACGCGCCGCGTTCGAATCCCAGGGAGCGCAGCTCCCCGGTTACGGCCTTCGCGAGTTTCTTCGCCGCCGACTTTCGTTTCTTCCGCAACCCCGCGCCCGCAGACTGTACCGCATCATTCGCCTCTTCCATTGCGCGATCGAGCTCCTCGATGCGCTCTTCGCGGGACGACAAATCCGAAAGCCGCTCCTTGGAAGACGCGAGCACGGTAAGCGCGTCTTCCACCGTGGGTC
Source organism: Kiritimatiellia bacterium (assembly GCA_963578625.1). Lineage (GTDB taxonomy): Bacteria > Verrucomicrobiota > Kiritimatiellia > SLOV01 > SLOV01 > CAUZEO01. Next base: position 9,521 of record CAUZEO010000198.1, on the reverse strand, counting down.
CGTATTTCCGTTTCAATTTCTGGTAGGTTGAGAGCCGTTCGTCGAGAAATTGCAACCGGGTCGGCTCTACGTCGATCGCGTCGAGCGTAGCCTGTACCGATCGATACAACTCCTGGATTTGCACTGCCGCAGATTCCGCTTCCTGCAGCCAGGATTCGGTGTCCGGCATCAGGCGGACAAGATCATCGAGAGCACGCCGCGCGCGCGCAAGCGAATCGATTGCCGCCACCTCGGAATCCACCAGCGCTTCCCCGATTTCCGCGCCCAGGGATCGGATCTCCTGCGCGTTTGCCAGCGTTCGATGCTCGCGCTCGACTTCCGCTTCCTCGCTCACATCAAGACCAGCATCCTCCAGTTCGCGCACCCGGTACGTGAGCAGATCGATTTGCTCCGCCACCGTATCGTCCGGCTCCTCGAGTGCGTTCCGACGTCGACGAAGATCCGTCATCGCATCGTAGGCGGCGCGATAGTCGCCTAGTTCCTTCTCGTGGCGCCCGTATGCGTCAAGTATGTCCAACTGGAAATCGGGATCGAAGAGGGACTGGTGGTCATGGGGTCCGTGGAGGTCAACCAACAGGGTCCCCACGCTCTTCATGAGTTGCAAGGTCACGGAGTGATCATTGATCACGTTTTGGGTAGAGCCGGATGCGCGAATGACTCGCCGCAGAATCAACTGCCCACTCTCGCAGGCGGGGACTCCATGCTCTTCAAACAAAGCGTCCACCCCCGCCGTGTTCCGCAGGTCAAAGACCGCTTCGGCGAAGCAACTGTCCTCGCCGGACCGAATTGCATTCTTGTCGGCGCGGTTTCCGAGCAGGAGCCCCAAAGCCCCGACGAGGATTGACTTGCCGGCGCCGGTCTCCCCGGTAATCACATTCAACCCGGGCCCGAACTCCACGGTGGCCCGCTCGACGAGTGCGAAATTACGGATGGAAAGGGATACGAGCATCAAAACCAACTCTGCCGCCATTCTGCCTCACTGATGGCGTAAAATCCAATTCAATAATCCCCATCCCTTTCGGGGTTGCGAGCCCCCGACCCAGCCACGAAGAGAATGAGAATCCCAGCCCCTTGGGGCTGGATCGTTAGGTTGCAAAGGCCCTAAAGCACCACACCCAGACCACCTGAGCCTAAAAGGAGCGAAAGGGAGAGCGAGGCACTAAGCTCGTCCCGATCAGGCTCAAGTTTTTCTCTTTCTGCCTGGTTAGGGGCTTCGCAACCTAAAAATCCCACCCGCAAGGGGCGGGGATTCCGCTCTGTGCAGATGTACCCCATCGAACCACCCACTCACCCACTCCCGCAAATCTCCTCCCGCAAAACATATCTCGACTCTTCCGCCGACAAAATCGCGGCCAGACCGATCGCGACCGTCTCGGCGGCCTGCGCCAAAGTGTTCTCCCGCGGCGGTTCTCCGCGGAGCACGCAGTCCACCGCATAGTCGAGGGACGCACGCAGAGGGCCGTACATGGTGCCCGCTACTTCAATATCATAATACGGGTTCGGAAATTCCACGCCTCCGGAGTGATACCGGTAAAAATCGACCCCCGGGGTTCGCAGTTCGAAAGCTCCGTTCTCGCAGGCCACGCTGCACCGGTCATCCGTGTCGTACCCCGCGCTGTCGGGAATCGACCAGCCCCCTTCGAAACATCCGGTCGCGCCGTTCTCATATTCCACAAGCGCACTCACCGTATCAGGCGCCGGTTCGTCGCGGTATCGGCCTTCCAGGGAGACAACCCGGGTGAAAGGAGACCCCGAATACCAGGACGCGATATTGAAATCATGGGCGAGCAAAATCAACGCGGGATGCGTCCTGCTATAGTACACCTTGTTCGACAACGAACGCATTCGGCGGAAATTCATGTGAAACAAACGGCCATAGTCCGGCAGTGACTCCCTGATCTGCCGGTACCGTGTTTCAAACCGAAGCAGATGGCCGCCGAAGGCGATGATGTCGCGGGAGGCGTCGACGATAGCGGCCACATCCTCCATCGTCGTAGCCAACGGCTTCTCCAGGTAAATGGCCTTCCCCGCCGATGCCACCGCCAGAAAACTGTCGCGATGCACGGACTCTGGAGTGACAATGGATACTAGGCGAATCTCCTCGTCATCAAGGAGTTCTGCCAAGGACGAACAAGCACGTCCTCCGTACAGACCACAGAGTTTTTCCGCCCTCTCCTGGTCGAGATCGTATATCCCGCCAATCTCGACCGTAGGCATGCAGGCATAGTGTTTCGCATGCTCTTCGCCGAAAACCCCCGCGCCAACAATTCCGACTTTCATTTGAGTCACCGCTGCACCTCTTCTCCATATCACATTCCGCGCGAATCATTGCGCAAGGCCACCGCACAAAGCAAACACCGCCTGCCGTTATTCATTGCCGCCGAAATAGGATAGCGAATAAAATCGCCCGATGAGCACGCCAAATATTCTCTTCATTCTAAGTGACCAGCAACGGTGGGACACCGTGGACTGCTATGGCCGACCCATATTCCCCGGGCTCACGCCGAATCTGGATCGAATGGCCGGTGAGGGGGTCATGTTCCAGCACGCATTTACTCCCCAGCCGGTGTGTGGACCCGCCCGGTCCTGCCTACAAACCGGGCAGTACGCGACCGAAACCGGTTTCCATACCAACCACCGTGGTCTGCGGGACGGGCAGCGGGCCCTCGCGCACTGGATGTCCGAATCCGGTTACCAGGTCGGATACGTCGGGAAATGGCACTTGTCGATGCGTTGGGATGAGACCGGAAACGCGGGTACCCAGCCGATTCCCGTCGAACGCAGGGGCGGATACTCCGATTACTGGCTGGCGGCGGAAACCTTGGAATATACCAGCCATGGCTACGAGGGTTTTCTGTACGATATCAACGACCAGCGAGTTGACTTCGCTCGGCATCAGTGATGACACGATCGTCATTTACACCAGCGACCACGGGGATCATTTTGGAACGCGAAACAGTGAATCAAAGCGCTCCCCGCACGAGGCTTCGATCCGCGTGCCCCTGATCATACGGGGACTGGGCTTCGAGGGTGGCCGCATTGTCAACGAACTGGTGAGTCTCATCGATTTTCCGTCCACCGTTCTTGCGGCTGACAATATCGAAGCGCCGGCGCAGATGCGCGGGCACCCGCTGCAGAAACTCCTTCAGGAGGGTCCCGGCGACTGGCCGAGTGATGTCTTCGTGCAGATCAGTGAAAGTATGGTCGGCCGCGCCCTTAGAACCGACCGATGGAAATACTGCATTCACGCTCCTGATCGCGATCCAGTCCATGACGCATCCAGCGATCGCTACGAGGAATACTGCCTGTACGATCTCCAGAACGACCCCGCATGAACGAAACAATCTCGTCGATTTCAAAGATCACGAGGATCTCCGCAAAGAACTCGCGGAAAGACTCAAGCAGCGCATGAAAGAAGCAGGGGAATCCCCCTGCACGATCGGGTAGAACCGTACCACGGTTCTACCGTATGTAGCGGAGCCTCAAGCAGTGGCTCCCAACCAGGGTTCTGGTTGGGCTCCGCACACGGGTCGAATACCCGCGCTCCGCCGAGGTTGTTTTTTGTGGCTCCGTACCTACCAGGGTTCTGGTTGGGCTCCGCTCCCCGGGTACGGCACCATACTACGAGACCGGCCCCAGCCAATAAGGAATGTCGCGGCAGGCTGCGAAAGCTTGTTTTGTTGCCCCGCCGGTGAGCGTCAATGCCCTGAGTAGATTCGCTTCGTCATATCCAGCCAGTTTCTTCCCATCGTCGACCGCCTCTGGCTTCCATGAAATCTGTTCGCCGTGCACCGCGGGCGCGGAAACCAGCGGCAGACATGGTGTTTTAACGGTCACCGGCATAGCAGGATACACCAAGGGGGTCTCCTGCCCCGCCAGCGTTTTCGCCAGCGCCCGGCCCGCGTGCATGATCGGCATGATAAACGGCAGCACGAGCCCTTCCACCTCGGCACAGTCTCCGATTGCAAACAGGTTGGGATCAGAAGTCCTCAAGAACTTGTCCACCACGATGCCACGGTTGGTTTTTACGCCGGCGGCCGCGGCAAGATCCACGCCGGGCTTCAGCCCCACCGCAGACAGGATCAAGTTTGTCGAAAACGATTCCCCGTCATCCAGTTCAACCCGGTAACCGTCGTTATCGTGCCACGCGGCTTTCGCCGTGCGACCAAGGTGCATGATCGCGCCAATTCCGGATAACGCATCCTGCAGGTCTCGCCCAATTTCTTCGGGCACGAAGCGACTCATCGGGTAGGGAGCAGGATCAATCAGCGAAACTTGATATCTGGAGGCCAGCAGGTCGTTGGCGAATTCACTACCGATCAAACCGGCGCCGAGAATCGTAACGTGCATTCCGAAAGTAAGCCGCTCACGGAAGACTGCGTAATCCATGAGGCTGTTCACCGTCAGGATATCGTCGTTCGCATCCCCCTCGGTGGGGATCCGGATCTGATTGGCGCCTACCGCAAGAACCAGCTGCCGGTACGTTGTCTCGCCGGCATCCGACCGAATCGTGCGTGCCTGCAGATCGATGGACTGGACCCGGGTGTTTGCGTGGACCTGCGCATCGACTTGTCCGGCAAACTGCTCGGCCGGCATCATCGCCAGCGCGTCGGCGTCTTTACCCATTGCCAGCGCATTGGAGAGAAGGGGCTTGGAATAGATCCGGCCGTCATCCGACGTAATGAGAATCACCGGCGAAGACGGATCAAGCTTTCTGAATTCTCGGGCGACAGTCGTTCCTGCCTGACCGGTTCCGATAATAACGAGGGGTGCGGACATTATACCCGATTGCGTCCCGACGCCCGGATATCAGTCATCAAATGGCTCAAAATCATCCTTGGTTACGCCACAATCAGGGCAGTACCAAGTATCGGGTATTTCCGAAAACGCGGTCCCGGGCGCAATCCCGGAGTCGGGGTCGCCCTCCGCAGGGTCATAAATGTGACCACAAATTCTGCAAATCCATTTACCAGCTGTTTTGTTAGTCTCTACCGAATCCATGCCACTCCCTATGCGATGATCATGCCGAATTGTCAATACTCGACATACATGTCCTTGGCGATCATCCTGTTGAATTCATCAACCAAAGCGTCTGCCCGAGGATTCCGCTCAAGTCCAAGGTCCGAGCAGATTCGCAATGAACGGGAAGTTGTACTCTCGTCAATAGCTGATACAGCCCAATTCGAAGAAATCAGGCAGTAAGTTCCCCTTTCGTCTTGCAATTCTGGCCAGGATCTGTCGTCCTAGCTGGTTGTGAGCAGCCTCGAATCCCTCCAGCCTTACTTTTTCAGCAATATCCGATCCCGTGGACGAAAGTACTTCGAAGGCGGTCGGGTCCACCTGAAAGGCCGTCGCGGTGGATCCCTCGCGGCCTCCGTTCGCGGGGCGGAGACATACGATGTCGGCCTGGTGCTGAACGCTAGCCAGCTCACGGTTTCGTGCACCTGCCGGCATTTCGTCCGGGGACATTTCTGCAAACATATCTGGGCCTCTCTTTTGAAAGCCGAGGAGGAGTCCTTTCTGCCGACCAAACCCAGGCAACTCGATCTTGTAAGTGAATATGAGGACGATTCGGACATGTGGAATCCGGACCAGGAACCGGATGACAAGGATTCCCCGTTTGGCAAGAATTCGGGGGGGCGGAGCAGGAATCCGAACGCCGAGCCAATCCCCTGGAAGAATTACCTCGATAAGATCAATTCCGTCTCCGATGCCAAATCGGCGCCACAACCTGTTCTAGATCTCAAAATCGAATACCGGCTCAACCTGGAAGACACCTACCACTCGGGATTGCCGTCCATCCGCCCACTCTGCCGTACGCTCAAGAATGATGGCTCATTGGGAAAACGCAAACCTCTTCGGATCAATCGCAACGAGATCGACGAACTGGTCAATCCGCTGGACCGGAGTATTCTGGCAATTCTCGCGCGCATCGACCGGTCCTATGCGTACGGCTACGACTACGGATCCATCAACGCCGAGTTTCAACTTCCTTTCTCCATCCAGGATACCCTGCTTCCCATGTTGTGTGAGACTGGGCGATTCGGCATCGAACCCCCAGACGTCGAAACGGATGTTCCTGCCTTGCAAATGGATCACGGGGATCCTTGGATTTTCACGGTGGAGGTTCACCGTATCGACGAGCAGGATCCATACACCGTCACGGGGGCGCTGCTCCGCGGGGAGGAACGTCGGGACCTCTCCTCACCCCGCCTCCTGCTGTGGAACGGATGGGTCATTTGGTCCGACACCCTTGCGCGGCTGGACCACGCCGATTCGTTTTCATGGATCAGCATGCTGCGAATGGAGAACCGCTTCGCAGTCCCTGCCGAAGCAGGAAAAGAGTTCGTGGAGGGAGCACTTCAGGGCAGGGAAGTTCCCCGGCTAAACCTGCCCGAAGAGCTTAAGTACCGTGAAATCTGCGACCCGCCGATCCCCGAATTGCAGGTGAAGCCGGATCAGCAACAAGCCGCGGCCCCCCTGAGAGCCGCGGTGCGGTTTCTATATGATGGACAGGCGATCCCCATGCATGAACCGGGTCCCGGCGTGTTCTGCAAGGAGGAGTATAAATTTCTGCTGCGGGATGAAGCATCGGAATCGGTCGCCATTGAACTTCTTCAGCAGATCGGGATCCGACCCGCACGACGCAGCCACTACATGCCTGATCATCCCTATGAAATCGCTTCCAGCAAGTTCTCTGATGCAGTGTGGAAACTGTTGAGCAGGGGCTGGCAAGTGAAAGCAGAAGGGAAACTGTTCCGGAGTCCCGGAGAATTAACGATGGGTGTCAGCAGCGGAATCGACTGGTTCGAGCTGCGCGGTGGTTGCGACTTTGGGGGCGAATCCCTGGATTTGCCCGTCCTGCTGAAAGCGCTTCAAAAGGGAGAGCGAACCGTTCGCCTGGGGGACGGATCTGTCGGCGTGCTGCCTGATGAGTGGATGCAGAAATTCGCGGCCATGGCCGGCATGGGAACCATCGAAGATGATCACATTCGCTTCCGAACGACCCAGGCAGGATTTCTGGATGCGCTCCTGGCATCTCAACCGGAAGCAACTTGCGACGCGACATTTCTTAAGATGCGGGAAGAATTGGAGAGCTTTTCGACCGTCAAGTCGATGAAAGCACATCCCCGGTTCGTCGGAACGTTGCGGGAGTACCAGGAAGAGGGCTTGGGCTGGTTGTTTTTCCTGCAAAAATTCGGATTCGGCGGGTGCCTTGCCGACGACATGGGCCTCGGAAAAACCGTGCAGGTGTTGGCACTGCTCACCGAGCATCACGCGAGACGGAACGACGAATCCTCCGAACACCCGTCCCTGGTGATCGTTCCGAGTTCCCTCCTCTTTAACTGGCGACGGGAAGCTGAAAAGTTTACGCCGCACCTCAAGGTGTTGGAGCATGCAGGAATACAGCGCATTCGGAAGCCCGAGCACTTGCTGAAGTACGGAGTCGTCGTCACCTCCTATGGAACCCTGCGCCGGGACATTGCGTTCATGAAAGATATCGAATGGGAATACGCAGTGCTGGATGAGGCCCAGGCCATCAAAAATGAAAGGACGCAGGCATCCAAGGCGACCCGCCTGCTCAAGGCAAAATATCGCCTCGCATTGAGCGGCACCCCGATCGAAAACCACTTGGGCGAATTGTGGAGCCTGTTCGACTTCCTGAATCCGGGCATGCTGGGGACCGCCGGCATTTTCAGGATGTTCGCGGGAGATCCGCGAACCTCTGATGAGCACGCCCGCGAAATGCTTCGGCGAGCTCTTCGGCCTTTCATTTTACGCCGCACCAAATCGCAAGTCGCGAAAGACCTGCCCGAACGCATGGAGGAAACCCTCTACTGCGACATGCCCACAGCCCAGCGGAAACATTACGACGAACTGCGGAAACATTTCCAGCAATCCCTCCTGAGCCGGGTGGAAAACGAGGGCATGAACCGCTCAAAGATTCACGTGCTGGAAGCGTTGCTTCGCCTGCGCCAGGCGGCGTGCCACCAGGGCTTGATCGATCCGAATCTATTATCGGAAGAAAGCGCGAAGCTCGACCTTCTGATCCCTCGACTCACTGAAGTCGTTGAAAAAGGGCACAAGGCGCTCGTCTTCTCTCAGTTTACCAGCTTCCTGAGTATCGTTCGCGATCGACTCGACAAAAATGGCATCGCGTACGAATACCTCGACGGCCGGACTCGCAACCGTCAGGACCGTGTCGATCGGTTTCAAGAGGATGAGAACTATAAATTATTTCTCATCAGCTTGAAGGCCGGCGGCCTCGGGCTCAATTTGACCGCGGCGGAGTATGTATTCCTCCTTGATCCGTGGTGGAATCCGGCCGTGGAAGCGCAAGCCATCGATCGCGCACACCGCATTGGCCAGACGCGCCGCGTGTTCGCATACCGGTTGATCGCGCGGAACACCGTGGAAGAAAAAGTGATCGAACTCCAGAAAACGAAAAGAGATCTCGCCGACGCTATCATTACCGCAGACAACAGCCTCATTCGCAGCCTCACCAAAGAGGACCTCAGCTTGCTCCTGACGTAGGATCCCAATAACCGAGGAAAAACATCATGCCGAAAAATCGACTTCTGTTCCTGACCTGCTACACCCTTCTATTCGTGGGTCCACTTTCTTGCGCATACGCGCAGGATGCCGAGGAGTCGAAGGATCCGGATTCCGCCGAAGAGAGCGCAGAGACGGAGGTCGAGTGGCTGCCCGGATCCAGATTGAGAACGATCAAGACGGAGACGGAGATGGATGGCCTCCTCAAGAAAGCTGAATCCGGAGACGCGCAGGCTCAGTATGACTACGGCATCGCGAACCTGCAGGGCTACCTGATGGAACAGGATAAGAAGAAAAGCATCGAATGGATGCGCAAGGCGGCGGGCCAGGATCTGGAATTGGCAATTTACAATATGGGATTCGCGAACATGTACGGTATTGGCCTCGAGACGAACAAGGAAGAAGCGGTGTCCTGGTTCAAGAGGTCGGCGGCCAAAGGAAATCACCCGGCGCAGTACGAATTGGGCCTCGCCTACATGGAAGGCCGCGGCACAACCAAGGACGAGGAAGTCGGGGTGAAATGGCTGGAAAAGGCGGCAAACGGAGGCATCACCGCAGCCCAATATGAACTGGGAAGGGCATACTTCAACGGGGAAGGCGTGGAGCAGGATTATAGCGAGGCCTTCGCATGGGGACACCTCGCGTCGCGCTACTACGTCGGCGCAGGAGAACTCATCGCCGACCTCCACATGGAACTCGATCCAAAGCAGTACAAAAAAGCGAAAGCTCGCGCCGCCGAGCTAAAGAAAGAAGTAAAAGCAAAGTTGGCAGAGAATGACCATTGACGGATTGCCCAATGACGGGAAAATGACGAGTTCCAAAGCCCGCCTGCCAATGCTTCAGACCTCACTAAAAACTAAACACTGAATACTTCCTTCTACCTACCTCCCCCTCTCTTCCCCGCCTTCCGTAGGATCTCCCGCTCCTGCTCCGAAAGGCTGTTCAGGCCTTGTTCGGAAATCTTGTCG
>CAUZEO010000197.1:0-9891 GCA_963578625.1 Kiritimatiellia bacterium | reverse complement strand
GAAGTCTCCGCGACTTCCGCTACTTGATGGGAAGATTCCCGGCAATGACTGCCGCCACCTTCTTGTGCCCTTCGGCATTCAGATGGATATGGCTTCCGTCGTGATACGGTTGGAGAAGAAACGACGCGGATTCTCCGGGTTGACCCGTCATGGTCAGCATGAGGTCGATGGATGTCGCGCCCGGCACTTCGTAGGGGGCCCGCGTCAGGATCCACTCATTTACTTCACGCATCGCGGCAAGCTTTTCATCGGAAAAATCGTCGTCAGGCCAGATCGTTGCGAACAGGGTCCGGCCGCCCCTTCGGTTGGCGGTCACTCCAAGCGCGCGCAATCGCTCAATCAGCGCACCCGGGCCATACAAGGATCCGCGTTGCCCGTCCCAGCGATTAATGTCGTTTACGCCGGCGAGGACAACAATGCATTGAGGATGATCTTCAGAATCGCGTTCCAGGAACCGTTCAACCATCGAGTACGTATGAGCGCCGGGGACACCGCTGTTGATGACACGGTGCCCGGCCCCGAGCAATCGCACCAACTCTTCCGGATAGGGTCTACTCGCCGGATCCGTGGACGACCCCGCGGTAATGCTGTCGCCGATACATTCGATGACATAATCGGCATCGATCTTCTCTGCATCTCTCGAACCGCGCAGCTCGATGAGCGTTCCTTCGCCGGGGGCCAGCGAGATATTGAAATTCGTCATGCCATCATTGCGCTCATGGGGAACCGGTACTCCGCCCTCGATACCGCGATCGATAGCCCATTTATAGATTCCATCAACATGCACCGTCGCGGTGGCGGTATCGTGCACATGCGGATTGATCAGGGTGACGTACAAACCATCCCGATTTTCACGAAGGATTACCTCCAGAGTGCTTCCTTCCACCCGCACCCGGCGCGGAGCCGCCGCATCCAGCCATTGGTACAGCATGTCGCCGTAGCGGTCCCCTTCCCCGGTCAGATTCAGGCGATTGATCAGCAGTGCCCTCCCCTTCCCGTACGTGGCGGACAAAGTGGAGGCAAGCGACTTCCCGTCCACTTCAACATGTGGCGCAACTCCGGAGATTTGTATGAGCCATCCGAATTCACCGTAGTTAAACCAGGGGGCATAGGAGATGTCGCCGAACAAAGTTTTCATCAGCGCGCCATCTTCTTCCCCGTACGGGGTAAACCCGCCCGCAATTCCGATCGAGATCAATGCGCCTCCCTCTTCCACCCACGGCAACAGCCTCTCCGTGAGCCCAGCAGGAAAGTGGGTCGCATTGGGAAGGATGACTGCCTTGAAACGCTTCAGCGATTCGCGTCCGGAGATCACGTGCTCCTCGGGAATGAAGACATAGTGATAGTTCCGGTCGTAGAGAAGATTGTGCACACGTCCAATGACCCGCGTTACCCCCTCCCAGGACCAGGAACAGATCTCTGAGGTGGTGGGCTTGATGATGGCAATCTCGGGTTCGACAATGGGCGCGCCGAACCAGACGTCCTCGGCGGCGCGCAGTTTGCGCCGCAACGGCTCGATCACTCCGCCGCTCCTGCGCATCAGGCGAAAGTCGGTTTCATAAACCATCAGGTTGTTGTGGGAACTTCCCCCATAGGTGTCCTCTGCACCGTACAAGCTCATCAACCGGCGGCCCCAGGCCGTCATGCGCCACAGGTTGCGGCGGGCCAGCGCGCGGGTAACTGCTTCATTCGGGTGATTCCAGTTTTCGGAGCTGTTCCAGACGCATTCGAAAATGGCATTCACTTTTCCGGAAGCACGGGAAACCGACCAGTTGAATACTTCCTCAAGGGACGAGTTCAGTTCCGAGCCATACATGTCGGACGCGGTGTCGGCCCAACGAAAGCTGTCCCGGCCGACGCCGAGGTATCCATCCAGCTCGCCGTAACTGGGTGATATGGCTACGGCGTGGGTCGGGTCCGCTTCCTTCAAAGTCCGGTAGCACCAGGCCAGATAATCGGCATAGCTGTCTTTGAGGAAGCGGTTGAATTCATAGTACAACGGCGGACATGAGCCGCTGAACAGCTTTTGGACCAGCTCAGCCCGCTCCGGATTCGGGCCGACCATGATATCGGGCGGCGGCACGATCGCCTCGAAATTTTGGTACTCGCTCTTCCAAGCCTCGTTTAGGGCCTCGATGGTTCTAAATTTTGCCTTCATGGCCTCACGAAACTGGGTCTCCCCGGCCGGCGTTCGGCCGCCGGTGGACCAGTGTCCCCACGGCGCCGGCCCGCCCTCGTCCCCCTGCGGCTCCCAGGCAGTCAGGTAGCCCATCACCCGTTCGTCCCCCTTGTACTTTGCGGCCACTTCCAGGAGATAGCGCTCGAGCATTTTCAAGACTTCAGGATGACGAAAATCGAGTTCGAACAATCCCGTTCCCATGTACCGTTTGGCAGATTCTCTCGTGATGGGCAGGTGAGAGTGCGCCTGGTACCACTCGTTGTCGCAATGGGTCCAGCGATGAACCGCGCAAGGGACGACCAGCAGGGTGCGAAGCCCGAGGGAATCATGGTACTGCGTCGGCGGAACGGTGTACGAACGGTCGTACATTTCGTAGGAAACCTTGTAGGCGCTGCCCAAGGCCTGTCCTCCCGGGCTCCCGGGATCGGCGGCGACATCGATGAAGAGACCATCGAGGTTGCCGTCGGCATCCACTGCGGGCGCGGGCTTGTCCGTGAATCGTCGCTCCAGGAGCGCAGACCTATCTTGTACTGATCTCAAGCCTTCGCGCGCCCGTGCGTGCAAGACTTCCGCGGTCAAGAGAAGTTGCCGGCAATTCTCGGCGAATGATTCCCGCGCGGATCGAAGCGCCTCGGCATCATCCATCAGCGATTGGGCGGTCTCCAAAATCGGCGCCTCCCCTCCCTCCCGGCTTCGCATCAAGAGTCCATGGGCCTGGTGAACGGGTCGATAGGCAAGGTCTAATTCGTCCAGGCGGGTTTCAAATGCCGCGAGATCCGCCTGAAGCGCGTTACTTGTGCTGGAAGGAGCGCCCCGGTAAACCGAGGCGCGGTCTGCGCTCTGGAAAGTGAGCAGTGCTTCATTGAAAAGGATCACCGCGCGATTCTGATCCGCCGCGGCATCGTGCAGTTCCTGGGTCGCCGCATCCGTGGGTTCCTCTTGACCGCGGACGGCACCGGGGAAGCAGGCACACACACAAAGCAAAATGATCCGAATGACGAGATCAGATACTGATTTTACCCCTTTCCGAGAAAGGGTCACCGGCCCTTCGTAATTCGGGATTTGGAATTCAGTGGGCATTGGGTATTTCTTCATTCGTCATTTCCTCATCTCGGGTTGGGTCTGAATCGGATCCGTCAAATCGGTCCGCATGCCGATGAATTGATTCCATCTCCCCTTGTCCCTTGTTTTCGCAACGATTACATGATAAGAGCACCGTATGAGTATCACGCAAGCCCAGATTGCCCACCATAAGCGGGAAGGCTATGTTATTGCGCCACATTTTTTCGATGCGCGCGAGGTCAAGGCGTTACAGGCGGCTCTTCAGCGGCTCCTGGATGAGGGCCTGCTGAACAATGTCGCCACGGATGGCGACGGAAAGACCCGCTCGACCACGGCGATTAATCTGCAAATCTGTCCGGTTGGGCCTCACAGCGAGTTGATGCAGGCGCTGCCCTTCTGCGAAAAAGTCCGAGCCGCGGCACAGGCGCTGATCGGCGGCGATGTTGTTCATCAGCTTGATCAAATTTTCCTCAAGCCGCCTCATCGAGGGGTAGGAACCGACTGGCACCAGGACAACGCCTATTTCAAAGCGCCGGATCCTGCGCAGGGGCTGGGCATGTGGATCGCACTGCATGACGCCACCGTAGCGAACGGAACGATGCATATCGTGCCACGCAGCCACAAAAAGAGCTACGGACACGATCGCGATCCGGGCAGCAACCATCACATCCATTGCGAAATCGATGAAGAGAAAGAGACGGTGGTGCCGGCGGTGATGGATGCCGGGGGCGTGTTGTTTTTTAACTTCGGCGTTGCCCATTGCACCAGGACAAACAATTCGGAGTCCGAACGGGCGGGATTGGCGCTTCATTTCATCCACACCTCCTTGCTCGACACGGTCCGCGGCAAAGACAACCGGCCGTTCCTCTCCGGTTCCCGCTACTCCCGGGGCCGGAACGAATTCGGCAAGGACATGGAAAAAGCATGGACCGAACAGGTGGCCGCGCTGAGTTCCTGAGAAATGGACCGTCTTCGAAAATCAGGCTCTACTCCGGAATAAACGCACCGGCAACCTCGCTCCAGGGCCAATTCTATCCGGTTCGATTTGAAGTCATTCGAAACGCCCTGCTGGCCATCACCGAAGAAATGGGCGCGACACTTCGACGTGCCGCCTATTCAACCAAGATTAAGACGCGCGCGGATTTCTCCTGTGCCTTCTTTGATGCCGACTTGCGCGCGATTGCCAGGCCTTCGCCCAGCCGGCCCAGACCTGAACCCGTCTTTAAGACAGACGGCCTTCTATCCTTCACATCGGCATTCCCACGCTGCCTTTTCGGAAATAGCGGCCCAAGTCGCGCATTGCTATCCATTCGTACCCATAGCGAGAAAGTTGAAACAGTAGTTAGGCTTGATTGGCCAGGTTAATCCCGAGAATGATCGAGAACGGGCCTGCATGAGCCTTGAGCGGGCTTTCGCGAAAGAACTGTATTTTTGTTGTATACAGAATCTCCCGGAAATCGTTTCCACGGGGCTTCTGGTACTCTTAATTACCATTACGGATTTATGGACCGGTGCCATTGGTCCAGTTAGGTAGATCTGCCGCTTCTACGGCGCGTTGGCGGTGAGTCCCGTCCGGGCATCTTCCCACATGAGCGGGATTTTCTTTGCCGTTCCGCTACGGCCCCGGCAACACGTTCGCCTTGATCCCATCTTCCCGGGAAAAGCTCCGGACGCCTCGTCCCCTCCGGGGGCGGCCCCGGCTTTTCCCTCCGTTTTTTCCGTTCCGTCATGAGCTCGAAGAACCGACGTTCAGCGACTGCGGCCCAGACAGACACGGAACCCCAGGGAATGGGTCGCGTTCGTTGCCGCCGCTCTCCGGAATATGCCGGTAGCGGATGTCGGCCCGTGAACGAGGGCTGCGGCTACCTTGAGAAGTTCGCCCAAGGATGTGCGGCATCTCCCGTTGCTGAAAGAAAACCCGAGGCACTCACGATCGGTCCAGCGGTGTCATCGGAGTCCAGTTCGTAGTTGGTTCCATTCCCCATGCAGGTGTTTTTCAGGATGAAGTTGCTGGTACCTCTCGTCTGGATTCCGTACGTTGTTCCGTCCCCTGTCGTGCCCCACACGTTGTTGGCTTCCAGCCGGTTGCCGTCAGCGTAGAAGAGACGAATTCCAAAGGTCGTATTCATGCTGATCGTGTTTTCCCGAATCGTATTCCCATCGCACTGGCCGTTGGAGCCATAAAGATTGACGCCATAGGAATCATTCCCGCTGATGGTGCAATCGGCAATCGTGTTCCCGTTGCACTGGCCGAAGTAGCCATCAAATTTCACGCCATCGTCTCCACTCCCGCTGTCTCCATTCCCGCTGATGGTAGAATCGGAAATCGTGTTCCCGTTGCACTGGCCATACCGGCCACGAAGATAGACGCCATGGTCTCCATTTTCGCTGATGGTACAATTGGCTATCGTGTTCCCGTTGCACTGGCCATCCTGGCCACGAAGATAGACGCCATAGTATGTGTTGTCGGAAACCACCATCTGCTCAATACGGCTGTTGTTCATATACCTGCAGTATAATCCATCATAGAATTCGCTGATCCTTCCTCCCTTGATTACCAGATTCTCTATCACCGCGTTGGTCGATCCATCCACGTAAATGCCGTAGTCAAAGTCCGGATAAGAGGAAGTGCCATCCCCGGTGAGGGAAAAACCCATCAGATCCACGGTGACGCCGCTGGACTCGATCACAATGCCGTGTCCCGTGGAACTGAGATTGCCGGTAACGTAGTAGGAGCCGGATTCACTGATCGTGTAAGGCAGGCTGGAGATCGGGGTGCGGGGGTCTGTCCGCTCATAGACCTCCTCAAGGGTATGCATGGTCTCACCGGGCGCACCGGGAGGGGTGAGAGATCCCTGCGCCATCACATCAGTTCCCAAGAACATCCACAGTGCCGCGACAAGGCCAGTTGGTATACGTGCAGGGCTCATCATTGTTTCATCCTCCATGTGCATTCTGGAGGGGCTGGAGGGCCTTGAGAAGGGAAAAGAGGTTTCCCCTGTTATTGGGACAACGCCTCTCCCCTGTTTTGGATCAGTGAGCGAAGCGGTAGAAGCGCTTGCCCTCGGGCAGTGTGAGGGTCTGGCTCACCCCGGGTCCCTCAACCGGGGTCCAGGTGATGAGGTCTTCACTCTCCTCGACGGTGAAGTTCAAGACCACCGTGCCGGTTTCGGAGTAGACACTCAGGAGAACCGAACCGGGACGCCCATCGCGAACCTGCTCCAGGGTCGGGCGTTGCGAGAGCTCGGCAATCTCGGTCGCGTTGCTGACGACGGTTGCTTCCAGGACGCTGATCTGGCTTTCTAGCGAGGCGTTTTGGCTCTGCAGCTCTTGGATTGTCCCTTCAGCGGTATCCATATCATCAATAATGGAAGCTTCAATACTGTCCCTGTCACTAGGATCAAGCGGGTCACCATTGAATCTAGCTTCCAATATGTCTGAGAATCCGTCTCCATCATCATCCGTGTCCACATGGTTGCCTATACCATCGCCATCGGTGTCGATGAACACAGTGATGGCCACGGTATCCGTGTCTGTTAATGGCGTCCCGGTGTTGTCGCTACTGAGCATCGTCAGCGTATCGTTTCCGTTATAGTTGAGGTTGCCCTGATAACTGACAGCACCGAGTGTGGCGTTGATCGCGTCTTGTGTGCCGCTCAGGGTGAGGGTGGAAGTTCCGATGGCACCCGCACTGATGGTAGCGCCTTCAGCGAGACTTACCGTGAGGGTACCTTTGGTGACACTCAATTGGGTGGTGGCCAGGTCACCGTCTGGATCATTGACTTGAGGCCACCACTTCAGTATTCTTTGGCAACTCACCTTTCACAGAAAGAACCACCATGATGCAAGTTTTGATCCGCTGCCGAAGCAAGAAAGAAGAACGATACAACGCTGATGAACCCCGCTCCATAAAGAGAGGGAGGGCATTCACATTTTTTCGCACTCATTCACGGTTCCTGTTTGGAGCGGCGACAATCCTGGCTTTCGGTTCAGCTGTGCGTGCCGAGTCCGGGTCATGGCGGGGTCCCGAGGCCCATGCTGTCCTGTCGAATCGTGCAATGGAGGCACGGTTTCAGGCTGGTCGACTCTACCGGCTTACCGACCGGGTCACCGGAAAGAAGCTGATCGATCTCGATCCGGCGTCGCTTCCCTCCTCGCTCGTGTGGTTTGACGCGAAGCCCTCCAACATGGATGCGTGGGACGTCGCGCAGCAGTCAACGGATCGCCTTATCCGGGTAACCTGCCGCACGGACAACGGGAGCAGGCTGAATATCCACTGGCGGATGGAACCGGGACAGGGCGACCTGGTGCTTCGCATGTCGGCGAAAACACCGGAACCCGTCGAGGAAATCCGGATGATCTTTCCGGGGTGCGACATCGAGAAGCATCGGCTGGTGTGGTGTTCGGGCTACGGGGTCGGGCACGTGAAGGAGGGTCCCTGGGACGGGATTCTTCTTTCCGACCCGGAGAGCGCCTCCTCCCCATCCGCCTTCTCGCATCCGCCGATCGTATTGTTCGAGGGCGACAAGAGGGGCTGGCTCATCGAGGGGCGGGACCCGAGAATCGGCCCTGCCGTTGCCATGGTGAAGGGGCGGGGGATGGACGCGACCGTTGGGCTGGTGCGACGGTTCCCTCTTGGATCGGACCAGCCGGAGAATTTCGAAATCCGGATTCGCACGTACCGCGATTCCTGGACACATGCCCTCGACCCGTTCATCGCGTGGATGAAGTCGGTCGGCTATCAGCCTATCGGCGCCGGCCACCATCCAGATTGGGTCAGTGACATCGACACGCAAATCTACCTTCGGGTGGGGGACTACGGACCCCTGGAGCAGCTTGCCACCATGGTGGACCCGCCGCGCACCGTCATCGGCCGCCTCGTCGGATGGCGGAACAGCCCGATGGACTTCAACTATCCCGATTACACTCCGAACGAGTCGGCAGGAAAATGGTTCAAGCGGTGCCGCGATTTGGGATTCCACGTTGGCGCCCACTACAACTCGCAGCGGATGTCCCGGTCGTTCGATGAAATGGTGAAGCAAATGCGTCCCGGGCTGATAGTAACCGGACATGACCAATACGGGAATGAACTGTATGACGGCATCCCGGGCCGCGGCCTGATCACCGTCTCCTCCATCTTCAAGCCTTGGCGTGATACGCTGGTTCGGGAGATCGGCAAAGCGGTGGCGGACGAAGTGGGCGTGGATCTGGTCTACCTGGATGAATCGATGGCTCCAGGGGGCCCGTTCGTCATCGATGGGGTGAATGGCCTGGAGGGCGTTCAGGCCCTCATGCAGGAAGTAGCCGCGGCGTATCCGTACTGCGCCATCGAGACCGAGCAGTTCAATATGCTGACCGTCAAGTATTCCAGTTTCGCCCTGAGCCAGATGCCGCTGGGGCACCCGATGACCGGGTACCTGTTCAGTCCCTTCATCAAGATCCTGCCCGAGGGGCAGACCTCGGCGCCGAACAACATGGACATGTACACGTCCATCGCACACTGGGGGTTTCTCACGCCTCCGATCCGCGTGGAGGACGAATCGTGGATGGCGGCTGGGCGGGAATTCCAGAAACACCGGTTGCGGCCCGACCTCAGCCTGGAGAGAGCGCGCGCGGACCGGTACGAGGAGCACTGGTCGCACGGGGTGTATCCCATATTCGAACATCTGAAAAAAGACGAATGGACGAAGATTTTCGGTTACACAGGCAGGAATGGAGTGAAGGCGTGGTACGAGATGAAGTCGGACCGTATCGCATTCGCGGTGTACGAACCGGGCAAGGAGGTTCGCCGCGTGGGCACGCGCGTGGCGGGGTATTCCGAGTGGAGCGGTCCGGGATGTCTTCGGCATATTGAGCCGGGTTCGGACGTGCTGGCGGTCTGGAACCTCTATAATGACACGACCCAACTTGGACTCGACCCGTCGCTTTCGTACCTGCTGGACGAGACAGGCACGCTGCCGCAGGACGCCTTTCACGTCACGAAGGTACCGGACGATTTTGCGCTTTGGCATCCCCCGCAGTCCCACATCGCGGCGCAGCACAGCGATCCGGAGGGCCACTGGGCGATGATTCACTGCGTAGGCAACGGTCCGATCGAAGCCTATGTCCCGGAAGGATGGCGCGCATTCGTGGATGGTGTGGAATTGATTCCCCATCCGACAACGAGACTGGCGACCGGGGAATTGCAGACGGATGCACTGCCGTTTCCGGGCGTAGTGGTCACAGAAGCGATTGAAACCGACAACGAGGCGACGAAGCTGATCGCTGACAAACTGGGAAAGATCAACGTGCTGCGTTCAAAAATCATTGCCTTCCGCGAAATGGATAACCCGCTGGAGGGCCCGTGGGTGGATCTGCCGTGGCGTACGCCCCACGAGCAGCGAACCTGGCACGTGGGCCGGCATGAGCGGAATGAGTATCCAGGGGACGGCCCTTTGCAGATCCCGTATCGGGTGAGTGCTTTCTACAACAAGACCAGCGGACGCGGGGTGATCCTGGGCAAACTGCCCGAGGAGGACCGGAATGTTCGGTTGGTCGGCGCCTACAAGCTGCGCGACGACGGCAGTTCGCTGGTCGGCGGTGATGGAATCATCCGAATCAACGGCAGGGAGATCGTTCACCTGAACAACGGGCAGAAGCCCTTCACGATG
>CAUZEO010000196.1:0-9900 GCA_963578625.1 Kiritimatiellia bacterium | reverse complement strand
GACCTTGACCGCCTTATGAATCAGAACGATGGCGATCAGGATAAACCCTCCGACCAGGCAATCCCGGAATAACTTCAGGTCACGGAAAGCGATCGCGAAGATCAGGGCGGGCAACGCGAACAATAGCGTTTGGTGATTTGTCAGTCCGAGGCCAAAAAGAAACGCAACCAGGTAGAGCGTTGCGCTTTCATTGGGGCGGCACATCCATCGGTAGGTCAGCAGTAGGATGAGCGAAAGAAAAAAGGCGTTCAGGCTGTACACCTCGACAATGACCGACTGCGACCAGAGCACGGAGGAAAAAGCGAGAAGCAGCCCTCCGGTTACCCCGCCTACCCAGCACAGAAGGCTCTCGGTTTTTGTGCCCAGGACTTTGGTGATGCCGGACATGGCCCGGAGCATGTCATACCCGGATCGACTGACGAGCAGCGCCAGGCAGGCACAGGCCAGTGCCCCGAACACCGCAGACATAAATCCGACGGCCCACGCCGGGTTCGGTTGGTCGTAGTACTCAACAAAATGAAAGATCCACTGGAAGAACCATGCCAGTAGGGTCCAGATCGGATATCCGGGCGGATGGGGGACCCCCAGGTAATCTGCGGCAACCACCAGTTCTCCTGAGTCTTCCAACGTTACCGTCGGGGCCAGGGTAAGTGTGTATGCACCGAGGGAGATGATCAGCGTTGTCGCAAAGGCAACCCAGTCGCTTCGTCGAAAAAACGGACCGTTGGGATCGGCGAAACCTTCGACGTCAGGAATATCCTCCGTCGCGGGTTCCGGGAGATTTGATTGAGGTCTATGCTTCGCCATGCGATGCCAAAATCCGAGGCTCCATCGCGTTCATGGAAAACCAGCTACACTAGGGGTGGTCCCGCCCAAACGCAAGAGTCGATCCCAGTGACGGACATTCGAGTTCCGCCGGCCGTTCAGTCAGAACATGCGAAAATCTTTCCGAGAGGAATTACAGAAGGATGACTAATACGCAAATCACGTAAAGGCAGATATTTACGATCGTCGGAATGTCGGTTAGCAGCACTTGTTCCGGTCGCTCGCCACGGTCCAGGCGGTAGACGAGGTACAAGTATCGAAACAGTCCGTACAGAACGAACGGCAAGGTAAATCCAAGACGGTGGGTACTGAACTTGGCCACGGTCTCCGTAGCCAGCGTGTAGTTGGCGTAACACACCAGCGTAGCGGAAGCGATAATTACAATCAGTTGATCCAGCAGGCGTTCGTCGTACTGAGTGAGGCTCTTCCTGGTTTCGTGACCCCTTGTTGCGTCCGCGCGAACGAACTCCTGTCGGCGTTTGCAGAGCGCCAGGAAGACAGCAAGCAGAAAGGTGCATACCAGCAACCAGGGCGAAATCTGGGCCTCAATAACAACCGCCCCAACAATCGCTCGAAGCACGAACCCGGCTGCGATGACGATCAGATCGATCATCGCCAGTTGTTTCAGTAACAGCGTATACGCAAGCTGCACCACTACGTAGCCGCCGAGAATCAGATGAGGCCGTCCGGGGAGTAAACACCCAAGAATCAGGCCGCCGAGAATGAGCTCGATGCCGACCGTGATCGCCAAACGTTTGGAAACGCGTCCGGCTGCAATGGGGCGGTGCTTCTTCTGAGGGTGATGGCGGTCAGATTCGATGTCGCGGACATCGTTGATCAAGTAAATGCCGCTGGATACAAGGCAAAAACAGATCGCGGAAGCAAGGACCACCATGAAATCGCCGGGAACAATCTGCTGTGTCCTATCGCCCAATGCGAATATAAAAGGCGCGAATACAATCGCGTTCTTAATCCACTGCTTCGGCCTGAGCGCGCGAATCAACTCCTCGACCCGGCCGTTCACAATGGTTGATCCTCTTGCGAGAGAATGCTGCGCGGGTGCGCCGGACCAGCCTTGCGTCGAAGGCCGGCGTTATACCAGATTTTCCAGACCATCCAGAGCGCCTCGCGCACGATGGACGAGTTCATTTTCGAATCCCCGGAACGTCTTTCATCAAAAACGATCGGAATTTCCTGAACGGAAAAACCGAGTTGCCAGGTCAGATGTGTCATTTCGATCTGAAAGGAATATCCGTTGGAGCCCACCTCCACAAGGGGAATCGTTTCCAGCACCGCGCGCCGAAAACATTTGAACCCACCCGTGGGATCGGAGAACTTCATGCCCGTGATGAGTCGAACGTACAGGGAAGCGCCTCGACTGAGTATCAGGCGGTGCAGGGGCCAATTGATCACCCGGATGCCACCGATGTATCTGGATCCTAATACGAGGTCGGCATGTTCGACAGCTTCAATCAACCGGGGTACATCCGTCGGTGGATGAGAAAAGTCCGCATCCATTTCCAGGATATATTGAAAGTCCCGTTCGAGTGCCCACTGGAATCCTGCGATGTATGCGCGTCCCAATCCTTCCTTCGCTTCTCTGTGCAGCACGTGTGCCCGCTCATTGTTCGCCTGCAGGCAAGCGGCAATTTCGCCGGTACCGTCGGGCGAGCCATCGTCTACGAAAAGGATTTCACAACGTGATGTTGAATCGAGGACCGCATCGGCGATGGCTTCGACATTGTCTCGTTCATTGTATGTTGGAATGATGACCAGCGCGTCTCGCATACTTTAAGTAGCTTATGAAATAGAGCACCCAAAGTAAAGTCGTTGCCCGAGAGCCCGCGAGCACTTTCTCGGTTGACTTGCCAAAGAGACATCTTTTTTGTTTAAATGGCCGGGTCGTGGGTACTGTCGTTCGGCTGAGGTTGCGGTGGCGTGAGCACTCGACTCTCCCCTACCTGCGTCAGTAGCGCGAAGTCGGCCGTCGGTGAGCCGAGGCGAAGTGTTCCGGGATCATCATGCTCAAACCAACCCGTATTAAACATGATCTTCGTTCGGTCTTCGGTGTCGATTTAAGATCTCTCGGCGCATTCCGGATCGTGCTGGGCGCCTTGATCCTGACCGATCTGGCGCTACGCGCGCGTTTTCTCGAATATTACTTGTCCGATGCGGGCCCTTTTCCCAGGCACGCAATTCCCTATGTGCCGATCCTGCGATCTCTCTTCTTCTTCAGTGGTGACGTAGCCATGCAGGCGGTTCTCTATGGTGGGCTGGTGATTGTGACGCTGATGTTCACCATCGGTTACAAAACGAGGAGCGCGACGGTCGCCACGTGGTTTCTTT
This sequence comes from Kiritimatiellia bacterium, assembly GCA_963578625.1. Classification (GTDB taxonomy): domain Bacteria; phylum Verrucomicrobiota; class Kiritimatiellia; order SLOV01; family SLOV01; genus CAUZEO01. The sequence goes on along the minus strand of CAUZEO010000196.1, from coordinate 6,729 downwards.
TTGCCTCACTCCATAGTCGGTGCCCGATGGTGCTAGACGGGCAGGATTACTTGCCGCTTCAGTTCCTCATCTGGAGCATGTTCCTGCCGATGGGTGCGTGCTATTCGATAGACGCTATACGGCGTAAATCGCTGGAAAGCGATTCCCCATGCCTTTCCCCCGCGTCCGCGGCCATCCTGCTTCAACTGATCGCAATGTACACGGTAACAGCTCTCGCCAAGTCCGGCTCTTCGTGGGCGGACGGTACCGCATTGTGGAGGAGCCTCGGTTCGGATGATTGGGTTATGCCGCTCGGGGCGTGGTTGCGGCAGGATTACAGTTTGACGAAAGTACTGTCGCGCGTTGTGTTGTGGTTTGAACTCCTGGCGCCGCTGGCATTTTTAGTTCCGTTCAAGCAAAATCTCATTCGTACCGTTGCCATACCGGCATTTCTTTTTTTTCAGATCGGCATCGCGCTATCTATTAATCTCAGGCTTTTCCCTTGGATGAGCACCGCGGGATTGTTGCTGTTTATCCCGGGCGCCTGGTGGGACCGGCTTGGGTCGCGGAGCCGGCCACGCGAAGCGGATGAGGCGGAACTTCCGGCAGAACTCCGTGGGGGATCTAGGCGCTCCGTCGTCATTGCGAGAGAACTGATTGTGGTATCGCTGATGATCCTCGCGGTCATTCAGGCACTCGATTGTATCGCAAGGAATCGTTCGATTTCCCATCTTGCTTCCTCTTCGGTGCCCAATGCGCTGGCGCGACAGATCGGCGCGACTCAGAACTGGAATATGTACGCGCCCGATCCAGGGTCCCATGAATTCAGGATCAAGGTCGCAGGTATTCAGGAAGGACGGCGCGTCATTGACATGCTCGACACGCCCGGCGCTACCGCATGGAAGAAGGCGAAAGGATTCCACAGGACATACAGATTTCAGTATTACCTGGAACAATTGTTCGTCAGACGGGACAGTCATCCGGAACTATTGGACGTGTATCTCCACTGGATCTGCCGCGAATGGCACGCGAGCGCAAACCCTGAAGACCGCATCGATGCAGCCCGATTTTTCGCCGAAGTGAGGGATCTCCGCCCCGTAGAGCGGCAGCCCTCGAACATGGTATTCGTTGCGCAGTATATTTGTTTTCCGGATACTGAATCCACGTCCACCTTGAATGCCAAATGACTTTCGGGGAATCGTACGGCATACGCTCCGCGGTTGCAGCCACTGGGCGCCTGATGGTACGTTGAGCTGCCATGGTGCGAGAAGTCAGAGTTTTCGGCGATCCCGTCCTTCGTGAACGGTCGTCCCGAATCACCGCTTTCGATAAAGGGCTGCTCACGCTTGCGGAGGATATGATTGAAACCATGCGAGCGGAACAGGGGGTCGGTCTTGCCGCGCAGCAGGTTGGAATTACGCAGGCGATCTGCGTGGTGGAAGTTCCCACGGATCACGATGTGGACGAGCAAGGCAATCGTGAAAACCCGGATCTGACGATGCCCGCAGTCTTGGTCAATCCCTCGATTAGCCCATTGGGTGAGGAGTCATGGACCCTTGACGAAGGCTGCCTTAGTTTCCCGGGGATCACTGCGGCCATTGAACGGACGGTCGGGATCAATCTTATTTATCAAGACCTGCAGGGGGAATCTGTCCAGGTGGAACTCCGCGGGTTCGTTGCGCGCGTCGTGCAACATGAAGTCGATCATCTCAACGGGATCCTCTTTAAGGACCGGATGACCCATGTGAAGAAGATTGCGCTTTCCGGGCGTCTGAAGCGAATGCGCCGGGAAACGCAGGAACGGCTGCGGATCGCGTAAAGGCCCCTTCGCGAAGTGCGCGGCGCGGCAGTAGCTCTCTTGTGCACCGGATTGGTGGCTGTGGGGGACGATCGCCCGGATCTGGCGGCGTTTTCCTCGATTCGGGTTCTGATTTTTGTGAGGAGCGCTCCGGGGAGTTTATTGAACGGCACGGGCACCTGAGATTTTAATGGTCCTCCGCGTCTTCAGCAACGCAGGCCCGCGCCCAGCATGCCCTCCTCCAGTTCGCCGGCGGATTCAAAGCCATGTGGAAATCGCGGTCTCCGATTCGTCCCCAGGACTTGCCGGGCCTAGCGTCTCCACGAAATCCCGAAGAATAAAAAGAGCTTCATTCAGCACGAGGTCGGATGTGTCATCCCTGCTTTCATCATCTTCCGATGATTTTTCGTCTTCGGAAGTTGCGTCTTCGTCGTCCAAACGAATGATCATTCCTTCGTTTGCCTTTACTACGTCACCGATTTGATCCCGAATGTCGTCCAGTGCCTCGTCGGCACGAGCGAGGGCCAGTCGTTCGTCGTAATTCAAGGAGATGCTTTCTATCTCCAGTCGGTCTCCAATGCGTTTCACGAGATCGTTGTAGAGCACGAATCCTTCGTTCTGCCCCCGGCGTGACTCAGAGCGCCTGTTGAGGTCTGTCACCATGTTCTCCGGCAACGCATACCGTTTGTACTGCGTGCCGGCGACTCTTGACCAGGGGAGTACGTTTGGCAGGAACTCCTCCCCGATTTCCATCACGTCCATTATGGAAGGAAGCACGATGTCCGGCTTCACGCCGTAAAGCTGCGTGGACTTTCCGTCGATCCGATAAAACGCCGCCGTCGTCACCTTCAGCGACCCCTGCTTATCGTCCCGTCGGTCAATCGGGAAAACCGATTGTACCGAACCCTTCCCGTGAGTCTTTTCATCGCCTACGACGATCGCCCGGCCATAATCCTGAAGTGCCCCCGCCAGAATTTCCGACGCAGAAGCGCTCATCCGGTTTACGAGCACCACGAGCGGGCCATCGTAGACGGTCTCTCGGTCGGGATCATTCAATACCCGGACTCTACGGTTGGCTTTGACCTGCACGATCGGTCCGCGGTCAATGAAGAATCCCGTCATTTCGATGGCGTCCTGCAGGGAGCCGCCGCCATTGTTCCGGAGATCAAGAAGAACCCCGTCCACTGATTTTTCGCCGAATTGGCCAAGAATTCGCTTCACGTCCTGCGAGCAGCTTCGGAATTCGGGGTCTCCCCGTTTCTTGCCTTGCTGGTCCGCATAGAAATCAGGGAGAGAGACGACACCCAGGTGAAGCAGGTCACCGTCCTGCCAGCCGGGAAGCTCATGGATCGAGGAACTGGCCGCGCGCTCCTCGAGGTTTATCTTGTCCCGTGTCAGCCGAACCTTTTTCGTGTTTGTGCCGGAAGGGTCCGATACGGGAATCACGGAGAGCACCACATCGGTGCCTTTTTCACCTCGGATCAACCGTACCGATTTGTAGAGCGGCCAGTACATGATATCCACCGCATCTTCATCCGATTGCGCCACCGCGACGATGCGGTCTCCTGCTTCCAATTCGCCGTCGGCGTGGGCAGGTCCCCCGGCAATCAGGCGGACAATTTTCGCTGCGCCTTCGTCGTAGGTGAGCACGGCGCCGATACCGGTGAGCGATAGTTTCATGGCGATGTCAAAATCTTCGGTCGCTCGGGGCGAGAGGTAGGCGGAGTGAGGATCGTAGGCTTGTGCGAACGCGTTCAAGTAGGCCTGCAGGACCCACTCTGCGTCATGCCCGTTCAACACCGAGAGATACTGCCGGTGGCGCTTGAGGATTGATTCTTTCGGGGTCAGTTTTTCTTCCGGGGTATCCTCGCTCTTTTCAAGGTCGTCCGTTTTTTCATCCAGTTTTTCTGTTTTGAGTACGGTCGATACTTTGCGGGCAACCCATTCGTTTTTGATTTTCTTGCGCCACAGGTCGTTCCATGCCTCTTCCCCACGGGCCCAAGGCAGATCTTTCCGCTTTGGCTGATAGGTCTCCGGTATGCTGAATTTGAATCCTTTCGCGAGCAGCGATTCCACGTAGTCGACACGATTGGCCGCGCGCTCCTTGACGCGATTAAAGACTTCGTAGGCAAATTCTAGGTGCCCCACCTTCAGTTGGTCATCGAGTTCCATGACCTGGGCTTCAAAGGACTTCACGTCCTCCGCCATGAAATAGCTGTGATCGAAATCCATTACGTTCAGGTAGTTCTCGAGAGCTTGGACGGCAATAGGATCGTTCAGTTCCTCATGACTGACATGAGCATGCGGCAGATTATCGGCCACAACGCGGGCGATCTCAGTGAAATGAGGCTCGGATCGGATGTCCGAGGTCTCCGCGAAACCTAGTCCCGCGGACCACGAAACCAGGATGCAAACACCAAAAATATACGTGGATCGCCTTGTCATAACCAGCTGTCCGATCCGAATCCGCCGGACCGATGTGTTCTTCTACCTCGTTGTCGTAGAGATGACGACGCGATGAGACAGAAAATCATCAGGAATCGTTCAAACCAAGGCGTTTTTATTGAAAATAAATTACTCGCCGCCCATGAGGTTGGAGACCACCTGGATGAGGTTCTTCATATCGTAGGGCTTGGTGAGAAGTTCTGTTTTCCCCGGTTCACATAGGCCGTTCAGGGAGTCATCGTCGGCTAATCCACTTGCAATGACTGCGCGAACATTGGGCGTATTCTGCCGCATCGAAAGGAGCGTTTCCTTGCCGCCCATCCCGGTGGGGATGATCAGATCAAGAATCATAACGCACTTCTTTTGGTCAATGCCCGTCGAGAGCTTGTTGTGTAGCAGTTCAAGAGCCGCCGATCCGTCAAGTGCCTCTTCCACTTCGAGCCCGACTCGGGACAGCGCCTTGACGACGAGCGATCGTATGACCGGCTCGTCATCCATTATGATCACGTGTCCATCGCTGATAGTTGCGTTCATACGGTTATTGGGTTTGTGCCCTTCGTGGTTAGACGGTTGCGACCTGCAGTCAACGGGTTCACCCCAGAGCCTGCAGAGCGGAATCGTAATCTGGTTCCTGAGTGATTTCCGGTACCTGTTCCGTGTAAACAACGGTATTGTCCGGGTCGACAATGACGATCGCGCGACTCAAGATCCCGGCCAAAGGCCCGTCTTTCATCGTGACGCCGTAGTCTGCGCCGAATCCGGGGGAACGAAATGAAGAAAGTCCGACTACGTTATCGATATCTTCGCTCTCGCAAAACCGGGCCTGGGCGAATGGCAGATCTGCTGAAATCGTTAGGATGACCGTGTTCTCCAGCGAGGCAGCCTTTTCGTTAAAGGTCTTTGTGGATGTCGCGCACACCCCGGTGTCCAAGCTCGGAACGATACTGAGGACCTTCCATTTACCTTGGTACGCATCCAGAGTGACGTCCTCCAGGCTATTGGTCGTTAAAGTGAAGGGCGGTGCGGGACTTCCGGCCGCGGGGAGCTCCCCTACCGTAGAAACCGCTGACCCCTTCAAAGTGATTTGCGCCATATTTTCGTATCCTCCTTTTGTACGTTTCGGGGGGAGTATATACGGATCAGAAGCGCCGTGCAACCGCTCTTCCCATCTGGCCGTTTCCGCTGCACCATTCCCAACTCACGGTGTTGCCCCTCGGGACTGCCTATTAACAGGGCGATTTCCCATAACTTCACTTCCACGCACGATCGACTTGATTCCCTACACCCGTTCCAGTAGCGTGAGGAGAAGAAGGATCCATACCAAAAAGTAAGGAGGAAACGGGACCATGACCCTGAAGCCGATTCACCTGTTCGCCACGATATCTATTTTTGCCGGAAGTTTGTTCTTGTCGAGCCTGTCCGTGAATGCGGCACGAGAAAGAGGGGTTGATTTACTGGTCGTACCCGTGAAATACACCCCCCTCCAAGTGGCGTTTGACACCATCAAGAAACGAGACCTGATTTTAGTGGGATACGAGGGGGAAGCCTCCTCTTTGGATCCGATATTGCACGTTTGGAACCGTCTCGAGTGGATTCCCATCTCCGATGACCAGTTCAAGTCCTCCGCCTATCTGAGCCTGGCGCCCGAGCGTATTGTACTCATCGGGGACTCTGAATCGCTGCCCACGGTCCTCGTTGAAGCAGCAAAGTCCAATTCGGGTGCTCAGGTCCTGCAAATTCCTCACTTGGACACAGCCCGCCTTCTCGGCTCGCTCGGAAAGGTCTACGATTTCAACTCAAGAGAATGGAAATGGTTCGCCGCCAGGTACAAGTTAGAGCTTTCAGACCGCAATGCTGAACTTCGCAAGATCAGCTTTTATGACCAGCCCATTGCAGGCCGTGCCGGTTGGCCCCCTTGGAGAAAGGACAAGAAATCCAACGCACCCTCTTCGCCGACCGTTGTTTCAACCAGCCGGGAAGCAACGATATCCGAGACCATGCCGCTTACGGCCGATTTGGCGCCAGAACCCGCCGAAGTTGTCATTGAGGCTGACCCAAGTCCTGACCGATCTCTGTCGTTGGGCGCCGAACCGGTCGATTGGGTGGAAAAAGCGGTCGCCGCCGATGCTCCCATCGAGTGATGACCCCGTTCAGGCGACATAATCTCGTTTCGGCAGGCTTCGCGGCTGCTCTTCTTTCGTTTACAGGATGTTCTACCGGTCCCGCGGCCGGTAAGGCCGAACCCCTCAAGGCATACCGGTCTACTTGGAACGTAATAGCCACTGCTGGAAACGAAGTTACGATGCAGTGGGAGTCGAGGCCCGGGGCAACATACGGAGTCTACTACACGCGCGATCGCTCCGATCGCTCCTCGTACCGGCCCCTGAGCGGATACCGCAGGATCGTTGGGATCGGTGGGCAACAGACCCTGAAGTTCCAGGCGCCAACCGACGGACAGGTCTATTATCGGCTGCTTGATTATGACTCTCATGAGTGACCGACCAGAT
>CAUZEO010000195.1:0-9943 GCA_963578625.1 Kiritimatiellia bacterium | reverse complement strand
AATCGCGCATTACTTTCCGGAACGCCTGTTGTGCCTCCCCGGCGCGGCCCTCCTCCATCAGAAGCTGGGCACGAAACAGGGCGACGCCGGCGGGGTTGGGATCGATTTCCGCAAGCTTGTCCAGGATTCCCAATGCGCCGTCCGTATCCTTCTCCATCATCATGGCCATCAATTCCTGCTGAAGCTGTTCCTTCTGTTTCCTTGCTTTCCCGCCGGAAAGGGCCTTCTCGACGGACCAGGTCCCCGCCACCACCTGCGCGAGCACGTTGTCAAGTCCGTCCATGGGATGCCCCTCCCACACCACGATGCCCTTCTTATCGATCAGGAACGCTTGCGGTATTCCATCGCGCCCGGCCATGTAGGTTCTCTTCGTGGTTCCCCGAGTATCCATGCCCACCGGAAAATGCATAGGAAGCCTCTTCAGGAACGGATCCACCTTATCCTTTCCTTCGTTCGTGATGCCCGCAATCACCACGCCCTCAGATTTGTATTGGTCATACAGATCGTTCAGATGGGGAATAGAATCCCGACAAGGCCCGCACCATGTGGCCCAAAAATCCAGAATGGTAATCTTTCCCTCCGCTCCGGGATCAAGAACCTCACCGTTGTACCAGGATTTCACCCCTTTTAGCGTAGGCGCTTTATCGCCAACTTCAATCGCATGTACACTCCAGGAGAGACACATAAGAATCGACAAAACTCTGTAAATCATAGATCTGAATCCTTTCAGCTCGTCGGCGATCAAGTAGTCACTTCAAATCTAACCAATATTACGAACTTCGTCCAAAAATGATTTCAGACAAGGATCCAGCGAACCGAGACCGAAGGGGCAGAACCTCATTCACTCTATGTGGCGCGGCAGTCGTACTCCTTCTAGCAACCATTCTTCCACTCTGCTTTCAGGACATCCGAATTCTGGTGGTTTTAGGTGGCCAGAAGCTCCTTTTCGTGTGGTTTGGTATCGTTCTGCTGCCGCCTTGCATTGTCCTTGGTCTCTTGTCGAGATTGCCCTGGCGACAGCAGTGAACGGTGGGCACGTCCTGCCCTGGTACGCTGGCAAGCCTTCGGATCACGCAGCTTCAGGCGCCAAAAGCAAGAGCATGCGCCTGCTACTTCTCAACCTGCTCCACCAAACCAGACAATACGAAAACGTCCGGAGTGCTGGTGCGAGACGTTCGAACCGGACCGCATGTCGGATCAGATCACTTGCCATTGATCGTGGATATCGCGTTTTGATCAGCGATTGGACTACCGGCGTTGAACATCAATTTTCAAAAAATTTCGAAGTTCAATGTTCGATTGGGTATTGGGTATTCGTGTCCTTCGACATTCGATATTGAGCATTCGACATTCGACATTTCCGCTGCCGTGCAGGCTCCTTCAGGGGGGCAGAAATCGGAAAATGTCGAATGTCGAATACTCAATGTCGAATTTTTAAATTCGGGACCGGTGGTTGCGTTCGCGGGCTCCGTGGGCCACGGGCAGGATGCCCATGCCACGTACTTCCCAAACCCTGGATGCGCTATCCCAGCCTTGGAAATTCGATTCGGCGCAGCGCGATGTCTATCGGTATCAGCAATAGAGCCAACTGCAGCAGCAGGGGCCATATGCGTGTTACGCGATAGCCTTCCAGTCGATCGGTTAGAAAGACATCCGCGGGATTCCGGTCGTAGAGTCCGGTCGCGGCCGCGGACCATCCCCGCATCGCCGCGTGATCCGGCGGCTTCAGTCTCAATTCTTCCGGATATCCTTTCGAATACCCAGTTTCTGCCTGGTTCAGGGCCTGGCCGCCGACGCTGCGCGATACCTGCACGTGGTAATCGCCGAAGTCGCGCGTGGGAAACGACGCGCCGTATCGGCCGGGGGCAATCTGCTCAAGCGCATGTTCCTCCGGTTCCAGATCGGGACCAATGATGCGCATGACGACCGCTTCGTCCGGGCTGCTCCCGCCGGCCTGGATCGCGTCCTTCGGAAGCTCCACGTACGCAGTGGCGTGGTCGCCTTCCGGCTGGACCTCCACTTGCATGCGTCCGGGCGCGGTGGTGCGCATCGTTTCCCGCACGAGCTGCGCCCAAAACCGGCTGAAGCCCGGCCACTCAAGCCACTCCGCCGCCCAACGGTTCTTCGCGTCCGACGTGAAAGCGCCGACTTTCCCCAGCCCATATCGCCAGAGCGCGAGCAGCGGCTCCCCCGTCTCCGAAACGAGAATCAATTCGCTGGTCGGCTTCGGCTTGGTGATGACGAATCCGAGAAGAAACGGCGAGTCCTCGAAATTGATCCCCTGCAGGACCTGGTGCGCCACCAGCGGCAACGCAATGAAGGGCGACTCCTTGATGGCCGACTTCGATGCCGTCATCGTTTCCTTCGCGAAAATCTGCGGAATGGAAAGCGGGTCGCTGGTGAAGTAGTACCTCCCCTCCCCCCACGACGCGATTCGTTCCAGGAGTTCCTGGTCCGCGCCGGAACCGACTCCGACGGACGAAATCGTGATTCCGCTGCTACGCATCGCAGTGACGAGGTCGTAGAAATTCGCGGGCGTGCTGTGTCCGTCCGTCAGTACGATCACATGTTTCAACTTGGCGACAGTCATTTCCAGCGCGCTGAATGCCGCGGAGAGAGCGGGACCCATATCGGTGCCGCCTCCGGCCTGCAGGCTGCTGATCCGTTCGATAATGTAATCGCGATCCGCGGCATTGTGGATCTCACTCACCCAGCGCGACTGGCCATCGAAGGCAAGCACGCCGAGCTGGTCACGGGCGTCCAGCAATTCCGCCGCCGCCTTGGCCGCCTCCTTGGCAAGTTCGATTTTCTGCCCGCCCATGGATCCTGATTTATCGATCACCAGCACCATGCCGAGCGAAGGCGTCTCCCGCTCGCGTTCGAAATCGGTGCGCACCGGGAGAATCTCTTCGATTACGGTCTTGTAATAGCCCCCCAGCCCGAAAGAATTCTCGCCCCCAAGCATGACGAAGCCGCCGCCGAGGTCACGAACATACGCCCGCACCATTTCCATTTGCTCGACGGTGAGGTCCGTGGCCGGCACGTCACTGAACAGCATCAGGTCGAAATTCTGCAGGTCCGCCACACTGCGGGGAATGCCGCGAACAGACCGGATCTCCATTTCGATGTCTTCCTTCTGCAAAGCCCATCGCAAATGCTTGCCGTCCTGCGGACGCGCTTCAATCAACAGCACTTTCGGTTTCCCGCCGGTTCGCACCAGGGCATACCCGGTATTGTTGTCTACGAATTGATCCGCTTCGGCATGGATTTGGACGCTGAACCGCAGCACCCGTTCATCCCCGGGCACCTGCCGGAAACGAAGATGATTCTCGCCGATGTTCAAGGTTACCTTCTCTTCATGCGAGCGAACCCCGTTGACGAAGACAGCAACGCTGGCCTCCGTCTCCTCGCGGCTCTGCACCGTGACATGAAGGGGAAAGGGCTCGCCGACATGCACCTTCGCCGGCGCATTCACTCCGACGACCTGGACTTCCGGCTGATCACCGGAGGAAACGGGAACGACGTCGGCGCGCTTGCCCGCCTGCGACACGCCCACGAATTGGGATGCCGGGTCCTTGCCGGTTACGATGCCGTCGGTGAATACGAGAATGCGTCCGCCATACGACGGATCAAGTTGCGCCAGCGCCTGCTGCATCGCCAGGGTCAGGTCAGTTCCACGATCCGGCCATGTCTCGGGCAGTCCATTGGTCCAGGCCCCGTCTTCCTCTACCGGAATCAAAGGCGTGGTCTGCTCGGCGAAATAGATGACATCGAGCCGGTCTTCCTTCCGCTTCGAGCTACGCATCTTTTCGATCCCCTCAAGGGCGACGGCCATAGACACCTCCCGAATGCTGGCCGAGGCATCGACAAGCGCGATGACCTGTTGCCGATTACTCGGTCGCCCAACGGAGAGCCCCGCCAGCGCGAGCACAAGGAATAAAAGGATCAGGCACCGCACCACGAGAGAACAGGCGCGCTGTCGCGGTTTCATATCCACCAGCGAATGCCGTAGAATGACCCACACCACCGGAATGCCGGCAAGCAGCACAAGCAACTCGGGCCTGGTGACATCGAAATTCATTACTCTACGACTCTCCGGTGGTGGAGGCCCCATTCGATCAGGCAGAGAGCGAAAGCGAGGAGCGTCAGAATGAACCAGATCGGGCGTCCCTTCGGTATGGAGGCAGAGGTTTCACTCGCGGAGAGCGCATCCGCGTCTTGCGGAAAAGTCGTGGACTCCTTTTCGTGAAGCAAGTTGGCGGAAAATCTCTGTTCTACGTCCCCGGTTGTTGCATCCGCCAAGGTATAGATTCCGACCGACTCCAGGGGACCAGCCTGGACCTGACCGGATGTTTCGGATACAGGGACCGGATTTCCCTCGGGATCCATTGCCACGAGGCCGGATGTTCTTCGTGCGCGTAGCGTCGCAAGGTTGCCCGTCTGAAAACTACCGAACGAAGCGGTGGTGGTTTCTTCAAACCACCGGATCGCGTTTGCTACGAAAATGGGAAAGGTTGTGCGCAGCGGAAGATCCGACCGTTCGAGGTCAATCGACACGGCCAGAACCTTGTGGCCTTCCCGCCACCACATCGCCGCGACCGGCGTTTCGAGCGAACGCAACAGAACAAGACCTCCGCGGGGACCAAGCGCCCGCGCCTGCCGGACAATGATCTGCTCCAAACTTACATGTCGAAGCAGCGGAGAATCATCCGCGGACGCGTGGAGAAACATGTTGGTCATCGTGTCGCCGAGCGACCAGAGCTCGCTGTCCTGCTCAGGGGAAAGATAGAGGCTGTTGATAGGCGGCAGGGCTTCGGGCACGTGTCCGTGAAACACGACCACGTCGAACTGTTCCGTGGTCAACCCGTCCGCCTGGGCCGGAGCCAAGTGGGTGACCCTGACTAACGGTTGGGCGCTGAATACCTCGCGGAGAAACAGGTTCGAACCCGCGCCCACGATTGCGATCCGCAGGGGGGTGGGCGGAGGAACCGCCAGGAAGGCTCGATTATCCGCGGCAAGCGCGTCCGGACCGTCCGGCGTGAACGTCGCCTCCACAACGCCGCCGGTGGGTAGCGACGTCTCTACTACCGCGGTCATTGACGTATTCGCTCCCAGGTCCATAAATACGGAGTCGAAGGGCTCATCGTTCGCGCGAAGAGAAACGGAGCACGATTGGTTCGTAGGTGAATTGTTGAGCACCCGAAGCAATATGCGTTGCCGGTCTCGGCTCTCGCCGACCGGTCGTGTCGCGAAAGCAGTGATGCCGAGGTTAGGCGCCGGGTGCCCCGCGGTGACGATCCGAAGGTCACCCCGGTCCTCCACCGCCGCGGCGCCCTGCGGATCCGTGCACAAAACAATCTCCAGGATCCGCTCGCCGGCGCGAACCGAGCGGGCGAATGCGACTGCGCGCGCGATATCGCCCGGGCGATCGGAGGCCGTAATTGCTGCAAGCGCCTTCATGATTGAGCCGGGATCGTCCGTCCGCCCGCACATCACCTGGGCATCGTCACTAAAGGCGACGACCATTGCTTCATCCCATTCCCGCATTCGCCCCGCAATACCGCGCGCCTCATCGACGACGGCCACAAGCCGGGTTCCGGATCCTATCGCCTCGATGTCGACGGGACACCGCATGGACGCGGAACGGTCGACCAGGAGAATCCAAAGCCGGCGCTCGCTGGATTGTCCCGCGGTCAGTGGGTCCGCCAATGCGGCGATCACAAAGGCCAGGAGAGCAAGCTGAAGCAACAGGCTGATGAGATGCCTGAATTGCTGCCACCAGGCCCGCGGCTTGCTCTCTTCAAACACCTCGTCCCAGAACAGCAGTGTGGGCACGGAAAGACGGCGGCGGCGCACGCGAAGGACATACAAAAGAATCACCGGAACCGCCAGCAACGACCAGAGCCCCATCCATGGATTGAGCCACGTCATTGAAGCAGTCCACCGCGCCGAAACAGATCCAGGATGACATCTTCGAGGTCCATCTCGGTCGCCACCTGCAAGACAGGCACTTCAAACTGTTTTCCGTAGGTCGCCACCTCGTTCACAAACCTGTCGTAGGAACCGCGATAGGAAGCGATCGATCGTTCCGTCACGGTTACCTGCTTCACCTGGCCGCTTTCCACGTCGACCAGGTCCAGATCCCCGAGCATTCCCGGTTCACGATCCGACGAAGCGAGGAGTTGAATAATGTGAGGCTGGTGACGACTGAAACGCAGGCGATCGAGTCCGGCTCGAAACCCGCGCGGATCAAGCAAATCGCTCACCACGACAGCCACGCCACGTCTTCGCGCGCGGTGAAGAAATGCGTCGATCGAGTGAACAAGGTTCGTGTCCTCGCCGGTCGAATTCGCGTCCTCCAGAAACTGGAGCATCGACATGATCCGGCTCTTTCCGCGGGCCACGGGAATCTCCCCGACGAGTTCGCCGGCAAACATGGAGATCCCGGCGCGATCCAGGTTGCTCAGGGCAATGTAGGCGAGCGCGGCAACGAGCTGCTTGCCGTACCACAGTTTGGAAGGATCGCCGGTCTCCATGGAGTGCGATGTATCGAGAAGAAAATAGACATGGAGGTCCTGCTCCTCCTCGTACATCTTCAGCAGGAGTTGCCCGAGTCGCGCGTAGGCATTCCAGTCGATGTACCGGAAATCGTCACCGGGGATATACTCCCGAAAGTCCGCGAATTCAACGCCGGCTCCGCGTTTCTTGGTGATGCGGTCTGCCCGGAGCTCTCCGCGAACGATCCGCTTTGCGACCAGCGCAAGGTATTCCAACCGCGCCAGGAATTCGGAGTCGAAGAGTTCAGCCATCGCGGATTATGAATCAAAAATTGGGAGGACTGCGGAACCGCCGCATGGTGGCACAGGCGCAGATACGATGCCCCACAGTTTCTATTCTCCATTATTCTACGGACTACGATTCCAACTCGCGCGCGAGATCGTCCAGAATACGGTCCGGTGACACGTTGTTGGCCTGCCCCTCGAAATTCAGCATGATGCGATGCCGCAGCGAGGGCTTCAGTAGCGCGGCGATGTCCTGCCAGGCGACGTGATACCTGCCGTCGAGCACCGCTTTGAGTTTCGCGCCCTGGATCAATGCCTGGCCCCCGCGGGGACTGGAACCGTATCGAACGTACTGCCGAACCGAATCGGTCGTGATTTCACTTTCGGGATGCGTCGCCAGCACCAGCTGCACGACTTGCTTCATCACCTCTTCCGCAACCGGTATTTTCCGTACCGTTTTCTTCATGCGGTTCAGTTGATCCGAAGTGCAGATTTGATTGATCTTCGGCAGGTCGTCCTCGGTCGTGCGCTTCAGGATCCCGTGCAGCTCATCCGTGGACGGATATTCAACCAGGAGCTTGTAGAAAAACCGGTCCAATTGTGCTTCCGGAAGCGGGTACGTCCCCTCCATTTCAAGGGGGTTCTGGGTGGCGAGAACGAGAAAGGGCTCGATCAATCTGTGCGTCTCGCCCGCGATCGTCACCGACCGTTCCTGCATCGCTTCGAGCAGGGCGGACTGTGTTTTGGGGGTGGCGCGATTGATCTCGTCCGCCAGCACGATGTTGGCGAAAAGAGGCCCCTTCTGAAGCGCAAACTGCCGGCCGCCTTCGGTGTCGAGTACGATGTTGGTACCGGTGATATCCGCCGGCATCAGGTCCGGCGTGAATTGGATCCGGCCGAAGGAGATGTCCGCGACCTGGCTGAGCGTTCGCACCAGGAGGGTCTTGCCCAATCCCGGCACGCCTTCAAGCAGAACATGCTCTCCGATTAACAGCGCAATCAGCACGTCTTCGACCACGGATTCGTGGCCGACGATGATCCGCTCCACTTCTTCGCGAAGCTGTTGAAACGTTTTCTGAAGTTCTTCGAGGTCGCTTTGCAGTTCCTTGGTGGTCGCCATAAATAGTGGTCCTACTCCTTTTCCGGCAGTTCGTCGCGATGCGGCCGGATTCCCTCAAAATATCTTTTAATGATTTCCTGATACCCAAGGGGCAGCGCTTCATGCTCCAGGGCTTCATCGGAGAGCTTCTTGTACCGGGAGTAGACTTCGCGATACTCGCGCGACGCAAACTGCTCCATTTCGGGCGCAAGCTCGATGGTGATCTCGCTGGTGCCGAAATTCTTCGAACTCGCGGTGATCTCCTCCCGATTGCGAAGGGCGTCCAGATCGGAGCCGTCGCCGTACGGGTTGGTGTGCTTCTCCATGCCGGCCGAGTTGGATTCCTTCTGAGATACCTTGTCCGTCGGAGATTGGTTAAAGCTGTTGCCCTCTCCATTAGACTGGCCTTCGCACTGGCCTTTCCCTGCGCCCTGGCAGGGTGACTGACCACAGCCCTGGCACCGGCCCATCGAGCCCGCAAGTTTGCTGCGGCACTGACCAAGTTTCTGCAGTTGGCTTTGGAGCCCCTTCATCGCGTCGGCACGCTGCCCGTGTCGCTTGGTTTGTTTTGATTGCTTCTGGAGGCCGGATTTACATCCACTGCTGTCGCCGTCCTTGATGGCGTCGCTCAGCTCCTGCATCGCGCTCTGCATGCTCTCGTTTCCGGCTTTCTGTGCCTGCTGCGCGAGCTCCTGCGCTTTCTTGCCGAGTTCCTTCGATCTCTCGGGAAACTTGCTCTCGGGATTTCCGGCCTCTTCGGCCAACCGATCCATGTTGGCGGCTGCTTCCTTAAAGTTGCGCTTGCTGAGGGGCAAACCGGCGGGCTGCGTGTGAGGGGACTGGTTCAGCGCGTCGGCAAGAGCCATCATCAATGCATCCTGCGCGGTAAGATCGAGTTCGCGCGCCGCGCTTTCCAGGCTGCTCCGCATTTTCCCGATGGTCTCCAGCGCTTTCTCCAGGTCCGTGCCGGGCTCTTCGAGGGACTTCGCTAGTTCCCGGGCTTTCTCTATCTGGTCTTTGATCTCGGCGGAGTCTTCATTCTCCGACAATTCCTCGGCGAGTTCTTCGAGCTGCTGGTCGAGCTGCTCCGCGATGTCCACCACGACTGGCGGGCTGGGCGGCACGGGAATCGCATTGGCTTCCGTGCCCGAGGGTACGAAAGTCCCGAAGAAGAGCAGCAGTAGCGCGGCGCAGGCCACGCCCCCATCACGTTTCCAGCCCCAGGGAACAACCTGGCGGACCCGGACGCCCGACAAATGTCCTGCCGCATCCTGAATCTGCAGATCATGAATGGCGCCCCGTTCGTGACGCTGCGAAAAATCCAACGCGGAAAGCGTGCGATCTTTCAGACCGAGATTCTGGTCCACGGTGCGCGCGGTGCCGCTCCGAGTCGTCCAGCCTATAGAAATAAACGCGATCCAAACAATCAGGGCGGGACCCAGGATAACAACCACCCCCGACGGCCCTGGAGTTCCGGTGCCCCATTCCCACAGCAACAGAGCCAATCGCGCGACGCCGGCGGCGAGAACGGCCCAGAGAAAACCTTCCAGGGCACGTAGCAAAAAGGTGCGCAATCGGACCCGCCGAACCAAGTCGTAAATCAATGCAGATGATGCGGAAGGGCTCATAGCTTCATTTCACGATTTCCAAAGTATACCTGAAATTCAATGTCATGACCAGATTGATTCGACAACATATGAATAATAAGGTTCAGAACGAGTTTCGTTCAGCAGTCACCGCACCAACGTGCCCCAGCCGTAGCACGGATATCCGATCCGTGTAGCAAAGCCCGACCAGAACCCAAGCACAGAACCAAAGCGAAAACCTGAATCACCCCACGGCCGAGATTCGATTAGGAGTACGATTACGATGGGAGATTCGAATCCCAATCCTAGTCGTAATCGAAGCTCGATGCGGATTCGTTCGTTCGCGTGTACGGGACTTGAGCTCTACTCGAGCTCCGGCCGTGGCACGGCGATGGTTCCATGCTTGGGCACCGTGGGCCACGGGCAGGATGCCCATGCCACATGCCCTAAATAATATCCACAATCGATCCGAACTC
>CAUZEO010000194.1:0-9985 GCA_963578625.1 Kiritimatiellia bacterium | reverse complement strand
GAGATGGAAAAAAGATGTCCTGATGCGTGGTTTTTGATTTTCACAAATCCGATCACCAATATGGTCGACGGGGTTGAGCGGTACACATCGGTGAAAAGCATTGGGATTTGCCCCGGAGTGTACAACTTCGCCTGGGACGTGGATGCCGTGTTAGAGACGGGGATGCCGCCCCCCGGACTGGAGTACCGCGGTGGCGGAATCAATCACCTTTCCTGGATCTGCCCGGACGCATCTCTGAACGGAGAAAACGTTATGGAACGTATCTTCCGTGAGTGGAATGATATTCCGAGGAGAAAGAACGCGTCCCGCTGCGCGTGGGACATCATCGCCCCGCTCGTTGAACTCGATCGGGTGATGCCCATGAATAATGGGCACCAGACTCATTTCTTTTTTCATGACCAGCAAGCCCGAGAGATAGCCGAGAACTACGCAAAGACAACCGTTG
The DNA here is from genome assembly GCA_963578625.1 of Kiritimatiellia bacterium. GTDB lineage: Bacteria > Verrucomicrobiota > Kiritimatiellia > SLOV01 > SLOV01 > CAUZEO01. Next base: position 9,540 of record CAUZEO010000194.1, on the reverse strand, counting down.
ACGATTTACGGTCGAGCAAGCAGGACCGGGCCGCCGCCGGCGCCGCAGTGCTCGCGCAACAGCCGAAGATCGAGAATTTCTGGGAGCAGGAGGCGCTGGCCGGCTGCGGGCCTGACTTGAGACCGGACCTTGGCGTCCAGACCATGGAATCGATTCATGGAGATCTTGGCAACGAACTGCTGATCAACATTCCCAATCGCGGCCATATCAAAGACTTGCCGGAGGGAACCGTGGTGGAAACGGCGGCGCGGGTCTATAAGGATCGTACGGAATCACTGGGGCTCGACCCCATTCCGGAACACCACAAGGGCCTCTGCAAATCACTTGCCCATCATCAGCGCCTGCTGGTGGACGCGTCCATAAGCGGTGACAAGAAGAGAATCTTCCAGGCCCTCATGGCGGAGCCGACGATTCATTCCCTCGACCGCGCCAGGCCGATGTTCGACGAACTCTGGGACGCACACACAAAGTAGCCATGGACGCTTCGATCTGGGACGTCCACCACCATTGGATTAACGAAGACGGGTACATCGCGCGCCTCTTGCGGCAGATGGACCTGTTGGGGATCGAGCGGGTGGGTCTCATCGCCATGGGCAAGCTCGTTCCGGATCTTTTTATTCTTTACACATATGACGGGCAAGCAGTTGACAATAGCGACCTCTCAAAACTGGTGAGGCAGAAACCGGACCGTTTCTGGGGATGGGGATATCTGCGACTGGGAGATTGCACAGCGGAGGACGTCGATCAACTGAAAGAGTTAGGGATGTCAGGGCTGAAGTTTCACGTCCCACGACGCCCCTACAGTGAACCGGATTATTTCCCGATTTACGAACGCGCCGCCCTCCTTGGGCTGCCCTGCCTTTTTCACACCGGGCCCTTCTACCCGCCCAACCCAATGCCCGGCCAGGGCATCCGGTCGGAAAATTATCGCCCGATTCACCTCGAACCCATCGCCCACGAATTTCCGGGACTTCGAATGATTTGCGCGCACCTGGGGGTTTGCTGGAACGAGGAAGCGGCAACACTCTGCCGGATCTTTCCCAATATCTACGCCGATCTTTCAGGCCGGGTGAATGGATGGCGAAGCGGAAAACCGATTGAGTGGTTCAAAGAGATCTTTTTCTGGCCTGAAGCCCACAAAAAAATCCTATTCGGAAGCGATGTTCACTCCGACGAAATTCCAACGACCCTCGAAGACCACTGGCGCATTTTCACCGCCTTGGGCTGGAGCAACGAGCAAATCGCGGACGTTCTGCAGGGAAACGCCCGGCGAATCATGCCTGAGACCGGCGGTTAACCCGCCTTCTACGCAACTTGGGCCTTCAACTGGCCGGCGACTTCGATGAGATCGCCGACGACTCTACCCAAAAGCGTGGCGTCGCCCATAGTGGGGAATTCCGTGAAAGAAGCCAGCAACAAGGCGGGAAAACGCCCTTGATCATCGGCGAGCGATCCATTCGGAAGAATACGTAATAGGGGTAGTAGAACCACGCGAGACTGAAGAGCACCCACGCTCCCAGCTTCACCGCGGCAGCTTTCTTTGCCAGCGCCATAAAAGAGACGGAAATCAGGGCTGGAATCGAAAGAAGAACAACCCCCTGCGCAAGTCCGACTTCCGCCCCGTCGCGAACGGGTTCAGGATTCCGAATCCCTCCTATCGCGGCATGGAGACGTGCATCGTGAATCATTGAATTGATGCGAAATCCAATTTCGAACAGCAGGAGGGCCAGAAATACGGATGCTGCGACAAGGACGGTGCGGAAGATCAATTTCCTGGCGGAGGAATCGGATATTCGAGTTCCATGTCGGTAACAGGACTCCAGGGGGACCGGATTACCTACAATCTTGCCCAGCCAACGATTTCGGGTACTCTACGGGAAATAGAGGTAACGACAAATGAATTCCCAGAGCACAATACCCTCCGGAATCGCATGGCACCCCGGCCTCGCGGAACTCCCATTCTCCCCCATCAGAACCATGTTCAACACCGCGTCCACGATGGAGGATGTGGCCCACCTGTCGATCGGGCAACCGGACTTCCCCACTCCGCGCCACATTGTAGAAGCTCACATTAAAGCCCTGCAGGAGGGTCAAACCCGCTACGAACTGGATGCGGGGCTGCCTTCGCTGAGGGATGCAATCGCCTCCTTCTACGCCGATCGGTACGACATCGAGTTGGATGCGGAGAACGTTCTGGTTACCACCGGTTGCTGCCAGGCCCTGTACATTGCGCTCACGGCGGCGGTGAACCCTGGAAAAGAAATTATTATTGCCGAACCCTACTTCGTCCTTTCCCACATTCCGAGAACTGTAGGCGCCATACCACGCTACGTGCCGACAACCGCGGAGAGCGGATATCAACTCGATCCGCAGGCTGTTATCGACGCCATGTCGGACAAAACCTGCGCCGTCATGCTTTTGTCTCCCGGCAATCCTACCGGTGCCGTTTACCCGCGCGAAACGATCGAACCAATTTGCGGGGCCGCCGCCGAAAGAGGCATCACCGTGATCAGTGACGAAGTCTATGACCGCCTGATTCTTGACGATATTGATTATGCGAGCGCGCTCAAGCATTCGCCGACCCTGAACAACACCATTGTCGCCAGCAGCTTTTCCAAGTCCTACTCCATGGCCGGCATGCGGCTCGGGTGGGCCATTTCCAGCAAACAGAATATTGTCGACATGCAGCGTATGCATATGTTCGTAAGCACCTGCGAACACACCGCGGCACAGTACGCGGGCGTTGCCGCGCTGACCGGCGACCAGACGTGCGTGGAAGAGATGGTGGCGGAGTACCGCCGGCGACGGGACCGCGTCGTCGAATTTGTAGAGCAGGCGCCGGGGATGACCGCCTACCGTCCCCAGGGCGCGTTCTTCATCATGCCTTCCCTTCCCCCCGGTGCGGATGGTTTCGACGTCGCAATGCGCATGCTCAAAGAGGCTAAGGTTTGCACCATTCCCGGCGGGACCTTTGGGGAGTCTTGCAACAACGCGCTGCGCATCAGTTACGCAACACGCATGGAACTGATCGAGGAAGCTTTCGAAAGGATGATCCCATGGCTCGCAAAACAATCATTTTGACGCGGCAGGAGATTGCCGAGCAAGTCGACATCATTGCCGGCATCGACGCCATCGAGGAGGCGATGCGTGCTTTCGAAAAAGGCAACGATTACCTGCCGCCGAAAGCTATTTTCGAAATTCCGGTCGGTGATGCGGGCACGGCCTACTCAGCGTGCATTACCGGATACACGGAATCCGCGAACCTGCTTTCCATGAAAATCGGACAGGAGAGGACGAACAATCCGGCGAGGGGATTGCCTACAACGGATAGCTGGATTCCGGCATTTGATCCCGCTACCGGGCAGTTGCTGATGATTTGCGACGGGACGCTCCCAACCATGTACCGCACCGCGGCGGCGGCGGCAGTCGCATCCAGGCATCTGGCCCGCGAGAATGCGAGGACACTCGCAGTGATCGGCGCCGGACAATTGGGCCGCCAATGCCTTCGGGCGGTGAGGTCAGTTCGCCCGTTCGAGCAGATTTTTCTCTACGACCTGAACGAAACAACGGCAAGTCAGACGGCAGCGGAAATCGGCGGCGAGATCCCGATCTCTGTAGTCGACGCGGAGTCAGCGTGCAGAAGCGCCGATGTCATCGTCACCGCCACGAACAGCCGCGATCCGATCATCCTGGAATCGTGGGTTCGTCCCGGCACTCACTTGAGTTGTATGGGCTCGGACCTCCCTGACAAAATCGAGTGCGAAATGAGCCTGTTGCCGAACTGCCGAAAGTTTGCGGACATGATTGAACATGCTCTCCTTCGTGGCGAAGTCAGCATCGCCGTTGGTCGCGGCATCCTCGCCCAAGATTGTTTCGAGGGATCCCTGGGGCAGGTCCTCAGCGGCGACGTCGCCGGCCGTGAAAACGATGACCAGATTACACTCTATGACGGCGTTGGAATTGGCATCCAGGACACGACCATCGCGCGGACGATCTACGAGCAAGCGGTTTCTTTAAATCTGGGGACTCACATCGCGTTTTCGTGAACGCGGAGTTGAGTTGGACCCATGCAATCACAACGGATTCTAATCATTGAAGATGAGCCCTCTGTTGCGGAGAATCTCGTCTATGCGTTGCGCACGGAGGGCTTTGAGCCCGTCTGGCGTGAAACCGGGAAAGAAGGGCTGAAGTCGATCAAAGAGAGGCCTCCTGGACTCGTCATCCTTGATATTGGACTTCCCGACGCGAACGGATTCGACATCTGCGCATCCATCCGCGGATCCTCGGAGATCCCGGTGTTGATCTTGACGGCGAGATCCGATGAAGTGGATCGCATTGTAGGCTTGGAACTGGGCGCTGACGACTACGTAGTCAAGCCATTCAGCCCACGGGAGGTCACGGCGCGGGTCCGGGCGATCCTCCGCCGCGCCCATTCCCCGAGAGCGCCGGAAGACTCCGCCGAGTTGCCGGATATCCCTTTCTCGATCGACCGTGATCGCTATGTGATTCACTACTTCGGCAAGCCGCTCACTCTCTCGCGGTACGAATTCAGGATCCTGGAAGTGCTGATCGGGCATCCTGGACGTGTCTACTCGCGAGCCATGTTGATGGATCAAGCCTGGGAGGATCCCGGGTCGAGCACGGAACGAACCGTGGACGCGCACATAAAAAGCATTCGGGCACGTTTACGGAGCGTTCGGGACGATTGCGAAGCGATCGTTACGCACCGCGGACTGGGATACTCTCTACGAGAAATCTGGTGAAGATCAGGACGCGGATCATCCTCGGATTCACACTGATCGTCATCGCCTCATTTACGTACCTTCTACAGTGGATCTATGACGATATCCGCCCTCGATATTTCGAGTCTGTGGAAGAAACCCTGGTCGATATGGCGGTGGTTCTCGCATCGATCGCGTCTAGCGAACTTGGCGCTGATCATATCGACACCGCCATTCTCGGCGCCGCGTTTCAAACGGCGAAAATGCAGCAATTTTCAGCGAACATCTACGACCTTAAAAAAACCAATGTGCAGGTTCGAGTCTATGCGACCGACGCATTTGGCACCGTGGTTTTTGATTCGAATGACGGCAAAGCTGTTGATGAGGATTATTCGCAATGGAATGACGTCCTGCTGACGCTGCGGGGAGAGTACGGCGCTCGCAGTACGCGCGCCGATCCCGACGATCCCAATACGTCCGTCCTTCACGTGGCCGCGCCGATTAAAATCAGGAATAATATTGTAGGGGTGCTCACGGTCTGTAAACCGACGACCACTTCGAATCAGTTTATTCGGAGCGCCCGGCGGAAAGTTCTTTCCGCTGGGATTCTTGCCGGCATGGCGATCGTCGGAATGGGAATAGCAACCACGGCCTGGATCACTCGACCCATCCAGCGCCTGACAAGCTACGCGCAGGCGATCCGTGACGGGAGACGCTCTCCCTTCCCGCCGGTGCGGGGCAGCGAGATGCAAACGATGGCACTCGCCATGGAAGAGATGCGCCATGCGCTGGATGGCAAAGAGTACGTGGAACAATATGTGCAGTCCCTGACCCACCAGCTCAAGAGTCCGCTCACCGCAATTCGGGGCGCGGTCGAGTTGCTGGAGGAAAATCCCCCGATCCGGACCGCCATCGGTTTCAACGCAATCTCCGCATCGAGACCGACCGCCTGCAACGCATCGTGGATCGGCAACTCTTTCTCGCCTCTCTTGAAAGCCGTCGCGAGTTGGGCGAGACCAGCGAGATCACCATGAGCGAGGTGGTGAACGAAGTGATCGAAAGCCTTCAAACGACCATGCGACCGCGCCAGATTCAGGCCCGGTGCCGGGGAGACGAGAATTTGACCGTTCGTGGCGAGCGCTTCCTGGTGTGGCATGCGGTACAGAATATCGTGCTGAACGCCGTCGAATTCTCCCCGAACCACGGGGAAATTGAAATCAGCCTCCATTCAATCGGAGATGCCGTTGAGGTTCGTTGCACCGACGAAGGTCCCGGTATCCTGGATGATGCGCCCGTTCATCGGCTCTCCCGGCCTGCCGGTCCAGTTTTTACGGCCGGATGCATTCGAAGGGAACTTCTACGAATCCGTCCTCAACAGCGCCAAACAACTGGTGACACAACCCCAATGAAAGGGATCAAAACATGAACGGGAACCCTCCCCCTCCGCTTGAATCGACTCCGCCCGATTCTCGGTGAATCGGATCGGCTACCCGTAGAAAAAGAGAAAAGTTCTTCTTTGCGTACTGGATGGCGAACCTGGATTCCGATATGTAATCGGTTAGAAGCTCCGGGCGCCGCACGCGTCAACGGCGGAGGTCTTCATCTCCATGCGAAGCCATAGAGTTTTGCGGTCGTCATGTATACGCGCGTGTGCACGTTCCCGCTTTCCGGGCACGACCCGCCTTTCCAGGAAACCGCCAGGCAGGAATCATCTCCCTGGTACGGACTGAAATCATCTTTGCTGAAGCCCGGAATCGGTTGAAGTTTGTCGTTCAGCAGCTCGACGTAAATTTCGCCTCCCCGCATGGTCGCAGCATTCAAATAGAGCGTTTTCCCGTCGACCTCTTCGGCGACGCTGGTCAGGTAGGGATAAGCGATCCCGTCGGGATTGGGGGTCATGCCAGGCAGGGAAACCCCAGGTGCATTCAAGCCCTCGCCATCCACATTTACCGCGGCGAAAAATCGCCCCATGTCCCAGCTGGACCGGCACAAAGCGCCGGATCTGAAAAATCGCATGTCGGAAACCTTGGAATAGATATCCCCGTGCAGCCCCGCCAGGGCCCCGTAGTATAGGTATAGTCTTCCATCCAATTCGATCGGCAGGCGGTACGGCCAGATCATACCCCCGCCGTAATCTCCAAGGGGCGAATTGGGTAGACACGGTACTCGCGGAATCGGCCTCCAGAAATTTTCCCCATCCGCGGAGACGGAAAACTGGACGTCGATCTGCTGGGAAACCGCGTGGTACATGGTTACGAACCCAACATACCCGTCTCCGTACGGATAGCGGCCCACCTCCATGATCTGGTCGCCGTTGCTGTCCCGCCAATCCGGCGCCATCAGCGGAACGGAATCCGTCCAGTTCGTGCCGTCCGGACTGCTCCGCCGCATCGCAACCCGGCACTGATCATAGCATTCGTAGGGGACAACATTTCCGGGACCCAGGGGCGCGGTAAACTTATGATGCGCCACATATCCAAGATTGGGATCCCGGTATACGTAGCAGGCGTCCCCGGTTTTCAAATTGATCGGACCCTCCACACCCCGCCAATGAAGACCATCCGGCGACCGGTAGCGGTAGAGGCCGTAGTATTTCCAGACATCGATGTCGTCCTTTGCCGGCGTCTGGTTGAACCCCGCTACGCGCCGCTCGGGATTACTCCAGTGCACTTCACGAAAACAGAACATTTCATAGGGCTCACCAGGGTTTTCCTCCGGATCGATCAGCACGGAGGCAAAAGTGGTTCGCCCACCGGAATCGTTATCGAAGATCAAGTTCGTCCTCTCATGGCCGGGCCAGGAACAGAGATCGAGCTGGGGCCGGCGCCAGTTTACGCCGTCGTCGCTTTCGATATAGGCCAAACGGAACTCGCACTCGCCGACTCGCTCCGGCGTGTCTCCCGACATCACCGGGGTCCAGCCTTTGAACTTGCCGTCAATTGGATCGATCTGCAGGGATCCATGGCCAACGGCCACCGTGGTATCGTCCCAGGGGTACTCCCCTTCCAGCAGTGGATTCGCCGGATCCGGGACGCCATGTTCCACGCGCCAGGCGATCCGGTGCTTCTCGATGAAATTATCTTCGTAAATAATGGGGGGGACTTGTTCCTTCATCCACCCCTTCTATTCTGATTCGCACAATCCGGAAAGATTTTTCGTCAGGGGTACCGGATGTCGTCGTTGGTCCAGAGATTCCGATCAGGCCCCGCGGAGAATATTTCCATTTGACGTCCGGACAACGCATGGAAGAAGTAGGGCGTCCCCCACCGGTCCTGAAGCTCTCCCCTTGAATTGATTGAGGGATGATCGGGCGGCAGAAAGATCACGCGCTTGGGATTGGCTCCGGTGAGGGCGGAAACGACTTCGACATTCAGCCCAGCCACGGGATTATTCGTCATCGCCCTCCGAAATTCGAACAACATTGTGTCGATCAATTCGACATCTTCGCGGGCAGTAGAGTGCGGGCTCGAGAGATTCGTGGTGGTCATCGCAATCGGCGCGAAGAACACCTTCCGGTCCACTTTGCGGGCAATGATTGGCTCCACTTCGACCGGATCTCCGGAATTTGAATCCGGCGGGTCGTGCAATGTCACAAGGTTTCGGGGCGATCCCGGTCGCGATAAAGCGGACCACCCCACAAATACTGCGAATCCGAGGAGCCCGGCACAGGCCGCGGCCCAGAGAGTCCTTCGAGTGGCGAAATTTGTCTGCATCTACACCATAAAATCGATAAAATTCAAATTGGCCTCGCTCGATGTAAAGGGGTCATCGAAACGCGGCAGGTTCGGGAAAATGGCCTCCATTGAATTACTGTCAACGCCGATCCACTTGGCCAAAACCGCCGAGTACTGGTCAACCGCGGTCGTGGGAATCCATCGGCCTCTTTCGTTGTCAACGTCAAGCCCTTCACCCACCGCAAGATCCGGGTAGTGTCCGTAGAATTTTTTTCCCTTTACCATGCCGCCAAGCACCATCTGGTGTCCGCCCCATGCGTGATCGGCGCCGTCATCGGGGTCCTGTCCATTGGGGGTGAGAGTCCGATTGAAGTCGGACGCGGTAAACGTCAGCACCCGGTTCTGATCGCCGAGCGTCACGAGCGAATCCCAAAAGGCTTTGATGCCGTGATTCAATTCATCGAGTAGCAAATCATGGGCCGTAAGCTGCTGCTGGTGCGTGTCGTAGCCGGTCACTTGCACAAAGTAGATCTGGGTCGTGTTTCCCAGGGGATCGCGGCCAGCAATGAGCCGCGCTACCATCTTCAACTGGTCACCCAGATCCGTGTTCGCGTTGTTGTTCGTGAAAATGTCATCAAACGTGAATCCGAGGTTTGCTTCAACCTGCGCGGCCGCGGTCAGCGCGGCGCCGACCACGCCTTCCGTATCCAATGCGGTCGTGACGGTGTCGCTGAATGCGTCCTCCTGAAGATTCGTGTGTACCAGTCGCATCGTCTCCCGAAAGGCGCGAAAGCGCCATCCCGGATCGTTATCTTTGTAGGTGTCATCCGGATTCAACGCGTTCAGGTAATCAGTCCCGTACCCCTTCAAGTTCGTTACGCCGGTGGGACTGAGAATATATTGATTCGATGTCGGATTCAGTCCGACTTGAAAGTTGTTTTTGCCATTGAGTGAAATTGACATGGACACGTCGGATCCGGGATTCACCGTTGCGTGTAGCAGATCCGCGATACGCCCCCCCCAGCCGGAGGTGAAGGGCTTGTCCGGAACGGAGCTTTGCCACTGCACTTGTTGGTCGGAATGCGAAAATAGCTGGGGTGGAACGGGAACCAGGCCCTGGAGGTACTCCTCCCTGGTTTCAATCG
>CAUZEO010000193.1:0-10052 GCA_963578625.1 Kiritimatiellia bacterium | reverse complement strand
CGGATGACGTTGCGGCTGAGATCGAGCTGCTGGAGCGCATGCGGTCGCGCTGGATGGAGGGAATCGAGTTCATGAAGCAGGCGGCCGTTCTCGCACCGGAAAAGAACCTGCCGGCCGCGCTTCGCACCTTGGGAATTGGAGAATTCATCAGCAATTCCGTGCTGACAACCATACACGTTAAGAAATGGTGGCAACTCAAGCGGCGGGCACTGGACGAATCTGATGCCGAAAAACGTATTGCGATTTTCGATGAATTGATTCTATTGGGTGAGGTGGAAATCGCGAACGCGGAGGTGACGATTCCCCTCGTGGAGGCGGATTCGCGACTCGGCTGGGAAGCCAGCATGGAATACATGACGGACCGCGTACATCTGGAATGGAAAATTGCCCAGGTTCGCCGGGTTCTCGATGAAGAGATTCCCGCCGCGCGCCTGGAAACTGAACTCTTAAACAGGTAGTACCGAGAAATACCATGCGAATTACCGGTACTTTTTCGGACGAGATCGGTCACGACATTCCCGCGCAGAACTGGGGTCGCGCGGAGTTCCTCAGCATCAACAAAGCCCTGGCCGATAAACACGGCATAGAGTGTTGGACGAATTCCGAGTCGTTCGATCGGGACGTGCCGATCAAGGTTTTACCGGTCAAGCGGGAGAAGCTGCTGCTGAAACTCGAGGCGACGGAGCAGGCCGGATACCATCAGGCGGTCACCTTCGAATTTCCCCACTTTCTAAGCCCGCATTCCTGCTATCCCCAAGCTCACGGTTTATATCAACGGTATTTATTGTGAACGCTTTGGAATCGAAGCCGACTAGGTTCGTGCCCTTCTGCTCAAGCCCCCGGCGAAACGTGGCACGGGCATCCTGCCCGTGGCCCGCGGAGCCCGCAGCCGTAGCCGATGGGCTTTGCATTGGTTCGGTGCCGAAGGCTCCGCCGTGGGCCACGGGCAGGATGCCCGTGCTACGCCTCGCCACCGCACTCAAAATGGGCATACCAATCATTTTTTTTCTCGTCGCCGGTTTCCGGGCCGCTGCCTACCAGGAATCGCCGATACTGGCGAAGCGGGTTGAGACCGGAGAGCTTCCCCAGGTTGAAGATCGTCTGCCACCGGAGCCGGTCGTGGTGGAGCCTGTGCGGACGATCGGGAAATATGGCGGCACCTGGCGGCGTTTGTATGCAGAGCAGGGGGATACCTGCCTTGACCATCGGCTCGGATACGAAAGTCTCGTGCGGTGGGACCGCACGGGCAAAAGGATCGTCCCGGGGATCGCGAAAAGCTGGGACGTTCTGGAAGGCGGGCGCCGGTACGTCTTTCATCTTCGGCGAGGTATTCGATGGTCGGACGGGCATCCATTCACATCCGAAGACCTCCGGTTTTATTACGAAGAAGTTTACTCCAATACAGATCTCTGGCCGGTCTTCATCTCTTTCTTCAAGTCGGGAGGAACGCCCGCGACGGTATCGGCGCCGGATCCCTATACCTTCGAGTTTCACTTCACCGAGCCGTACGGAATCTTCCTTGAGTTTCTCGCCTACGAAGGCCACCGGATGCTTCGGCCGAAGCACTACCTTGAGCAATTTCATCAGAACTACACTGAAAAAGATGCGTTGGACAAGAGGGTCCGGGAGATGGGCTTCCTCGGATGGAGCGAGCTTTTCAGCCAGGTAATTACCCAGCCGGAGAAGAACCCTGATTTGCCGATGCTCAACGCATTCGTGATCCAAGTTCCGCCGCCGGCGGGACGAATGCTCGCCGTGCGCAATCCGTATTACTGGAAGGTGGATCCGGAGGGAAACCAGCTACCCTACATTGACGAGATAGCCTACATCGCGGTGCAGGACTACGAGATTCTGACGATGAAGGCGATTAGCGGCGCGGTCGATTTCCAGGCGCGCGGGATCAACTCGAACAACTATCCACTCTTCATGAGGTATGGCGAAGCGAGCAAGTATCACGTTCTCGCGGATCCCAAGCCTGGTTCGGTTGTGTTGATCGTGAATCAATACAGCAACGACCCGGAAATTCGGCCGATCCTGCAGGACCGGCGCTTTCGCATTGCGCTCTCCGCGGCTATCAATCGCGAGGAGCTGATCTTCCTGATGTGCTCAAACCTGGCCGAACCCTCCACCGGAATCGCGTCGCCCTACGACCCGTATTGGCTGCCTGAATTCAACGAGAAATATCTCGAATACGATCCGGAGCTTGCGAACAGGCTCCTGGATGAGGTGGGACTGAAACGTGGGCGCGACGGAATCCGGCGGCTCCCGAACGGCAAACCGTTCCGCCGCGTACTTAACGCCCAGCCCGGCGATCCGGCAGTCGGTACGATGCCCGAATTCTGGGAACTGTTGATGGACTATTTCCGCGAAGTGGGTCTGGATTTCAGTATGAAGATTCTCTCGCCCGAAGCCGCGCACCGGCAGGCGACGACCGGTGCGTATGATTTCTGGGGCTGGGGCTCGGTGGGCATGCACTGGGTGGCTTTTCCCGCGGGGTACGTCCCCTACTCGGGCAACAGCTACTTCGGATCGCGCTACGGCCTGTTCGTGTCCTCGGACGGCAAAGATAATAGAGGCGTCATGCCGCCTCCCGAAATGCAGAGAATGCTGGACTGGTACCGGGAACTCCGAGGCGCTGTCGGCGACGAAGACCGGAAGCTCGAGCTCGGACACAAAATTCTCCGGCAATGGTCGGAGGAATGCTACATGATCGGCATCTGTCGGCAGCGTCAATTGATGGTTGTCTCTGATCGCTTCAAAAACGTCCCGGACCGGATCATTCACGACTGGCTCATCAAGACCCCCGGATACATCGGCATCGAGCAGTTCTACATCGATGAAGAGGGTGTGCCATGATCGAGTACATCATCCGGCGCGTCTTAATCATGTTCCCCACGTTGTTTGTGATCTCGGTCATTGTTTTCACCGTGATACAGCTGCCGCCGGGCGATTTTTTGACGACGTACGCGATCAATTTGGAACAGTCGGGCGAACCCGTGGCGATGGAAGTGCTTGATGCCCTGCGCGAGCGGTACGGCCTGGACAAGCCGATGGTGGTTCAATACTTCAAATGGATCGGCGGGATTTTGTTGCGGGGAGACTTTGGGCAGTCCTTTGGCCATTGGAGACCCGTCAAGGACCTGATCTGGGAGAGATTGGGACTCACTGCATCGATCGCGCTCATTACCATCGTAATTACCTGGATGATTGCCGTACCGATCGGCATTTACTCCGCCACCCACCAGTACAAGCTCTCCGATTACGCATTCACATTTGTGGGCTACATTGGACTATCGATTCCGGCGTTCATGCTGGCACTCCTGGTCATGAACGCCGCGCACATGAAATTCGGACTCGACGTGGGCGGCTTGTTTTCCGACGAGTTTATTGACGCGCCGTGGTCTCTGGCGCGCGTAGTCGACTTGCTACAGCACATCTGGGTTCCCGTACTGGTTCTCTCGGTTGGCGGCACCGCCGGTTTGATCCGGGTCATGCGGGCGAATCTGCTCGATCAACTGGAACTGCCTTATGTCGAAACGGCGCGGGCCAGCGGGCTGTCGGAAACCAAGCTTCTTCTCAAGTACCCGGTCCGCGTCGCCATCAATCCCATCGTCAGCACCATCGGATGGATGCTTCCGCAGTTGTTTTCCGGGAGCGTGATTGTTGCCATGGTATTGAGTCTGCAGACCACGGGGCCGCTGCTGTTGAGGGCACTGATGGATCAGGACATGCATCTGGCCGGTGCGATGATCATGATCCTCAGCGCATTGACGGTCGTCGGGACGTTGATATCCGATATTCTGCTGGCTTGGGTTGACCCGCGTATCCGCTTTGAGAGGCAGACGTCATGAATGCCGGGATGTCCATCCCGCCGGAGCCGGAGAACGATGGGCGGCTGTCCGCCGATGATTCAATGAGCCAGGAGAAACTATACCTGGCTTCCCAATGGCGCCTGATGTGGTGGAAGTTTGTCGACCACAGGCTTGCATTGTGCTCAATGTACCTGTTGTGCCTGTTTTACTTCGTCGCCCTCTTTTGCGGATTTTTTGCGCCGCACAATCCTAGTCAGCGAGCTAGGGATCTCAGTTTCGCCCCGCCCCAGCGAGTTCACCTGGTTCACGAGGGACGATTGCGCGGTCCTTTCGTATATCCGCGGATTCAGCATTTCGACCAGGAGTTGGCGCTGCTGACTTACACGGAGGACCGGAGCCGCGTGCAGCCGATTCGGTTCTTTGTCCGGGGCGACACCTATCGATTCTGGGGGCTGGTCGAAACGAGCGTTCACCTGGTTGGACTCCGGGACGGCGGGCGGCTCTACTTGATGGGAGCGGACCGGCTCGGACGCGATCTGTTCAGCCGTATCCTGTATGGAAGCCGGATTTCGTTGTCCATCGGGCTGGTGGGAGTTTTTCTGAGCCTGGTGCTTGGCATTGTCATTGGCGGGATATCGGGCTATTTCGGCGGTGTTACCGACACCGTGATCCAGCGCTTTATCGAAATTCTGATGTCAATCCCCAGCATCCCCCTCTGGATGGCGCTTGCGGCGGCTGTGCCACCGACGTGGTCGCAGCTTACCGTTTATTTTTGCATGACGACCATCCTGGCCTTGATCGGCTGGACCGGCGTTGCCCGCGAAGTTCGTGGCAAGATTCTCGCCCTGCGCGAAGAAGATTACGCCATGGCCGCGCGCGCTGCCGGCGTAAAGGAGTTCAGGATCCTGATGCGGCACCTGGTCCCGGGTTTCACCAGCCATCTCATCGTGGTGGTGACCCTGGCCATCCCGGCCATGATTCTCGCCGAAACCGCACTGAGCTTTCTTCAGTTGGGGCTCCGGGCACCGACGATCAGTTGGGGTGTTCTCCTGCAAGACGCCATGAATCTGCAAGCGGTGAATCTCTACCCGTGGCTGATTTGGCCTACCGCCTTCGTGGTGTTTGTGGTCTTGTTGTTTAATTTCCTTGGCGACGGCCTCCGGGACGCCGCCGACCCATATCGTCACTGATGAAAAATCTGGTTGAAATCAAAAACCTCGAAGTCCGGTTCGATTTGAAGGAAGGCATCGTGCGCGCCGTCAACGGTGTCAGCCTGGACATCGCTTCGAACCGCACCCTGGGCCTTGTGGGGGAGAGCGGGTGCGGAAAGAGTGTTACTGCCCGGGCCATCTTGCGCATTCTGCCGGCGCGGGGCCGGATCGTCCGGGGCAATGTTTTGCTTCAGCCGCGCGACGAAGACGGAGACGAGCCGATCGACTTGACCACCCTCGATCCCCAGGGTGAAATGATCCGTCGCATTCGTGGCGCCGATATCGCCATGGTCTTCCAGGAACCCATGACTTCTTTTTCTCCGGTTCATTCGGTCGGGAACCAGATCTGTGAAAACATCCGACTGCATCAGAACGCGTCCAGGAAAGAAGCGCGCGGTATGGCGATCGACCTCCTCGGGCTGGTGGGTGTGCCCAACCCGGCACAGCGCATCGACGCGTATCCGCACGAGTTATCCGGCGGGCTTCGTCAACGGTGCATGATTGCAAAAGCGCTGTCGTGCCGGCCGCGACTCTTGATCGCGGACGAACCGACCACCGCGCTGGACGTAACCATTCAGGCGCAAATTCTGGAGCTGATCGACCGGCTGAAAAGGGACCAGGGCATGGCCGTGCTGATGATTACCCACGACTTGGCGGTCATCGCCGAAACCGCCGATGACGTAGCGGTGATGTACCTGGGCCGGATTGTAGAGCAAGCTCCTGCGCGGACACTTTTCGAGTCGCCTTTGCATCCTTATACCCGCGGACTGCTCAAATCGATCCCCGTTCTCGGGAGTGGACAACAGGGGCGCCTGGAATCGATCCAAGGCTCTGTCCCCGACCCATTTTCCGTGCCGGGGGGTTGTCCATTCCACCCCCGCTGCCCGGACCGGATCAAAGGCGTCTGCGACATCGGAGAGCCGCCGGAGTTGAAGGAGGAAGAAGAGGGGAGGAGCGTAGCGTGTCATCTGTATGGACGGGGTTAGGATTCAGGGGGCCACTGGCTGAGCCAGAGTTTTCAATCAATGAGAGAGAATATCGAATTCTCAATTTCGAATGTCCAAGAGAAGAAAATCATCACCTCCGATATTCGACATTTTCGGTACAGAAGCTTTAAATCTGGACTGTCAAAAAACTAAACACTAAACATCAAATACTCTGCCCACATGTCGCCTCTCCTCCAAGTCAAAGGCCTTAGCAAAACTTTTCCAATCCGGAAAGGTCTGATGCGCCGTGTCGTGGGCCAGGTTCGGGCGGTGGATGATGTCGACCTGGAAATTCGCGAGGGCGAAACCCTTGGACTCGTGGGGGAGAGCGGCTGCGGAAAGACAACGACCGGCCGGTTGATCCTGCGTCTTACAGAGCGTACGGCGGGCGAGATGACATTTTGTCTCGACGGCGAGGAGATCGACCTTGGAGGGTTGCAGGGAGAAGAGCTTCGCACCTTTCGGAAAAATCTGCAAGTCATCCTGCAGGACCCGTTCGCATCGTTGAATCCGCGCATGACGGTGCTGGATATCATCGCCGAGCCTCTCAAGGCCCAAAGTTTCGGAAGCCGAAGGGATATCGAGGATCGGGTGAAAGAGGTTACGGAGGCGATGGGATTGAACATCGCGCTCCTGCGGCGGTACCCCCATGCGTTTAGCGGCGGGCAGCGTCAACGCATCGGGATTGCGCGGGCGCTGGTGCTGAATCCGAAGCTTGTCATCTGCGATGAGCCGGTGTCGGCATTGGACGTTTCCGTTCAGGCCCAGATCGTAAATCTTCTCAAAGATCTACAGCAGCAGTTCGGTCTGACGTACTTGTTTATCGCCCATGATCTTTCCGTGGTGGAGAATATCGGCAACCGGGTGGCGGTCATGTATGCGGGGCGTATCGTGGAGACGGCGGAGACGTCGCGGTTATTCCATCATCCGAGCCACCCTTACACCGAGGCGCTTCTGGCGGTGGCGCCGAAGCCGGTTGTGAACGATGGGAAAACCGGGCGAATCCTGCTGGAAGGGGAAGTCGCAGACCCATCCAATCTACCGTCCGGATGCGCGTTTCATCCGCGCTGCAAGTATTGCCGGGACCGCTGCAAAACGGAAACGCCGCCGCTTCGCAAGGTGGAGGAAGGTCATTTCGCAGCCTGTCACTTCGCGGAGTCGCTTACCCTGCGCGGGGTATCCGGAGTGTAGTGGGATTTCTTTGGTTATGGATCTGACGGTTGCCTGTGAGTGCGCCGCCAGTGCAGGAATTCGACATTGTTCCGGGCCAATCGAGGTCCTGCGAGCCTGGCTGCGCATGCGCCCACTGATACCGACTACCGCACCGTCGACGACGACGCTTCGCGAGACGTGTTATGGATGTGCTCAGTTTCTGTGAACTCGCAGCGTAGCTGGTATACACACTGAGTGCTTTAGGGTTGTTGATAGCTCCAACGCTCATGATAACTTCCTTGTTAGTTAAGCGACCTCCTTGTCGTCTTGGTTATTGGGGTCTCTGACTTGTCTTATTCGCCCTGTTCTTAAAATCGATTTTCTCGCCGGTCATGTCCGTTTACTTTACCCTCTGTCCAACTACCCGCTTCCGTTGACCGTTTCAGCATCAAAATGGCCCTGGCGCGTGCCCGACGTTCCGGTGTCCTGTTCTCTCTATTGGCACGCCCGGATGTTTTTTTAGGCGGTCCTTTTCGATTTAAAGAGAAATGAGACTCCATGCCGGAACAGGGCGATTGGGTTCGTTTGTAACCCCTTGACCTTGAGGCTCCTGGGATTTAAGTCGCTTCTTTCCTCATCTATGCGAAGGCCGGCACACATTGGGCAAGATCGACCCTGATCCCGGTGTTGAACAACGGGCTTTCAGAATTGAAGTTCACATACGAAGATGGTGAACTGACATTCTACCCGAAATAGTTGTTATCACGGCAGAAGCGATCTCCGCTTTTTGCTAGACTGTCTAGCTCAAACGCCATGTGCCTATTCGTATGGGAACTGTGTTAACTCGCACGACATTATTCTTGCATTCTTTCCGACGTTGATCTACGTACCATTCCACTGAGGCAATACACCCGCCATCCATTTCGGATGAAAGGGCGTATTCGATTAACATAAGGAGAACAGAATGCCTACGAAAACCAAGAGTCCTTCAGCGACATCAACTGGTCCCAAAGGTCGGAATCGTAAAAACCCTAAAGACGCGCTCAAACTGGTTAAACCAGGGGGAAAAGCTGGGCAAGTTACAACTGATAAAGTTCTGATCACGTTTGCAGATGGATCGAAGGGTATCTACTGGGCGACACCCGCCGAGAAGAAAAAGCGACAAGCGGCAAGAAAATCAAAGGCGAATTCTAAGAAGACGGGCGCAAAAAAGAAGGCTAAGAAGACTGCCTCGAAAGCAGGAAGACCGCGACAGCGAGTTGCTGGAACGAAGAATCTCCAGGGCATGTCCAGCGATCAACTCATTGCTCTCAGGAGGACGATAGATGGAGAGATATCTGCAAGGATTGCTACAGCGGAGAAAGAGCTTGGGAACTTGAAGAAGCTGGCGTCGTAGCTGATGTTCTTGCTGTTTGCATTGACTTTCTTCTTTCGTGGTCAGGAGCAGAGTCAGCAAAATACGAGCGATGAAGAAAAAATAATTTCAGAGAAGTTGACGTTAAGGGAGTTGCTCGGGTCCATCACGATCAAGCAGCTATTTGCAGCAATCGCTTCCTCCACGGCTAATGTGGAAGCGGCAAAACCAATACAAGCGATAATCTGGACTTCTGGCCGGAACAGGGCCTGTTAGCCTGTCTGTCTAGCGACCCGCCGAGTACCCCGCCGTCCGACGACGGCGAGCGGATCGTCGAGCCGTACCTCGACGATCCGTTCCCGGCTGAACCGGTGATGGCTTGCGCGTACGACCCCGACTTCGCGGCGTGAGGGGAACAGTATTCGGTGGAGCCTTGGAGCATTGCTCCGGTTTTCAGGAGTGAGCAACCCACCCTTGTCTCGAACCTTGTCGAATCGAGTGAGGTTCGGGACAAGGTTTCTCAAACAAGTGTTCAGCTTCGGAGCGAAGCGGCCTGTGTCGAGCAACGTCGAGACAAGACTCTCCGTCGATGAGCGAAGTAGGATTCAGGGAATAGATCCGACAGTGCCAAATGACTGAGATTTCTCGTTGCGAAGGTCGCCACGGTTTGGACCACGAGCGGCATGCCGGCGGGAAGCTACGTTCTCAGCGTAACCGTCACGGACGCCACCGGCGAGCAAATCGGTGAAGATAGATTTGAGATAGAGCACTATGCCGATCTGCTGGAGGAATCGCTCGAGGCGCTGAGTGATGCGGCAGCTCAGATCAAAACGAAGGCCAGGATGCAGGACGACGCCCATCTGGCGTTGAGATCTCTGGATATCGATATCAGGAAAGCGGAGGCGGTCCGCCTCATTCAGGAGGAGGATGAGGAACGGGCTTTGGCATACGTGGCACAGGCCAAGGCGATCACAGACATGTTGCTGCAAGGCAAGGTTCCTCCTCGATCCTCTTCCCACGCTTTGCTGAGATTGACGGGTGATCTCAGTGCTGAGACCGTCATCGAAACTTGGAAATCGGAGCTCGGCGTGGGGATCTATGACGCGGGTATTCCGTTGGCCACTTTGTGGAAGCGTAGCTTCGCCTTCACCGAAGAGGTGGCCGAATCGTTGCAGGAGGCCCTGGAGTGGTGGGAAAAGGAAGAACTGCGAATCACGGAGACAACCCTGGGTGGTCACGTGATTCATCTTGGCAGCGACGATCATCGGGCCGTGGGGATGCTGACCAGAGGCAAAAAGCTGTACAGGGTGAGAGCGGTCAGCGAAGAGGCTGCCGTGGCTCTGTTGGACAAGGTCGTGTCCCTTGACCCCGGTCACGGCCCGGGACGTTGCCTCGATAAGGAACAGCCGGCAGTGGCATCGTACAGTCGACCTCGAAAAGGCGGCCGGGAACGTGTGGGAGTGGTGTCACGATTACTTTCATCATGAGTGGTACAAGGATCCCAGGGCAGCAATCACAAACACACCTGGCCCCCGCG
>CAUZEO010000192.1:0-10057 GCA_963578625.1 Kiritimatiellia bacterium | reverse complement strand
AAGAACCCGCCATTTGTCGCTCGCTGGAGCTGTTCGATTCGGAAGAGATCGTGGTGGTTCCTGTATTCATGTCCAGCGGTTACTTTACCGAGGAAGTCATGCCCAGGGAGCTGGGCATCCCCGGCCCAGGCCGGCACGTGGCGAAGGGCCGGGTTATCTCTTACACCGCACCGGTCGGTGCGCATCCTTCGCTTGCAGATGTTATTGTGCAGCGGACTCGCGACGCAGGCGCCACCGGAGGCGAAGCGCTGGTTGTCCTCGGGCACGGCACGCCTCGAAATCTCAACTCGGAGAAGAATATCTATCTTCAGGCGGAGCGGGTTCGCGAGATGGAGCAGTTTCACGAGGTCGCTACCGCTTTTCTGGACCAAGAACCAGGACTCGAGCAGATCTTGTCGCTGGTAAACGCGGATGAGATAGTCGTTGTTCCCCTGTTCGTCGCGGATGGGTGGCACGTTGCGGAAACCATTCCGCGCGATCTTGATCTTGCCGGTGGAGAGAATGTCAGGGGAGGCCGCCGGTTACGATTTGCCGCCGCGGTGGGGACGCACAAGCAATTGACCGATGTCATCGAATCCCTTGCCCGAGAGGCCTTGCCGGGCGCCGAATCCGTGGAACGTGTACGGGCAGAGTCCTTGGAAATCCATGAACTGAAACGAATCCTCTCCGGCGGGGCCGCCATGTTCGGGGAGCTGGGAATCGCGGCCCGGGAAAACGGCGTGATCATCAAGGGGCCCTCCGGCGGTGCGCGTCCGCCCGTGCCAGCCGACTTCAACGAGTTCCGGAAATGGGCACGTTTTGATGACGATGGCGAGTATCGCCCGCTCTCCGGATCCCGATCTCTACGATCCGGCTGGGTCATTGAATGTCAAACGGCGGAGGAAGCGGCGAAGTGGATAGAGATCATTTATCCGGCGGCTCTACGGCACGCAGCTCTTTGCCGGCAGGGGCGGCTGAACATCATTGAGGCGCCCGCAGCGCTCGACCGCCAAACCGGTAGATACGAGAGGGCACGCGAGGTGGATGACGCGTGCATTCGTCGCTGCGCAAACGCGCTGTGTACCCAGTGCGTGCGAGACCCAGTCTGGCTGGATGGCCCGAAAAATTTCCCGATTCCCTGTCCTGAGCCATGCAGCGTATTCGTTTCATTGGCCCGGGAGGCGGCCCATTGGGGTGAGAACGACATTCCGGAGGATCAGGCTGCCCCGGCGATTGGATTCGCGGATTTCGAAAACCCCACTAATTTTGTCAGAAAACGCTTTTTCTGAGTGAATAGCCCGATAAAGCCGACTCGCGCAAACAGTGTACGGATTTTCTCGCCTTGTGGTCGCTGCTCCCTATCATACCCCGTTTCACCATCCCGATGCGGGCAGGCACAGTGCACTGGACAGGCCGAGGACTGAATGAAATCCCAGAAGGCAAACGCAAAACCCGAAGCTAGTAAATTCCAGTTTCGCACCACCATAACCAAAGAGGAAACTAACCACCTCGAGTTGAACCGGTATCGAGGCTCCATCACTTTTGTTGCCGATGACGAATCGTTGACCCACGCTCTCAAGGCGTTGCGTCGCGAGAAGGTTCTCGGGTTCGATACCGAATCGCGACCCTCGTTTAAGAAGGGTCAGAATTTCCTGCCCTCGCTCGTGCAGTTGTGCGGCGAAGAGACCGTCTATATTTTTCAGCTTGAAAAATTAAGCAACCCCAAGCGGCTTTTTCGGCTTTTCGAGCGGGATGACATTCTGAAGGTGGGCGTAGCAACGGGGTTCGACGTGCGCCAGCTTACTGAAATCATTCCGTTTAAAGCGCGGGGATTTCTCGACCTCGAGCCACTCACCGACGAGTGCGGCATTAAGAATAACGGCCTCCGATCCCTTACCGCCATCGTACTCGGGTTTCGGATTTCCAAGAGCGAACAGCGTTCCAATTGGGGGCGCGTGCAGTTATCGGAGCGACAGATCCAGTACGCCGCGACGGATGCCTGGGTCAGCCGCGAAATCTATCTCCGGCTCATGGAAGCGCTGGAAAAAGCGGGAAACGGCGGAAAACCCTGACCCGGATGCGTTGATTTCGGTGTTCGCGGCCCGAGTTTTCCAGGGGAACTGAGTCCAATTCAGGCACACTTGAAAAAGACCCGAAAACCGCGGCCGGAGGCCGCCTCGCACCCCGTCACGCGAGTTCGTACATGGCAATGCCTGCTGCTACGGAGGCATTCAGGGAGTTTACCCGGCCCTGTTGGGGGATCGATACGACGTGATGGGCCTTGTTGATGATGAACTGCCCAACTGATTTGTCCTCGCCACCTACCACGAGCAGAAGCTTTTCGAAAGGGTCTTCTCTAATGTCGCGGAGGGTATCAGTGCCCCTTGCATCCAGGGCGACGACGGTAAAGCCTTTGTCCAGAGCCACTTTCATGTAGCGGTTGGCCGTACCGTCCCGGGCGACATTCAAAAACTCACTGGCTCCGGCGGAAACCTTAACCACAGAGGGGTATATGTCCGGCGTTCCCCGGCTGGTGAGGAGAACGTCACGAAATCCGAAGATTTCCGCGCAGCGTAGCAGGGCTCCGACATTGTGGGGATCTTCGACGTTATCCAGAAGCAGGAGCCTCTTCTTTTCCCAGAAGGTATCAGAAGCCAAGTACGGATAGGTCTCGGCTTTCAAGACAACACCCTGGTTATCCTTGCTTTTGGATAGTTGTAAAATTCGGCCTTTTTCCACCCATTCCAGGGGAATATCCAATTCGCGGCACCGCTTTTCCAGTTTCTGTATTCGGGGGTTCTTGCGGGCGGACTCGGAGAAGTAGGCCTCCTGAACTCGCCGTTTCCCGGCCCGGAGAACCTCGAAGGCGGGGTTGATCCCGTACAGATATTCTCGACTGGATCTCGGCATGATCAGCGGTAAATGCTCTCTTCAAGGCTGCGTTTGCGAGAAAATTCGGCAGGTTAAGATTACCTTCCGCCCCCCGGTGAGGCTCCCAAAGTAATTATTAGCTTGATTTTGTCAAGTTAATAGAGTACTTTGGGTGTTTCAATCCTATCTTGGGATCGCGTTCTCAGCCGCGGAAAATTAGTTGACAAAAAAAGTAATCTAAATTTGTTGACTGGTTTTCGGTTTATTCTCTAAGGTACCGGGCTTAAATATTTTGAGACCGACCGTGTTTTTATTCGTCGCGGTTTCATTAAGGTTAGGTGAGTCGGCAATCGGGTTTTGTCCGCGCCCTGATGAAGTTACCGGATGGGGCGTTACGGAAGTGGCTTGCCTATTTTTTATTTGAGGGGCTGAGCGCGAGCCAAGCACTAAAACCGAGGGCCCACGTAGCTCAGATGGTAGAGCACATCCTTGGTAAGGATGAGGTCAGCGGTTCAATCCCGCTCGTGGGCTCCATGTTTGGAATCCGATGAGAACGCGAGTGTGGCGGGAGTGGATTTGAGAAGGAACGTAAGCGGGTCCCACCCGAAGAGAAGCAAGCGAAGATAGAAGAGGAAAGGCTAGGAGGAACCCCGGATGGCGAAAGACAAATTTGAGCGAACAAAACCTCACGTGAACGTGGGAACGATTGGCCATGTGGATCACGGCAAGACGACACTGACGGCGGCGATCACCAAAGTTCAGTCGTTGAAAGGCATGAGTACCTTCGTGGGCTACGACGAAGTAGCGAAGGCTTCGGAATCCCAGGGCCGCAGAGATGCGACCAAGATTTTGACAATCTCGATTTCACATGTGGAATACGAGTCTGAGGCCCGACACTACGCCCATGTAGACTGTCCGGGTCACGCCGATTATGTGAAGAACATGATCACCGGTGCGGCACAGATGGACGGCGCGATCCTGGTGGTAAGCGCAGCGGACGGGCCGATGCCCCAGACGCGGGAGCATATCCTCCTGGCGAGGCAGGTCGGCGTGCCTGGAATCGTTGTCTTCCTGAACAAGGTGGATACGGTGGATGATCCCGAGCTGATCGACTTGGTGGAACTCGAGGTGCGCGAGCTGCTTTCGAAGTACGAATTCCCCGGCGACGATACCCCGGTTATCCGCGGCGCGGCGCTCCCGGCGATGGCCTCCGAGACCGCCGATGCGCCCGAGAACGCCTGCATCCAGGAGTTGCTCGAAGCGTGCGACAGCTTCATCGAAGAGCCGTTGCGAGAAGTCGACCTGCCCTTCCTGATGCCGATCGAAGACGTGTTCTCCATCGAGGGACGCGGCACGGTGGTCACCGGTCGAATCGAGCGCGGCCAGATCAAAGTGGGCGAGGAAATTGAGATCGTTGGAATTCGGGATACGCAGAAGACCACGATTACCGGTGTCGAAATGTTTCGAAAGCTTCTCGACTCAGGTGTTGCCGGTGACAACGTTGGGTGCCTGCTTCGCGGACTCAAGAAAGAGGACGTGGAGCGCGGCCAAGTTCTTGCTGCCCCCGGTTCGATCACGCCTCACACCGACTTTGCGGCGGAAGTGTACGTCTTGAGCAAAGAGGAAGGCGGACGGCATACCCCGTTTTTCAAAGGCTACCGTCCCCAGTTTTATTTCAGAACGACGGATGTCACCGGTGATATTACTCTGCCGGAGGGCGTGGAGATGGTGATGCCCGGCGACAACGTCACCATGCAAGTTAAATTGATCACGCCGATCGCGATGGAGAAGACGATGCGGTTTGCAATCCGTGAAGGCGGCCGGACGGTTGGCGCGGGACGGGTGACTGAGATTACCGCCTAGACGGCATCGCGTAGGCCTGTAGCTCAACTGGCAGAGCGTCGGTCTCCAAAACCGAAGGTTGGGGGTTCGATTCCCTCCGGGCCTGCCAGCTAAGCGTAAGAGAATCTGGATATTTGGGCGATGGGCAAAATTCGAAATATATTTACCGGGTTCCGAACATTTTTCGACGAAGTACAGGTCGAAATGAAGAAGTGTTCCTGGCCTTCGAAGTCGGAGTTGATGGAGTCGACGCTGATGGTGATCGTCGCCAGCATACTCCTTGGCTCCTTCATTGGAATCGTCGATTTTGGGTTGTTGAAACTGCTTGGCTCAATTCTCAGCTAGGCAAAGAGGTGTGCAGTAAGTGAGCGTCACAATGGAAAAACAGTGGTTTGTCCTTCACACCCTTTCCGGGCAAGAGCTCAAGGTGAAGGAAAGCATTGAGAAGCGAGTGAAGATGGAGGAGTTGGAGGACTACGTCGGCGAAGTCCTCGTCCCCACGGAGCAAGTTTCGGAAGTCAAACGCGGGAAGCGCACGACGACGACACGTAAATTTTATCCGGGCTATGTCCTGATCAACATAGCCCTCTACGACCCGGAACAGCAGGTCGTGGACCGAAGTTGGTACTTCACCCAGGACATTCCCGGGATCATCGGGTTTGTGGGAGGTGAGATGCCGGCACCGCTGAGACCGGAAGAGGTCGAAAGCATCCTGAACCAGATTGAAGAGAAGAAAGAGAAAGTAAAGCCGAAAATCGATTTCGAACTCGGCGAGACCGTGAAAATCAACGACGGACCGTTCGACAACTTCAACGGCGTCATTGAGGATATCGATCCCGAGCGCGGCAAGTTGAAGGTCTCCGTCTCTATTTTCGGGCGCACGACTCCGGTGGAGCTGGAGTATTGGCAGGTGGAGCGGGAGTAGCGGTTTCGCGCCGCGGTATTTGGAGTTTATTATGGCGCTGAAAGTAACAGGAATCATTAAGTTGCAGATCCCGGCGGGCCAGGCCAATCCGGCGCCTCCGGTGGGTCCTGCGCTTGGTCAGCAGGGCGTGAACATCATGCAGTTCTGCAAGGCGTTCAATGCCGCCACCCAGAGCCAGGCCGGCCTGATCATTCCGGTGGTGATCTCCGTCTATCAGGACAAGTCGTTCACATTTGAATTGAAGAGTCCGCCCGCGGCAACGCTGTTGAAGAAGGCGGCCAGTATCGCCAAGGGGTCTGGTATGCCCAACCGGGATAAGGTCGGCAAAGTGACCCGCGCCCAGCTCGAAGAAATCGCGAAAATGAAGGAACAGGATTTGAACGCGCGTGATATGGACGCGGCGGTGCAGATGATCGCCGGGACGGCGCGCAGCATGGGAATCGAGGTAGAGTAATCATGGCGGGAAGAGGCAAAAAATACCGAGGCACCGCCGCGAAGGTGGAACAAGGAAAAATTTACGAAATCGACCAGGCGGTTGCCTTCATCAAGGAAAATCCCTGCGCAAAATTCGACGAGAGCATGGAAGTTGCGTTCCGGCTCGGGGTAGACCCTACGAAGTCCGACCAGATGGTCCGCGGTACCGTGTCACTACCTCACGGAACCGGGAAGTTGGTGACGGTTCTGGTATTTGCACAGGGCGAGGCCGCGGATGCCGCCCGTGAAGCGGGCGCGCAGCATGTCGGGTACGAGGACATGCTGGAAAAAGTTAAGGCCGGATGGATTGAGTTTGATGTAGCGGTTGCGACTCCCGATGCGATGAAGGAAGTCCGGAAGCTTGGGCGAGTGCTGGGTCCCCGCGGCCTGATGCCGAACCCCAAGACGGGCACGGTTACCGACGACACGGCTACCGCCGTCATGGAATGCCAGGCGGGTCGTGTCGAATTCAAGATGGACCGGCATGGAAACGTGATGGTCCCGTTCGGGCGTCTTTCTTTCAGCGCGGAGAATCTCACGGATAACTGCGGTGCGGTGATCAATGCAGTACAGGCGGCGAAGCCCTCCGCGGCCAAGGGTGTATACATCAAACGCTGCACGTTGAGTTGCACGATGGGGCCGGGGTTGCAAGTCGTTATGCGGGAGCAAGTTGCGGCGTAGGAGCAGGATCATGAGACCGGAAAAAGAGTCAATCGCGCGGGAATTGAAGGAGAAGGTCGAAGCATCTTCCTTCTTCATTCTTGCGGACTACCAGGGATTGAACGTGACGGAGACCGAGACCCTTCGGGGCAAGCTGGTCGAAGCCGACGCCCGAATGATGGTCATTCGCAACCGGCAGTTTAAGCATGTGCTTAAGGAGATGAAGGTTGAAGGCGTCGACGGCGGCCTGAATGGGCCCACTGCCCTGTTTTACGGCGACGGCGATGTGGTGGAGGCTTCCAAAGTTCTGAAGAGCTTTGCGCGGACGACGCAGAAGCCGGTGGTAAAGCTTGGTCTGTTGGAAGGTCGGATAATTTCTGCGGATGACGTGAATGAACTCGCGACGCTGCCGCCGCTCGATCAGTTGCGCAGCAGCCTGGTTGGAACCCTCGCCGCGCCCATGACGCAGTTGGCGGGAGTATTCAACCAGAAACTAACGAGTCTCGTTTACGTGCTGAAAGCAGCGGAAGAGAAAAAAAGCAAGGGCGAATAGCCGGGATTCATGAATCAGGAGGAACAGGAAATGGCTGATGAAGCAGCAACAGTAGAAGAAGATACCGCTTCGGACGTGAAGTTGGAAGGCAAGATGGCGGAGTTTGTCGACTGGATTGAGACGATCTCCGTGCTTGAGTTGTCACAGTTGGTGAAAGCACTGGAAGACCGCCTTGGCGTGTCGGCCGCCGCGCCTGCGATGGCGTTTGCAGCTCCGGCAGGCGGTGAAGAAGGCGAAAGCGCCGAAGCCGAACAGACCGAATTCAGTGTCGTGCTGAAGGAAACCGGCGGCCAGAAGATCCAGGTCATCAAGGAAATTCGGGCGGCTACAGACCTCGGTCTGAAGGAAGCCAAAGCCATCGCCGACAGTGCACCTAAATCGGTAAAAGAAGGCGTGTCCAAGGACGAGGCCGAAGAGCTGAAAACCAAGCTCGAAGCTGCAGGGGCCACCGTAGAGATCACGTAACCTGCCGGCGGCGATGTGCCGTCGAATTTGGAAAACGTTCACAATTTGAGGGCTGGTTCACGGGCGACGTTACCGTGAGCCGGTCTTAAACGCATACAGAGGCTGAAGGAATCGCATGGCAGAACGCATCAATTACGGCAAACTTGTGGATGTAATTGCCCCACCGGACTTGATTGAGATCCAGACCAATTCCTACCGGGATTTTCTGCAGCAGGCAACTGCCCCTGCGACCCGGGATCAAATGGGCCTGCAGGCTGTTTTCAAGGAAGTGTTTCCCATCGAGAGCTACGACGGGCAGTACGCGCTGGACTTCGCAAAATATGAAATTGGTGAGCCGAAATTGTCGGACATCGATTGCATTAAGGAAGGACAGACCTACTCCGCACCGCTGTATCTGACGTTTCGTCTGCGGGAAGGCGAAGAAACCCGTGAGGAAGATGTCTACATGGGCGAGTTGCCGCTGATGACACCCCAGGGCACCTTCGTTATCAACGGCGCCGAGCGAGTCATTGTGAGCCAACTCCACCGTTCGCCCGGCATCTGCTATGAGCAGAGCGTCCACGCCAACGGGACGTTGCTCTATTCCTTCCGGATTATTCCCGACCGGGGCTCGTGGCTTGAAGTCCAGTTTGACACCAATGACCTGCTCTACCTCTATCTTGACCGGACCCGTCGCCGCCGGAAATTCCTGGTATCGACCTTTCTACGCGCCCTCGGATATGGCACCGACGACGAGTTGCTGGGGCTTCTCTATTCGGTTGAGACCATCAAGCTCGGCGGCAAAGTCACCCCGGAAATGATCCAATATCGCGTCCTCAAAGACGATGTGATCGACGCAGATGCCCAGGCCGTGGTTGCGCGTCGGTACGAGCCGGTCACCGAGGACCTGTTGGCCCAGATCAAGGCCGCGGGGTACAACCAGATCGACGTTGTAAACGTGACCTGGGATGAAGGTCTAATGCTCAAGACCATTCAGAAGGACACGGCCAACTCGTATGAAGACGCGTTGAAAGACATCTATCACAAGCTCCGGCCCGGAGATCCCCCCACGATTTCCAACGCCAAGCAAATGCTCAAGCGGCTATTCTCCGATGCGCGACGCTATGATCTCGGCCGTGTCGGCCGGTACAAGATCAACCAGAAACTCGGTCTGAATAAGTCCAAGGATATCCGCACCCTCGAGAATGAGGATTTCATTGCCGCGATCATCTACCTGATCAAACTGAAACTGGGCGACGGCTCGATCGACGATATCGACCATCTCGGCAGTCGCCGCATCCGAACCGTCGGAGAGCTTCTTGAAAACCAGTGCCGGGTCGGGCTTGCCCGTACGGAGCGCCTGGTAAAAGAGCGCATGACCCTGTTCGATCCGGCGGAAGAAAAGCTGACGCCGCAGAAGTTGATCAATCCGAAAGCCCTGTCGGCGGTCATCCGCGACTTCTTTGGTCGCAGCCAGCTGAGCCAATTCATGGACCAGACCAACCCGCTTTCCGAGTTGACCCACAAGCGCCGTCTCAGCGCCTTGGGACCGGGTGGTCTCAGCCGCGAACGCGCGGGGTTTGAAGTTCGCGACGTTCACAGCAGCCACTACGGCCGGATTTGTCCTATTGAAACGCCGGAAGGGCCGAACATTGGTCTCATTTCCTCCTTAAGCATGTATGCGCGGGTGAATGCGTTCGGTTTCATTGAAACGCCGTATCGCAAGGTTCTCAAGGGTCGCGTGTCGGACGATGTGGAATATCTCAGCGCGGACGAAGACGAGAAATACGTCATTGCGCAGGCAAATGCGCCCCTGACGGAGAAGAGCGATTTCGTGAACCCGACGGTGTCGGTCCGATACCGGACGGATTTCCTGGAAGTACCGCCAGAGCGAATCGATTACATGGACCTTTCTCCCAAGCAGCTGGTCAGTGTAGCCGCGGGATTGATCCCGTTTCTGGAGCATGACGATGCGAATCGCGCGTTGATGGGTTCCAACATGCAACGCCAGGCCGTGCCCCTGCTGGTGCCGGAACGTCCCACGGTGGCGACCGGCAACGAGGGACGGGTTGCGCGGGACAGCCGCGTCATGGTGATCAACGACAAGGCAGGCATCGTTGTCTACGTGTCCGCGGACAAAATCATTGTTTCCAATGATGGCAGCGTCCCCTCCAAGAAGTCTGCCGCAGACACCTACCAGGTCTACGAACTTCGCAAGTTCATGCGGTCGAATTCGGGAACCTGCTTCAATCAAAAGCCCATCGTGGTCCGGGACCAGAAGGTCGCGGCGGGAGAAATCCTTGCCGACG
>CAUZEO010000191.1:0-10090 GCA_963578625.1 Kiritimatiellia bacterium | reverse complement strand
GACCCGGATCGCGGGCCAGTTGGCAATGTCGACAAAAAGTTCCGCCCCCTTTTGAACGCCAAGGCGGAAAATCTCCGGGAACCTCAAGTCGTAGCAGATGAAGGGGCAAACGGTGAAGCCCATGCAGGGGAAGACGATGACTTCCGATCCCGCCTCGTACCTCTCCGCTTCTCCGCCGGGAGCGAAGGGCTGGATTTTTGCATAGCGGGCTTGCAGTTCGCCATCAGGGCTCACCACAACCGCCTCGTTGCGGCCGGGCATTTTCTCGCCTTTCTTCACAATCCCCGCCATCACCCAGGAATTGTGCTGTTGGGCGAGCTCGGCCACGAATGATTCGGATGGAGAGGGATCTTCCTCACGGACTTTCTCCACGTCCATGGTGAAGCCGCAGGGAAACATCTCCGGGAGAATAATCAGGCTGTCCGGAGGCACGGTTGTCGACGAAAGCAGCGCCTTGATCTTCCTGAAATTCGCCTCCCGGTCTTCCCAAACAATATCCAACTGGCATCCGATTACATGCATATCGATTCATCTATACGAATTCTGAGCCACGAAGGTCACGAAGAACGCGAGGAAATTTTTGCTTCGCCTGCTGATTTCATCAATCCTTCTGGTTTGCCACGGAATTTTTACCACGGAGGCACGGAGCATCAACAGATTTACTCCGTGGGTCCCTCGCCTCCGTGGTTACACCAACAATTCTTCAAGCCCGGCAACGAGACGTCCGATTCCTTCTTGTGCGGTATCGCGGCGGAGGGCTCCGTAGGCGACGCGGAGGCAGCAGGCACCATCGATTCCGAAGGCATTGCCAGGAATGACGGCAACTTTGTGCTGCTTGACGAGGTTTCTAACGAGTTCTACAGGATGCTGGTCTGTATCGATATTCAGCAGAATGTAGAAGGCGCCCTGGGCCGGACCGACGGTGACTCCGGAGGATAGATTCGACAACCCTTTCAATGCCGTTGAGCGGTTGTTTTCGATTTCCGCTCTCTTCTCAATGCAGTACCGCCGGCCGGACTCCATAGCCTTTACCGCGGCGTATTGGCAGATGACCGGCGGGCAGATCAATATCGTGTCCTGGATTTTTTTGACCGCATCAAGAAGGCTCCCGGGAATCACCATGTACCCGATCCGCCAGCTTGCGAATCCATAGGCCTTGGACAGAGAGTACAAGGAAATGGTGTGTTCCCCTGCCCCGCCCATCGAGCCGGGGGAAAAAACGCGAGCGCCCTCGTAGGCGAAGTATTCATAGGCTTCGTCACTGATGTGATAGATGCCTCGCGCACGGCACAAATCGTTCACGGCGCGAAGGACTTCCTCCGGATATACGGCGCCGGAAGGATTGTTGGGGGAAATGGTAACTACGGCGCGCGTTTTGTCGGTGATCGCATCCCGAATGCGATCCGGTTGAAGTTGGTACACTGCGTCCGTCGGCACAATCCGCGGAGTGCAGCCTGCAATCGTCACTGCCATTTCGTGATTAAAATAATAGGGCAAAGGCAGGATCACCTCGTCCCCGGGATCGGTGATTGCGAGAATCGCATTCATGAACCCCATGTTGCCCCCGGCGGTGACCACAACCCGGTCTTGAGCCTTAACCTCGATCCCATTTTCGAGCGAGAGCTTTTGTTCGATGGCCTGCAGCAGATCCGGAATTCCCTGCACCAGCTTGTACTTGTGATTCTCCGGATCCGGGCGGAATGCAGCAATGCCCTCGTATACCTCCTCCGGAGGCCCGTAGTAGACGACTCCCTGCCCCAGTGAGATGGTTCCCGGATTATCACGTACCATTTCACCCACAATCGGAATGACTGGATCCTGTACGGCCTGCATGCGCGCGCAGAGATTGCGGGACGGGATTGATTCGTTTGCTGGCATGTCGAGCAAGATGTTGTGTAGCGAAGTAGGCAGAAGTCGTCAATCTCCGGATGCCGGAGGGACGAACGTGTAGCAGAGCCTCGGAAAAGGGACAAGGCTAGGGCCGGGCACGAAGGCCGGAGTAGCGTTGCGCGGGGACCTGCCCGAGCGGTCGATTTCTTGCAAATGTCCAAGGCAAGAGAAACTCCACCTCCGACATTCGAAGTTGAGCATTCGATATTCGTGTGGAGCAGAAATCAACGATGGCCAACGGATTCGTGGCGGTAACGAAAGTAGAGCAGACTGGTTTAAGCAGGCCGGTTTACGCAATGATGGATCCGGGTTCTTTGGTGACGGGGGAAAGGGAATGCCCGGGTGGGGACTGCCTATTTGCGCACATGCGAGATGCTTAGGGCCTTGGCCGAGTTTCAGTAGGCGGCAGGACGGCTCCCCGCCTTATCTCCTTGCCCATGCGGGGATTTCGAAGGATACTGGCGTCTGGTTAACAAGATCACGGAGAGCATATTATGCGTGCCATAAATATACGAATACACCTGGTTTTCTACTGCTTGCTTGGGAGCGCATTTCCGCTCCTTGCGGCGGACCTCAGCGACCTGACCTGGTTGGTAAATAAGAGTGGCATCAGCATCACGGACTGCGATACGGCTGCCACTGGTGCGCTGGTGATTCCCGGCACCATCGCGGCCTTCCCCGTAGCGGAAAAGCCGGTCACGGCCATCGGGGATGAAGCCTTTCGCGCCTGCGCCGGCCTGACCAGCATCAGCATCCCCGACAGCGTCACCAGCATCGGGGATGAAGCCTTTCGGTTCTGCACCAGCCTGGCCAGTATCAACATCCCCGCCAGCATTACCAGCATCGGGGATTATACCTTCAGGTCCTGCACCAGCCTGGCCAGTATCGACCTCCCCGAGGGCCTTACCAGCATCGGGAATTATGCCTTCAGGTCCTGCACCAGCCTGGCCAGCATCACCATCCCCGAGAGCGTCACCAGCATGGGGACCTGGGCCTTATATGATTGCACCAGCCTGGCTCATATCACCTTTGCGGGCAATGCCCCAAGCCTTGGGGCCACCGTTTTTGGTAACGTGGACGCGGCGGCGCAGGTTTATGTTTTTTCCGCGGCAACGGGCTTTGGAGCCACCTTCGGCGGCCTGCCGGTGGTGGTTATCCCATCGGAGCTGAGTTACGTGATCAACGGCGACGACACCGTGACCATCACCGACTGCGACACGGCGGCCACCGGGGCCCTGGCCATTCCCGCGATCATCGAGGGCAAGCCGGTCACCAGCATCGGGGAGGAGGCCTTCCGGGACTGCACCAGCCTGGTCAGCATTACGATCCCTGAGGGCGTCACCAGCATCGAGATTTCTGCCTTCAGGTCCTGCACCAGCCTGGCCAGTATCGACCTCCCCGAGGGCCTTACCAGCATCGGGCATTATGCCTTCTCTGGCTGCACCAGCCTGACGGGCATCACGATCCCTGAGGGCGTCACCTTCACCAGCACCGCGATGTCTGCCTTCAGGTCCTGCACCAGCCTGGTATCCATAGATGTATCAGTCGACAACCCGAATTATTCGAGTGTAGATGGGGTCTTGTTCAACAAAAACCAGACCACCATACTGCAATACCCTGCGGGGAAAAGTGGGGCCTACTCGATCCCCGACGGCGTTACCATCATCCTGGATTATGCCTTCTCTGGCTGCACCAGTCTGGTCAGTATCGATATCCCCGATAGCGTCACCAGCATCAGGTATAATGCCTTCTCTGGCTGCACCAGCCTGGCCGGGCTCAACATCCCCGAGGGCCTTACCTACTTCGGGCAATCAGCCTTCCGGGACTGCACCAGCCTGACCAGTATCACGCTCCCCGAGGGCGTCACCTTCATCAGCAGTTATGCCTTCTCTGGCTGCACCAGCCTGGCCGGTATCACGATCGGAAATAGCGTCACCAGCATCGGAAATTCTACCTTCTCTGACTGCACCAGCCTGACGAATATCGCAATTCCTGATGGCGTCACCACTATCGGGGGGAGTGCTTTCGCACGCTGCACCAGCCTGACGAGCATCATGATCCCTGAGGGCGTCACCAGCATCCAGATTTTTGCCTTCTCTGATTGCACCAGCCTGGTATCCATAGATGTATCAGTAGACAACCCGAATTATTCGAGTGTAGGCGGGGTCTTGTTCAACAAGAACCAGACCACCATACTGCAGTACCCTCCGGGGAAAAGTGGGGCGGTCTACTCGATCCCCGCCAGCGTCACCATCATCGGGGATTATGCCTTCTCTGGCTGCACCAGCCTGTCCAGTATCGACCTCCCCGCGGGCCTTACCAGCATCGAGATTTCTGCCTTCTCTGGCTGCACCAGTCTGGTCAGTATCGATATCCCCGATAGCGTCACCAGCATCGGGGATATTGCCTTCAAGGGTTGCGCCAGCCTGGCTGATGTCACGGTCGGGGCCGGCATGGTTAACAACGGCATGTATACCTTGATGGCCAACGTGCTTGGATCGACCGTCGTGAATTACGCCACCGAGATCGCCGCGCTCCAGGCCCAGGTCGCCCTGCTTGAGCAGCGCCCGACGCTGGCGGAAGTCCAGGACGCCCGGCTCGGCTCCGTGGTGTTGATCAAGGATGCCAGCGGCGAGATCAACTTCGACTTCAACCTCGAGGAGACCGAGGACCTGGTGAACTGGACCCCGGTGGCGGGCGGCACCTGGACCGACCCGGGCGATGGCGGCATCGAGGTGGACCTTCCCCTTGCTCTCGACAAGAAATTCTTCCGCGTCGTGGTCGAGTTTCAGTAGGTGGCAGGGCCTTTCTCCCCCCGCCTTCCCGGGACTAACCCGTGACTAATGGGTGGTCGATAAAGGCCCATTTTTGACCAGGGACTACTCAGGGACACAAGCATCGGCAAGCATGGGCAACATTGGATCAGTAATAAAAATGGGGCCATGCAAGCACCCGCAAGCATTTGCAACAATGGGCAAGTATCGACTTAGCTGATTCGACTCCCCCCGCCTCCACTATTTTGATCGTCAACGACTTCTGACGGCTGGGAGGTTTCTCCATTTTGGCGCGCTACCCAATTGTGCGGTGGGAAGGTGTGCTACGGCGGTGGCTCGGTGCTTGGGGCTCCGCAACACGGGTCGGATACCCGTGCCACGGAAGACCGAGGCTCTGACTGGGCATCGCTACGCGAGTCGGAGATTACTCCACTGAATTCACCAGCGTTCCGATTGGATCGATGCGAATTCGAATTTCGTCGCCGGTTGCCAGCGTGAAAGAGCTGGGCGGAACGATCCCGGTGCCGGTCATGAGGAGGCAACCGCATGGATAACTGGTTTCACGATACAGGTATTCGACGAGTTCCTCCGGAGATCGTTTGAGCGCGGTGAGGATAATCGAATCATTGAACACAGCTGCTCCGCCACGCTGAATCGACATTGAAATTTCCGTCTCCGCGGGCAGCGGTTCTTCCGGGACCAGGATACAGGGTCCCACCGCGGCCGACCCGTCATAGACTTTCGCTTGAGGAAGATAGAGCGGATTTTGGCCTTCGATGTCCCGCGAGCTCATGTCGTTTCCGATGGTGTACCCGACAATTTTCCCATGAGATGAAATCACCAGTGTCAGTTCCGGCTCCGGCACATTCCATGCCGCGTCCCTGCGAATCCTTACTTTCCCGCCAGGCCCGATCGCTCGGTGGCCGGGCGACTTGTAAAACAGCTCCGGGCGCTCGGCGGTATATACGCGGTCATAGAAGTCTCCGCCCGCCGCGGTCTCGGCCTCTTCCATGCGCGCGTCACGGCTTCGATAGTAGGTCACGCCCGCCGCCCAGATCTCCTGGTTGAGAACCGGGGCAAGAAGGTCCTGTTCCGGACGCGGAGATGAAGGGGTTGTCTCGGCCTCGGCCCGGGACTCCAGGTGAGCGCGGAGGTCTTTGCGCGTGAGGAGTGAATCGATGGACTCTTCCAAGCGAAGCCGGCGGTCGTCGAGATGCAGATAGGTGCCGCTTTTCGATCGGTAGAGTCTCATGCCGGAAGAGTTGTAACACAACATGTCTACAATACAAACGAGCTTTGTTTTCGTATGCGTACTTGGCCAGGCCGTGAATACCGCTGACATCGAGTCTGCGGCAAATGTTCAGGTGGAAGTTTTCCACGGCGCGAGGGAGAGCTATGGGACCTTGTGGTTTCCTTCTATTGAAAATCCGTTCGTTTACACTGCGGTTATTTCCCCGCTTCTCGCGTGGCAATCGTGAATTTGGTGGTTGAATATTCCTGTTGCGATTCCGGCCCTGTCGTCGTAGCCTGCGCGGGCATTTACGTCTTTACCAGGATTGGCCACAGAATGCCTTATCGGCTGCTACGATTTGCCCTGAATAAAAAGTACCCGGAACCCCGGATGTTCCGGGCGCCTGACGCGCTGAAGTCCAGCTACGATGTCGTCATAATCGGGGCCGGGGGTCACGGACTGGCTGCGGCCTATTACCTGGCGAGGGATTTCGGGATTACCAATGTTGCCGTTCTGGAGAAAAGCTATATCGGCAGCGGCGGGACCGGCCGGAACACCGCGATTGTCCGGTCAAATTACCTCACTCCAGAGGGGGTCCGGTTCTACGACGCCAGCGTGAAGCTCTTTGAGGACCTCTCGCAAGAGTTCGATCTCAACCTTTTCTACTCCAAACGCGGCCACTTCACCCTCGCCCACTCTGATGGCGCGATCCGGACCATGCGGTGGCGGGCGGAGGTGAATAAGCACCTCGGGGTGGACAGCGAGGTCGTCGACCCGGCTTTCATCAAGTCGAAATGCCCCCAGATCGACCTGAGCTGCGGCCACAACATGCCGGTTCTCGGGGCGCTATATCATCCCCCCGGCGCCATCGCGCGACATGACGCCGTTGCGTGGGGGTATGGGCGGGGAGCGGACCAGCGGGGGGTTGAGATTCACCAGCAGACTGAAGTCACCGGTATCCGGGTCGAACGAGAAAAGGTTGTCGGGGTGGAGACCAGCAAGGGGTTCATCGAAACCAACAAGGTCCTCTCCGCAGTCGCAGGTTGGACCCCCTCCATCACTGAAATGGTCAAGCTCCGGACCCCTCTCACCATTCAACCCCTGCAGGCCTGTGTAACAGAGCCTATAAAGCCGTGGCTCGATACCATCATCGTGTCGGGCTCCCTCCACATCTATATCAGCCAGTCTTCGCGCGGCGAGCTGGTGATGGGCGCAGCTCTCGACCCCTACGAAGTTCAAAACCAGCGTTCGACGCTCGATTTCGTGGAAGGTCTGTGCGGCCACATCCTTGAGTTGTTTCCGTTTCTGCACGACGTGAAGATTTTGCGACAGTGGTCCGGGCTATCGGACATGACGCCGGACTATTCCCCGATCATGGGGAAGACGCCGATTGATGGCTTTTATATCGATGCGGGCTGGGGAACCTATGGGTTTAAGGCCACGCCGATTTGCGGGAAAACGATGGCCGAGACGATCGCCGAGGACCGGGATCACGAGTTGATTGGGGCATTCAATCTTTCAAGGTTCGAGAATTTTGACTTGGTAGGAGAAAAAGGTGCGGCTTCGGTGGGACATTAATTTTTTTTTGATTTCGAATTTTTGATTTTTAATGGGTACGGAAAATGAAGTTACTTCGATGTCCGATAAATGGTGAGCGGCCTTTGCAGGAGTTTACCTATGGGGGTGAAGTCAGGGAGATGCCGGATCCGAAGTCGGCTTCCGATGCGGAATGGGCCGACTATGTCTACAACCGGGCCAGCGAACCCGGCATCCGGATCGAGTGGTGGTATCACAATGCCAGCGGGTATTGGTTCCTGGCGGAGCGGGATATTGTACGCGACACTGTCATTCGGACATTTGAGTTTGAGGGATCTGCAATTCCAAATCAAAAATCGCCCAATGCGTGAAAGACTTCCAGCGCCCTACGGCACCGCGATCAGCCGAGCTACCACGATCTCGTTTCGCTTCGAAGGGCGATCGTGCCGGGGATTTGAGGGGGACACGATTTCCGCGGCTCTCTGGG
Organism: Kiritimatiellia bacterium; assembly: GCA_963578625.1. GTDB lineage: Bacteria > Verrucomicrobiota > Kiritimatiellia > SLOV01 > SLOV01 > CAUZEO01. The sequence continues at coordinate 2,172 of CAUZEO010000191.1, read as the reverse complement.
CGAACGGGTACCGTATCCTCGGCCGCAGCTTCAAGTATCACCGCCCGCGCGCATTCTGGGGTCTCGACGGTATCGACAGCAATGTCATGGTGGAATCGGAGAACCGCACTAACATTCGCGGCCATTCAACTCTCATTGAGGAAGGCATGAACATTCGCGCCGTCAACACGATGGGCGGTGTGCGCTTCGACCTGCTGGGCGTTCTCGACAAAATGTCCGCGTTTACACCGGTCGGCTTTTATTACAAGGCGTTTCACTCGAAGCGCCTGTTTCCAATGTATGAACGTAGAATCCGAGCATTGGCCGGACTTGGCTCCGTGAACACCGCCAAGGGCGCCGGACCTCCGACCCCGAAAGATTATGCCTATTGCGATGTCCTGGTAGTCGGTAGCGGACCTTCCGGACTCGCCGCGGCACTTTCCGCGGCCAGCGCGGGTGCACAGGTAATTCTGGTCGAGCGCAACGCCCAGGCCGGGGGAACACTTACCTGGCAACTCGGTCGCAATACTCCGCTCTACGACTTGCACGCCCGGGTCGAATCCTCGAACCGCATCGACGTGCGCACCGGAACCGTGGCTGCCGGCTGCTACGCGGACCACTGGTTCGCGCTCGTCGACGGGACAAAAATGACCAAGTGCCGCGCGAAAGCTGTCGTCTTCGCCACCGGCGCCCTCGAGCAGCCCGCCGTTTTCCGAAACAACGATCTACCGGGCATCATGATGGGCGGTGCGGCGCAATGCCTGATGCATCACTATGCGGTCAAACCCTGCAAGCAGGCGGTGGTCCTGACTGCGAATGCCGACGGATACCGCGTCGCTCGCGAGCTATCGGAGGCCGGCGTGATCATCCAGGCCATCGCGGACCTTCGACCGGAGAACGAAATTGGCGTGGACGATCGTGAGGCCGTTCCCGCCGGGGTCGAACTGATTCCGGCCCATACCATTTTTTCGGCGGGCAAACGTTTCGGGAGACTTTCCAAAGTGTCCCTGTGCGGGACGCCGGGGCCCGGCGATGATTCCGCTTCCGCCGTACGGTCCATCCGCTGCGACGGTTTGATCATGAGCGTCGGCTGGCATCCCGACGACGGTATGCTGCGCCAGGCCGGCACAACCATGGCCTACGATGCCGGGCTGGGACAGTTCCTGCCCACCGCGATGCCCGATGGAGTTTTCGCGGCTGGTCGCGCTAATGGTGTATACGATTTTGAGGACCGCATGCGTGACGGCGAGGCGGCAGGGAGCGAAGCCGCCGCCTATCTCGGTCTCGAATCGGGCGGCGGAAAACCACGTCCTCCCCGCGAAACGACCCGGCGCTCCCACGAATATCCGGTCATCCCTCATCCCCGAGGAAAAGACTTTCTGGATCTCGACGAGGACGTCCAGGTAAAGGACATCAAGAACGCATTCCAGGAGGGATTCGACAATTCCGAACTCATGAAACGGTACAGCACCGTCGGAATGGGTCCCAGCCAGGGAAATCACGGAAATGTCCTCGCCCTGAAAATTCTCGCCCGTTTGCGCGGCGAGGATCTTCATGGAAAGCAAACCACAACGGCGCGGCCCTTTATCACCCCCTTGCCCATGGGTATCCTCGCCGGCCGCACTTTTACGCCGCGACGGCGCACCCTCATGCATTTCTGGCACCAGGAGCGGAATGCAAATTTCATGGTTTCCGGCGACTGGTTTCGCCCCGAATTCTATGCCGTGGAAGGCAAATCGCGTGAGGACTGCATTCGGGATGAAGCAATCAATGTTCGAAAGAATGTTGGGCTGATTGACCTTGGGACACTCGGCAAGATCGAAATCAGCGGCGCGGACGCCGTGGCATTCATCGAATCGTTGTATACCGGACTCTTTACCAAGCTCAAAGTGGGGATGTCGCGGTACGGGGTCGCGTGTGACGAAACCGGGGTGGTGATCGACGACGGCGTAGTGGCCCGGTTGGCGGAAAATCGATTTTACGTGAGTACGACTACATCCGGCTCCGATGCCGTCTACCGCGAAATGCAACGGTGGGCGATGATACGGGGTCTCGATGTGGTCCTCGTGAATGCGACATCGGCCTACGGCGCCATGAATCTCGCCGGCCCAAAATCGATGCAACTGCTTCAGCCGCTCACCGACATTGATCTCAGCCACGAGGCATTTCCCTACCTGGCAGTTCGGGAAGGCG